>JAGOIG010000149.1 GCA_017995735.1 Candidatus Kapaibacterium sp. | reverse complement strand
AAGTACATCAACGCCAACTCCGTCTCCAGGGAGCCACGCAATTCGATATTTTGCCATTTTTTCTATTTTTTTATTCAACAAAATAATAAATATGCAAATTATTACTTTTTTTTCAATTACATTGTTTCTTTCTTGATTATTTGAGAATTTTTTGTAATTTTATATTTTATATTATCTCATAATTTTTTTAGATTATTAAGGAGATGGATTTTGGATAATGAAACAAAAGAAATGATAAAATCCTTTGTGATTGAATCGCTTGATTCTCTTGATTCAGTCGAACCTCTTATTGAAAATATTAATGATACAAATGACAAGGAAAATATCAACGCCGTTTTCCGTGTCTTTCACACAATTAAAGGATTATCTCTCTTCTTTGGATTAAATAATTTAAATGCTTTGACACACAAAGCAGAAACTTTGCTCGATATTTTGAGAAAAAACCCAAGCTTAATTGATGACAATATTATTAGTCTTATTTATTCAACGCTTGATTTGATTAGAGAAATACTTGTTTTAGTATCAAACGAATTCTCTGATGAAAAAGAGGCAAATGATGTTGAAAATATTCTTTTTTTATTAGATAATGCAATCAACTCTATACAGAATTCTATTAATGAAAATTCAAATGAAATTTTCCAAAATGAATATAGACTAAATGATATAGATTTAGAGACTATCCCATCAATTGATGAAACAGATAATCCTGAAGAAGGTATTGATAATTTTACTGAGCAACAACTAGATGCGAACAGCCTAATATCACAGGATATGATTGAAACATATTTATCTGATACAAAGGATTACTTGGATAATATTGATAATATGTTAATTCAATTAGAAAAAGATCCAAATAATTATGAAATTATTTCAAATATTTTCGGAATGGTTCATAGTATTAAAGGAAATTCGGGATTTATGGGCTACAGTGAAATTCAAGATATTGCTATGGAAACAGAAACTATATTAGATTCAATCAGGAAAAATGAACTATTTGTCGAATCAAATATCATATCAATTCTACTAAGCAATACAGAAGCCATAAGAAAACGAATTAATCAAATTTCAGAAAAAGTTCATCAATCATCAAATTTAGAGATTAAGGAAAAGCAATTATCTCCACAAACTTCAACAGAACAAATTCCACAGCAAAAGCCAGAAAAACAAATAGAAATTGAACCTCAGACACAAGAGCAAATTAATACTACTAAAAATCAAAATAATACACCAAAGCTTGATATACGAGTAGATACTACTAAGATAGATAAACTTTTTGATCTAGTAGGTGAATTAATAACTACGGGAAATATGATCACAAACAACCCAGATCTTGCTAATTTACAGCTTCCTAATTTTTCTAAAGCTACAAGCCAACTAAATAAAATCACTCGAGAGTTGCAAGAAATAACAATGTCAGTTCGTATGATGCCTTTAAGTGGACTATTCAATAAAATGAAGCGCCTTGTTCGAGATACATCATTGAAATTAGGTAAAAAAGCCAATTTAATAATGTCAGGACAAGAAACTGAAATGGATAAAAATATTATTGAGCAAATTTCTGATCCACTAATGCACCTTGTTCGTAATGCACTTGATCACGGAATAGAATCCCCCGAAGAACGTATTGCTAAAGGAAAACCCGAAACTGGGACAATACATTTAGCAGCTCGTTATGATGGGAATGAGATTCTTATAACAATAACTGATGATGGTGAGGGTATAAATCCCGATATTATTAAAGAAAAAGCAATTTCACGTGGTCTCATCAATTCTACTGATAGCAGCTTGTCAGAAAAAGATCTTATACAATTGATATTTGAGCCTGGATTTTCAACTGCTAAAACTGTCTCGGATATTTCAGGAAGAGGCGTTGGGCTTGATGTTGTTAAAAAGAACATCGATAAATTACAAGGTAGTGTAGATGTTATTTCGAAAATAAATGAAGGTACTACATTTACTTTACGAATTCCCCTTACACTTGCTATTATGGATGCTTTACTTGTAAAAGTTGGAGATACAGTATTTGCATTACCACTTCTTAATGTTATTGAAACTTTTAAGACTGATTCTTATCTTATCACAAAAACAATGGATGGGGTGGAAATGATAAAAACTCATAATAAACTCCTTCCTTTTATTAGATTATATGAGATTTTCAAAATACAACCTAAACATAATAATATCGAACAGGGCTTCGCAATGCTAATTCAAGGGAAAAATGAACAATGTTGTTTTTTAGTAGATGAACTACTGGGCAATCAACAAATAGTTATAAAAGGATTTTCTGATTATATCGGTAATGTGCCCGGGCTTACAGGATGTATGATATTAAATGATGGAAACATAGGTCTTATTATTGATATTGAAAACACGTTAAAATTATTCGAAAACCCGTTCACTATTGCAAATGAAATATTATCGTAAAAAATTAAATAAATATGGAAAATAACAGTCAGTTTGATAATAATTTAGAGAGTGAAAGCGAGCAACTTAGCAAATATTTAGCCTTTAAAATTGGCAATGAGATCTATGGAATTTATGTAAAAAATATTAATGAAATTATTGGTATACGCTCCTTTACTACTTTACCAAATGTACCAAAATTTGTTAAGGGTTTAATAAATCTTCGAGGCAATGTTTTTCCTGTTATTGAACTACGCGAAAGAATTGGATTACAACAAATACCCTATACAAGTAAAACTTGCATTATAATAGTATCTTTTAATCAATATTCTGTCGGATTAATAGTTGATAATGTTCTTGAAGTTGTAGATATTGACATTATGAAATCTATACCACCCCCACAAACATACAAAGGCACACAATCAAAATATATTCAATCGATTTCTAAAATTAATAATGACGAAGTAATCATTTTGCTTGATTTAGAAAAACTATTAATTTCCCAGTAATAATAAATGGAAAATATAAACCCAACAAATTCAAACAATCAATTCGATACAATTTCAATAAGCGACGAAGAATTTAATCTGATGCGTCAATTAATTTATTCAAGTTCAGGTATTTCACTTAGCGAACAAAAAAAATCACTTGTTGTAGGAAGACTTCAAAAAGTTCTTAAGAAACATTCATTAAACAATTTTAAAGATTACTATAATGAATTACTAAATGACCGTTCAGGTGCATTACTAACAGAATTAATTGATAATATTTCTACAAATCATACTTTTTTCGGTCGTGAAAGTGATCATTTTAATTATTTTCAAAATACCGTGTTACCAGAAATTATTGGGAAAAAAATACAATCAAGTGATTACGATATACGTGTTTGGTGTGCAGGCTGCTCAACTGGCGAAGAGCCTTATACGCTTGTTATTATTATGAAGGAATTTTTCAAAAATGATTATAATAAATGGAAATCAGGTGTTCTTGCTACTGATATTTCAACTACCGTCCTTTCAAAGGCAATACAAGGTATTTACGATCCTGTTAAATTTAAAGGTTTTAATGCTGAATGGTTAAGAAAATACTTTAAACAAATTGATGAAAATAAATTAGAAATCAATTCTGATATTAAATCTGAAGTTATTTTTAGACGGTTCAATCTTATTTCTTCAAATTATCATTTTAAGAAACCATTCGATATTATTTTCTGCCGCAATGTGATGATATATTTTGATAAAGAAACTCGTACGAAAGTAGTCCAGAATTTATATAATAGTCTTGATTTTGGCGGTTATTTATTTATTGGACATGCAGAAACTATTGATAGAACTAAATCAAAATTTCAGTATATTGCACCTTCTATTTATAAAAAATAAAATTTTAATATTAAATGAATCAAAATTTTGATTTCGAGAACTCGCCTAATAAGAAAATAACTAGAATAAAAGTCTTAATTATAGATGATTCCTCTCTTGTTCGTAATATTTTATCCAAAGGATTGAGTAAAGATCCTGGGATAGAAGTTGTCGGTACAGCATCGGATGTTTATCAAGGCAGAGATATGATTGTTAGATTACGCCCTGATGTTGTAACA
>JAGOIG010000018.1 GCA_017995735.1 Candidatus Kapaibacterium sp. | reverse complement strand
TTTCTTTGATTGGAATTACTATTGGAGTTGCAGCATTGATAATTGTGATTTCTATATTCAATGCCTTTCAAGATATTGCAATAAAGCAAATTGTTGGTTTTGACCCTCATATACAAATATCAAATATGGCTAATAACAATTTAAATTATACTCAAATCAATAATTATCTAAAAAACAATCAAGAAATTGATAAATTCGCAACAATTCAAAATTCGCGTGTTGTTTTTTTCAAGCAGAATGCTGTTCGTGTTGTAAATATTAAGCTTTTAGTTTCTCAGAATCAAAGTTATTTTGAATTTTTGAATGATAATCTGCTTATTGGTAGCACAAAAATCAATCAGATTGGAAATTTGCCCTGCGTATGGATTGGAGCTGGGCTTGCAGACGCTTTGCACACTTTACCTTCTGATACAATGCAAATTTTGTTTACTAACAATATAGAACAATCGCTTTTGACATTTCAATTGCCCAATTTTTCATCAGCAATAATTGGCGGAATTTATCAATCAAATGTAAAAGATTATGATATTGATTACGCTTTTGCTTCAAGTCCTATTATGCTTAAATATTTTAGAGACAACAATCTCGAATCTTATAACACAATTGAAATACGGATAAAAAATTTAAATAAACTCGATAAAATAACAAATGAACTTAAAAAACAATTTCCAAATTATAAAATTGAAAATTGGAAAGATTTAAATAAAGCATACTATAGCGTAATGCAATTCGAGCGAACAGCAGCAAGCTTGCTTTTAGGATTAATTGTAATAGTAGCAGTTTTTAATATTTTTTCGTCACTGACAATGACGATAATTGAAAAACGCAAGGATATTGCAATACTTCGAGCAATCGGTGCAAGAACTAATTTTATAAGAAAGATATATTTATTAGAGGGAAGTATTATTGGTATAATAGGTTCAATTTTAGGCGGAACTATGGGCATTGCTTTATGTTATGGGCAAATTCATTATAAATGGTTCAAAATCGATGCGACAAAATACATTATGGATTATATTCCTGTATTAGTCAAATATCCTGATGTAGTTACAATAGTTTTAATAGCTATTATTATTGCTGTATTATCGGCATATTATCCATCCATAAGAGCAAGTAGATTTGAAATATCAGAAAATTTGAGAGAAGAATGAAGATTATCACAAGTATTGGCGATCCTAATGGAATCGGGCTTGAAACATTTGCAAAAGCAGTCAAAGAATGTAATGCTGATTTTTTTTTGAATAATTCTGTAGCTATTGCCGCATCTTCATCTATTATTGATGATTATCTTAAAAAAATTAATTTTCAATATGATTTTGAGAATCAGAATTTAATAATTGATAATAAAAAAATCGAAATTATTGATCTTGGAAAAGAATATGAAATTGAATTCGGTGCTATAACTAAGAAATCTGCTGAAATTGCTCTTTCATCTTTAGAATGTTCAACCGACCTTATATTATCGAAAAAATATAATGCATTGCTCACTTTGCCAATCTCAAAAAATGCAATGCATTTAGCTGAATTCTCTTATCCAGGACATACTGAATATCTAGCGGCAAAGGATAATACTAAAGATTATCTAATGATTTTATTTAATGATAAAATGCGAGTGGCACTTGCAACAATTCATATTCCATTAAAAGATGTAGTATTGTCAATTTCTGAAAAATTATTGGAAAATAAGATTGCAAATTTTATTCATTCTTTAAAATTCGATTTTGCAATTAAGGATCCAAAAATTGCTGTCCTTGGTGTAAATCCTCACGCAGGTGAAAATGGAGATATTGGGAAAGAAGAAATTGATTTAATCATTCCCGTAATAGAAAAGTTTAGAAATATCGGAAATTTAGTTGAAGGACCATTTCCCGCAGATAGTTTTTTTGCTCATAGCAATTGGCATAATTACGATGGTATCTTCGCAATGTACCACGACCAGGGATTGACCCCAATGAAAATGACAAGCAAAAATGGTGGAGTAAATTTCACGGCAGGCTTAAATTTTGTTCGGACATCTCCTGACCACGGTACAGGTTTCGATATTGCTGGGAAAAATATCTCTGATTGCAAAAGCACATTGCAAGCATTAATTTGGGCAGAAAAAATTGTACGAAACCGATTAATTTTTAATATATAATTATTATTATTTATTTTTTTCATAATTTTGTGTTTTCTTAATTATGGGTTTAGTCCTATCATATTTAATTTATCTAAAAAATTCAGGAATTTATAATGGCAGACGATAGTTTTGTTATCAATCCCTCAAATGATAACACAAATGAGAATTTTGACAATAATGAAATTCAAAATTCAGAAGATATTCAACCAAATCAAAATGAAAATTTTAAACCAAGTGATGAGCAAGTGAATTTTTCCTCGGTTATCACTGAATCAACCGAAAGCATACCTATAGCGGAAAATCCAATAGAAGTTGCTCAGGAACCTGTTGAAATTGGTTCTTCGGAAGATTCAAATAAAGCGATACCAGATTCTACTGTTAGTTCCTCAGTTAGTGAAGAAATATTGAATCCTACTATCGAAACAGACCAAATGCAGGCAAAAGCAGAGGAAGAAAATATTCAAAAGACTCACAAACATAGCGAGTCGAGCAAATCACACAAAGCTCCAAAACCTCAAATCAATCAAGAGGTTCTTGAAACATTAAAATCAATAAAGGAGGCGGGGCAAACAATTTTCGCGAAGGTTGAAGATAGAGTAAATGGTGGATTAAGATTAAATTATGAAGGATTGCCTATATTTTTACCTATTTCGCATTTTTCATTTTTAGATATAAATCAAATCAGTGAAGAAGATTTAATCAGAACAGTTGGCGATTTGTTAGAAGTTGAAATTCTTGAAATCAATGATGAGGTTCCCGCTCATAAACGAAATATTATTGCAAGCAGAAAAAATGTAATTGAAAAGAAATTTTTCCAAGATTTAAAAATTGGAACAATTGTCGAAGGTACAATTTCATCTATTGCAAATTTTGGAATATTTGTAGATTTAGGTGGAGTGGAAGGATTAGTTCATATTTCACGTATTTCAAGAAAACATATCGATGACCCCCGTACAATTTTCAAAAAAGGTGATAAAGTAAAAGCTGTGGTTATAGGCATCGATCCTATCAAGAAAAAAATCAGTTTAAGTATTGCTGATCTTGAAAAAGGGGCTCGACCAACACATCAATTTAATATTGCAGAAAAATATCCCGTATCCTCAATACATAATGTAAAAGTAAAAAGATTTGTAGATTTTGGGGTTTTTGTTGAATTAGAAAATGGGCTCGATGGTTTAATCCGCAATCAGGAACTTTCCTGGACACAAAGAGTAAATAATCCAAGAGAAATATTACAACAGGACCAGGAAATCCAAGCTCAAGTTATTTCTATCAACCCTGAGAAAAATCTTGTTTCATTAAGTTATCGAAATACATCAGAAAATCCCTGGCCTGAGATAGAGAAAAACTTTAAAATTGGCGATATAAAAAATGCAACAATAAAGCAGACCCGTCCCGAAGGTGCTATCGTGACCATCGATAACAATATTGATGGATTTTTACCAAAAAGTAAAATGAAGGGAAACATTAGAAATGGGAAATTTCCCTTTAAAAAAGGCGATAACATAGAAGTCAAAGTCGCTGATGTTATTGCATCACAACATTCCATAATTTTGGAAATGATTGGCGATGAAACACAAGAACAACTCCATAAAATCGAACAAGAAAATCAGCAAAAGCATACTCGTCGCGCTAACACTCGAGCAAATGAAGAAAAACAAGTCGCGCCAATGCTTATTTCTGAATCGAAGCCTAATAATGTTGGGAATTTCTCCTTTGCAGAATTAATTGATGAGCAAATGAAGAAACTATTAGACAATAATAATAATTAAAAGAAAAATTAAAAAAATTTAAGGGGCGTTTCAATACGCCCCTCTCCACAAGCAAGAATGCTTGCGCTATATCTTAATTATTCTTGTTAAATGCTGTTTTTAAAAATGATGAAAATGAAAGGGATTGATTTTCAATTGGTTTAATAAAATCAATATTCCCACTATTTTGTATATTTGAATTGTTTTTTAAATTATTTATTGATTCAGTTGTTGGCTGTTCTTTCGGAGAAAGTTCAGAAATAAAAGTTATATTTTTCTCAGCTAAGCCAATCAGGAAAGTCTGCTCGCCCACTTTAACAATAAATAGAGAAGCCTTCTGAGTCAGCGGGATACGCCCTATGACTTTGCCTTCATAATTCCCAATTTTTTTTATTTTATTTTTTTGTAGTTTCTTTAAATAGATCGATATTAAGAAAAGAATGACGACAAATATTGCAAGGACAAGAAAGGAAGTTAAAATTGATTGATTCATTGGATAACTCTCTTAATTATATATTCAATGATTTTACTCTATCTTCGCGGTCAATTAGCTGAGTTATGCGGATACCAAAATGTTTATCAATCACTACAACCTCGCCCTCGGCAATCTTTTTACCATTAATTATAACATCCACAGGTTCGCTAACTAATTTATCAAATTCAATCACAGAACCACGTCCAAGCTGCAAAATATCCCTAATTAGCATATTTGTGCGCCCGAGTTCAATTGAAACAGGCAACTGCAAATCAAGTAATAATTCTAATTTTGGACTTGTATTTTCGGGCTTTTCGCTACTTTTGATACCCTTATTCTGTGATTGCTGTGTAGTAGCTCTAGGCTCTTCTTGAACTTGTTGCTCTTCATCCCCACCACTACTAATAAGAGCATCAATTTCTTCTTGAGACATTGCCATTTTATATCTCCTCTTTAAATCTCAAATCTGGTTCAACAATATCTTCTTCTTTTAGGAAGCGCGTCACCTGTACTGCACGTTTTCCATCAACGCTTCCAGGCCTTCCAAGAAGTTTTTTTCTATTATTTATTGAAATTTCTATTTCTTCATTTACTTTTTTATCAAGTTTAATAATGTCGCCAATTTCTAAGTTCAAAAAATCACCAACTGTTATACTTGTTTTTGCAAGCTCTGCCTGCACAACTAAAAAAGTCGAAGAAATTTGTTTATTAATTAACTCGATATTTTCCTTTCGTTTTTGAGGTGTAAGCGTAACCGTTGGTGCAGTAATTTGTTGTCGATTGAGTTTAGCTAAAACTTCTTCCAAAGCGAAAGTTGGAAAACATAAGTTCATCAAATAAGTGTTCACGCCAATATTAACGTCAAAAGAAACAACTAAAACAATTTCAGATGAGGGTGCAATTTGCACGAAGTCGGCTTCCATTTCTAAACGTGAATATTTAAAATTTATTTCTGTAATTGAACGCCAGGCATTACGTAAGTCAGAAAGGGCATGCTCGACAATACCACGTATTACAGATTGCTCGATTGGAGTTATAGAACGTGGTTTTGGTGCAACCTCCCCACTCCCACCAAGTAATTTTTCGACAATCACCAAAGCAAGCTGGGGACTTACCTCGAGAATTCCATTGCCGTCTGTTCCTTCGATATCAAACACATATAAGCAACTTGGATTTGATACTGATAGAATATATTCAGAATAAAATAATTGGTCAATAGATGTTACTTCAACAGAAATTAATGATTGTAAGCGTGAAACAAGATAATAGCCAAATGTTTCTGCAAAATTTTCGTGTACAGTTTGCATTGTCCGAAGCTGATTTTTTGAAACCCTATTTGGACGACGGAAATCATACGCTGAAATATCTTTTGACTTATATTTGCCTGCTATAACTTCATCAACATTAACCCTTCCGCTTGACATTTCGGAAAGGAGGTTATCAATTTCGTTTTGTGATAATAATTCTGCCATTTTATTCTTGAATTATAAATTCTATAAGACCAACCTTTACCAATCTTAAACCGTATTCATCAAAAATTGGTTGTAAATTTGTTTTAAATTGTTCCTCCAGCTGCGGGCGTTGTGCTTGCAATTCTTGTAAATTATAGGATGCAATGAATCCATTAACGCTACTTTTAATACGTGCAAGCAATTTTTGAACGATAACTTCATCGGATTTGATTTTACCTCCTGCATCGGTTAAGCCTTCTAATGCCTTATCATCCTCATTTTTTTTCATAAATTCCAATCCAAGATTAACAACTACAAAAGTTGTCGCACCATCTCGTGGATTTGTTGTAATTCTTCCCGTTTCCAAAAAAATTGTTTTTTGAAGATTTACCGTTGCAGATTTCTCATTAGCTTTACTTTCTGTTGTTTGAACTTGTGCGCTACTGGGTTGAGATGGAAATAATCGGGTTGCAATAAAATAACCAAAAATAACTGCAACTAAAATTAAAACAATAGCACCGACACCCACACCAATTATTAAAGGAAGTGGAGCATTCAAAATTTTATTACTCGATTCCTTCTTTGGTTTTTCTGGTTCCTGTTTTTCCTGTTTTCTTGATTCTTCTTCAGCCATTTAATTATGCCATTTAAATAATATTATCGTTCAAAATTAGCATATTTTTAGAAATAATTAGAAAAATTATGCCATAAAAATTAATATTTTTACAAAATTTGACAATGCTATGTTATTTCTATATATTAAAGTAAATTAAATATTTAATAATTTAGAATTATTTGATTTTTTAGATAAAAATTAATATTATTTATTACTAAGTTGAAGAATATTGACCATCTTGTAAAATATCGATTAATTTATCAAAGGAATTTTTAACTTCCTCGACAGGAATTTGCCTAATATCATCAATACCATCTGCAGCAGTTACAATTGACTTTATATCGCATAAGGGTTCAAAAAGTGTTCGGTTCCACCGCAAGCCTGAAAAAAGCCCCAAAATTGGCTTATTGAAAGCAGATGCAATATGTACAATTGATGTGTCGGGAGTTATCACTAAATCAACATTTTTAATTAGAGATATTAAATCGAAAAAATTTCGTGCGGGCGTTATTATTGTATTAAGGAATTTATTATTTAATGCAATCAATTTATCTCTTTCCTTAGGATCTGCACTTATAATAATATTAAAATCATTAATATTAATTAAACTCAAAAATTCAATCCATTTCTCTAGGCCCCACATTTTATTTTCCTTACTTGCAGAAATATTTAGCAATATATTCATTTTATTAGGTGATAAATTTTGATAAAAATTAGAAATGAATGTATGCGAATTATTATCCTCAAATAATTCGGGTCGAATAGGTTTTTCAGGAAATTCTATGCCTAAATATTTTAGCGGTTGCATAAGTTTTTGAGAAAAATGCAAGCCACTATTGTTGTCAATTCGTTGAAGTGGAAGAATATTTGATTTTGAATCTTTTGAAAAATATATCTTTTTCTCAGCTCTTACAATTTTTGAAAAAATTTGGCTCTCTGTCGAATAGTGGTCTTTCGGATCAATATAATATGAATATTTTCTTGATAGAAGTTTAATGAATAAGGTAGGTACTTTCCAGGGTTCTTTATTATAAATATAAATTTGGGATATTCTTGGATTATCTTTTAAAATCACCCAATTATGTCTTGATGCAAGAATGTCAATTTTTGCATCGGGAAAATTTTCGGATAGAATTTTAATAAAGGGAGTTAAGAGTACCATATCCCCTATTCTCCCCAATAAAAGAATTAAAAATGACATACTAACTATTCGAACTCAAAAAAGCTTGGTATTGTTCCTTAACCATATCAATCAAGACTTGTGGGGATAATATTTTCAAGCCTTTACCAATACTCATCACCCATTTTACAAATTCCACATTCATAATGATAGGAAATTTGATTATCACGGAATCATCATATTGAGGTAGAACTTCCTGTTTTGGATGCCATTGCCTTGAAGCATAAATTGGAGCAATTTCGGGTAGGAATTTCAATTCCACTTCAATTAATTCCCCATCGCTCACTCCATAGCGATTTTCAAAAAATGACTTTGCATCGAATTCTGGCACATACTCATTATATGGTTCCGCAGGGATTGTAGTGGATATATTTTCAAGAGGTATTGCAATATCATTATGTTTTCGTGGAACAAAAGCAATAAAAAATATCGACCCTCTAAAAAAGAAGAAACCACGAAAAAGTGCAAATTGATGATGCACTTCTGATGTAAAAATATCACGATATGCAATGTTCAACCATTGCTTATTAAGTATTGCTTCGACTAATTCTTCAAAAAGTACATTATGATTTTGATAATCAAATTTTCCATGTTCAGCAATAGCATTAAAGCTCTCCTCAATATAAAGATTTCCTGGAGCAATTTTTTCAATCTTTTTCGTTAGTTTTTGTAAATCATCACTAATTACACTATTCTTAAATTGCTTCAAATAGGCTTTAAGAAAATAAAAACCAAGTTTATCATTGGCTTCAATTTTTGACAAATAAAGTGGCGCCAAGGCATTTTTCGATAATTGCCAATAAACTTGCCTCCCAACATTGACCTGTTCCATATTTGGGACCATTTCGTGCAAAATCCTTAAATCCCGCTGAACAGCGCGAAGCGATAAATCGACTTTAAATGTTTTTTTTACTTCTTCATACATTTCTGCACTGGAATAGCTATTTCCCTCAAGAAACTTATTATACATCCAGATTACACGGCGTGCTTGATCGGTTCCTATAATCGATTTCGGCTTTGGTTTTCTCATTTGTATTTACCTTAAATTAAACAAAATTATTATAAATTAATTTTATTCATAATTTTAAATATTATGACGAATTGATATTATAAAATTATTTTTGTTGTTTATAAAATATTCAAATTAATAAATTTATTTGAAATTATAATAAGATATTGTATGGATAATTAATTTTTAATTTTTGAGATAAGCTCCACTATAATTGCATCAGATAATAAATATCCTCTTTTCGTTAATTTTGCTTTTCCATTTGAAATTTGTATAAATTCATTATAATTAGGATAAATATCATTTAATAAATACATAATATTTATTTTATATTTTATATTGAATTCATTAATATCAATACCATCAGATCTTAATCCAAGCATAATTTTCTCTTCAATTTCTTTTTCTAATGTAATTTCTTCCTTTTCTTGAATTGGTAGTTGATTTTGATGAAGTAATTCTACATATTTATTTATGCTCCCAACATTCCAGTGTCTTATGGGATAAATGAAGCTATGAGCAGAGGGTCCAAAACCAATATATGGCTCATAATGCCAATATTTTGAATTATGCCGGGACTTTTTCCCATATTTTGCAAAATTTGATACTTCATATTGCTCATATCCTGAATTAGTGAGTTTATCAATTATGCACATAAATGCAGTTTCCTCAATCTTTTCATCCAAAGGTACAATTTTGCCTTGTCTCACTGCTTTTTGCAAAGGTGTGCCCTCTTCATAAATCAAGCTATACGCTGAAATATGCTCAGGAGATAATTCAATCGCCTTTTTGAAATTATATTCTAGATTATTTGTAGTTTGATTTGGTAAATTATATATTAAATCAATAGATATATTATCAAATCCAATTTTACGTGCTAATTCAAATGTATCAATCGATTCATTCGCATTATGAATACGCTGAAGAAAGTGTAATTCACTATCTATGAACGACTGCACTCCGATGCTTAATCGATTTATTCCAAGTGATTTATAATCCGCTAAATATTTCTGGTCAATAGTTCCTGGATTTGCCTCTAATGTAATTTCAACATTATCAGCTATTTTATAAAATTTAAGTATTTTGTTTAAAATTTTTTCGAGATACTCACAATTAATTAATGATGGAGTGCCACCACCAAAATAAATCGTATCAATCTCTTGTGGCAATCGAAAAAAATATTGAGACGCCATCTCAATTTCTTTTAACAACAAATTGCAAAAAACATCAATTGTTGAGGAATCTTCAATAGAATAAAAATCGCAATAGAAACATTTGTGGATACAATAAGGAAAATGTATATATATACCGAGCATTTAACCACTAATATTATATTGGTCAATTTTTCGGTATAGTGTACGTAAGCTAATTCCCAGAGCAGCAGCGGCTTGCTTGCGATTATGCTTATATTTTTTCAATGCTTCTTCAATTAATTTTTTCTCATTTTTTTCAATATTAATAATATTTTGAGATTCATTGACATCTTCTTCATCAATTTCCTGTAAGTTATAATATTGATTTTGTGGATTATTTATGATTTGCTCCTCAATTTTCTCAAGTTTAGCGAATAATTGTGAATTTTGATTTTTCAATTCAGTCAGACTATTTTCAATCTCAAAAAGCACTTTTAGAAGCAATGCTGATTCAAAATTTTTTGGTTCATCCTGTTTTGGCAAAGCAATAAGATTTTGTTCTTTTTGGGTAAAAAGTGCAGAATCTTTAGGTAGTGCGGGTGGAAGATATTTTTGTAGTATGGGAAGAGTGATGAAATTATCCTTTTCGAGGGTAATAATCTTTTCAGTAAAATTGCGTAATTCTCTAATATTGCCCTGCCAAGTCAAATTTTTGAGAACTTCAATGGCATCGGGACTAATTCCAGCGTATTCAAATCCGTAATGTTGTGCAATTTGCTTTGCAAAATAATCAAAAAGTAATGGAATGTCTTCTTTACGTTCGCGCAATGGAGGTAAATGAACTCTAACAGAATTTAAGCGGTAGAATAAATCCTCGCGGAAGCGGCCTTCTTGTATTTCTTTCTCGAGATTCTTGTTTGTAGCTGTAATAATCCTTACATCCACGGTATGGACTTCTGATGAACCCAAGCGTGAAAATTCACGAGACTCAAGAAAACGCAACACTTTTACCTGAGTTTGCAAGGGCATATCGCCAATTTCATCAAGGAAGAGAGTGCCTTTATTTGCAGATTCAAAAAATCCAATCCGTCTATCACTTGCCCCCGTAAATGCACCTTTTTCATATCCAAATAATTCTGCTTCAAGCAATGTTTCAGGAATTGCTGCACAATTTAAACTTAAATATGGTCCTTTATTGCGATGGCTTAGTTTATGAATAGAGCGAGCAAAAATTTCCTTACCTGTTCCTGTTTCACCCGTGATTAAAACAGTCAAGTCTGTCGGTGCCACATCAAATACAGTTTCAACTGCTTGCATCAGGGGTTCAGACTGTCCAATTATTCCAAGTTTTTCAGCAATTTCTAAGCGAAAATCTTTTTTTGATTCTATCATTTTTCCCCTCGCTTTTTTGTCCATTCATCCCAACCACCCTCATAAAGAAACACTCTTTGATAATGCAAAACCTCCAGAAATTCCTTCGCAAGTTCATGACTCAAATCGCATTGAGCCCCATCGCAATAGACAATAATTGTTTTATTGGGTGGCAAATTCATCATTTTCGGTATCTTAATATCAGGGTCATCTAATGCATAAATATTTATTGCATTAGGTATATGTGCTTTGGCAAAATCCTCATTCCGTCGAGCATCCACTATGATAAAATTAGGGTCATTCAATATCCTTACTAATTGTGAATATGAAATTGTTTTAATTTCTGATTGGTTTGCATTTTCCGCCGCGTTATTATTCTCTTGATTTATATTTTGATTTTGTATGCCGTCGATATTAAAAGGTTGTTTATCCTGTTTTTGATCTTTTTGGCTTATAATTTTATCAGAACTATCATTTTGTAACTTATTATTATTTACTCCATTAGTTGAATTGGAAAACAAAATAGAATCACTAACAATTTGATTGACATTGCTTTTATATATCCAGGGTAAAGAATTTGGCACAAGTAGATTGTATAATATACCTACTACGCAGCCCACAATAATTATAATAAGTGCATTTATTATATTGGACTTACTCAATATTTTTGGACTTTTTGAGGAATTCATATGCTTCATTTATTTCTTTTGTTTTCATTTCTGCTAAAATTTGTAGCTCCCTGCCAAGATTACTTACTCTATCAGGATGATATTCCAACATCTTTTTTTTATAAGCTGATTTAATCATCTCAATATCTGCATCATCAGGCAATTCAAGTATTTTTAAAGCTTGAGATTCAGAGGTAATTTTATTATTTTTTAAATCAAATTTATTGTTTTCATCATTCATTTGATTATTAAATTGAGAATTCGATGATGTGGAATTCAATTCTTTAATGATTTGTTCTAAATCTTTCATTCGATTTTCATCATAATTCGATAACTTATTTGAATTGATTTCGGATGAAACTAAATTTTTTATTCTATCAAGAATTTGGCCCATTATTAAGTAATATATTAATAATCTTTCTTTCAATATTTTTAACGATATAGAACTATACTTATTTGAAAAAGGAATAAAATCAGGAATGGAACATATACTCTTTTCGTTTACTTTTTTCTAATAATGTGAATTCTAAGAGTTCCTGCTTTTTATATAGAAGTTCTTTAGCAGAAATTGTAGAGATATAAAGATTGTTCAAATGTATAATTGTCAATTTCTTATTGGAAATTGAATGAAGAATAGTCGTTTCAATATAACTTAATAAAAACAATATGAATTCAATTGGTTTCAATTTTCGGAATGTAAAACCAAACCTTTCGAGTGTTTTCGGTTTGAAATAGTATGTGTTTCCTTTAAATACAGCATTGGACTTAATTTTGCATTTTTCAACATCTTCAATAAGTTTCAGAAGCCCTTCTGCAAGATAATTAATATATACTTTTGTATTTATCGATGGCAATTTAAAAAAGTCCCAGCTTGTTCCAAGATGTATCTCATATTTGGCGGGCATATAAGGAACAATCAGAAATAATGGCGAGTAATATTTATAAATTTTTAGTTTTTTCAAGAAGGGTGTTGTTAAAAAATGTATCAGTCTATAAATAACTATTACAATAATAAAATAAAAAATGTATTTCATTTCTATTCGTTTTTTATAAAATTATGGTTTCTTTATTTTGTTTTTGTAAAGAAATTGTTAATTTGTAAATAATATCAGAACATTTTTCACAATTTATTTTTTTGAAGAGGAGGATATATGGAATTAGAACCAAATAGGGAAAAAAAGATTTTCTACAATCTAAATGATGCTTTACAAAATCCATTAGAAGTAGAAATTCTTGATTTACATTATAATGATTTGACTGAATTTCCAATGGAAAATACTAAGTTTCTTAATTTAAAAGAATTAAATATTTATAATAATCAAATAGCCAATATTCCCAAAGAAATTGAAAAATTAGAAAAACTAGAAAAACTTGATATAAGTGGAAACCATCTCAAAAATTTACCACAGACAATTGGCAATCTTAAGAATCTCAAAATATTAATTGTCAGTTGGAATAACTTGTTAGAAATTCCTGAATCAATTGGCAAACTCTATGAACTTATTAAGATAAGTCTAAATAACAATCAAATAACGAATTTGCCCGAGGAAATTGGGGATCTGCAAAATTTGAAAGAACTGATAATTTCAGAAAATGAATTAAGCAAAATCCCCGATTCTATTGGAAATTTGGCTAATCTTGAAAAATTTCGAGCTTATGAGAATCATATTACCGCTCTTCCTAATTCAATGGCAAAATTGAAAAAATTAACTAAGCTTGAAATCAATGGAAATAATTTAACAATAATTCCCGATTTTATCAATGAATTAAAAAATCTTAGCAAATTTCGCGCTTTTCAAAATCAAATATCATATATTCCTGAAACTATATCTGAACTTACAAATTTGGAAAAATTGATACTATACGAAAATGAGATTACACATCTGCCTACAAAAATTGGCCATTTGAAATCATTAAAAGAACTAGATCTAAGCTTCAATAATTTATCATCATTTCCCGAAAGTTTTTTTGAATTGTCTAGTACTTTAAGAATATTAAGATTAAATAATAATCCAATTTCTGATTCATTACAAATTAAAATCAATCGTTCTTTTCCCAATACAAAGATATTCTGGGATTAAATCAAATGGATAAACAATCAACTCTTGATTGGTTATATTCATTGCATAGATTTGGAATAAAGCCAGGACTCGAACGAATTAAACAATTAGCAGAATTTTTTGGTCATCCCGAAAGAAAATTTCAGAGTATTCATATTACTGGAACTAATGGCAAAGGTTCGACAGCTTCCAATATAGCATCAATTCTAATAGAATCTGGCTATAAATCAGGACTTTATACATCACCTCACGTGCTTGAATTTAATGAGCGAATTCAAGTTCAAACAAAAATGATAGAAGATGATGTTCTTATTGATTATGCTCAAATCTTAAAACCTATTCAAGAAAAAATAGGTGCTACTTTTTTTGAATTGACAACAGCAATAGCATTTAGATATTTTGCTGATATGAATATTGATATTGCAATAATAGAAGCAGGAATGGGCGGAATGAATGATGCAACAAATATCATTTCACCAATCCTTTCAATTATTACACCAATCAGTTTGGAACATACCCAATATCTTGGAAATACAATTGAGCAAATTGCTTTTGATAAATCTAAAATAATAAAGCCAACTAGCAAATGTTTAATTTCTGACAAGAACAAAAATCTTCAAAATATTTTCTTTAAACAAGCAAGACCCGTCTCAAGCGATTTATTTTTTACAAACGATTTACTTTGGTTAAAAAATTTTGAAATTAACCCCGATTTGTCTTCGAAGTTTAATGTAATTGATTATAAGCACAATAATAAAACATACATCACACCTTTGATTGGACAGTTTCAAATAGAAAATGCTATGATGGCAATAGCAGCAACATATTTGCTCGATGAGGATTTTAAAATAAATGATAATACTATCCAAAAAGGATTAAGAAATGTTATTCCAAATACACATTTTTCCAGTAGATTAGAAAAAATACAAGCAGATCCTTTGATTATTCTTGATGCAGGACATAATCCAGGCGCTATAAAAGAGATCGCAAATACTCTTTCATATATATCAAACTCTATGAACGTACAAATTGACAAAATGGATAATAAAGATAAAAAATTCGTTTTTTTAATGGCATTGATGGATGATAAAGATGCTGCAAGCATATTTTCAATAATTTCACCATATATTAAATATTTGATATTGACCAAACCAAATACTCAAAGAGCAACTGAACCTGAATTATTAAAGCAAATTGCAACTAATTATATATCTGAACAATCTATCGAAATTCTTCCTGACGTTTCCATTGCATTGAGAAGGTTAATTGAATTAAATCAAACGTCTGTAATTTTAGGTTCATTTTATTTAGCCGAAGAAATAAAGAAAGAAATGCCAATGTATAATCTTAAGCCTTGGGTATAATTAAACTAAATTTTGAACCTACACCTTCTTGGCTTTCAAACTGAATTTGAGCATTAATTTTATCAGCAAGATTTTTCGCGATACTCAAACCTAAACCCGAACCCGAATATTTTCCAATAACAGAATTTCCCCGATAAAAAATATCAAATAAATGCTGCTGTTCATCTTCGGAAATTCCTATTCCATCATCAATAACAGTAATTGTAATATCTTTATCACCTTCCTCAAGCTTCAAAATAATTGTTCCTCCATCAAAAGTATATTTAATAGCATTGTTTATAAATTGTGAAAGTATCTGCTCGAGAATATCATAATCCGTTTCTAAAATGATAATACGCGAAGAAAAATCTCTTTTAAAATGCCGTTCTTTATTACTTGCTTCTGAAATCCTATCAATAAACTGGTCGCAAAAATCAACTAAATTTCGGATTGAATTTTGAATCGTAATGTCCCCAAGAAAAATATTAGAAGCTTTGCTAGCTTGCTCTACAATTTCGTTCAAAGATTTCACAGCATCATAAATTTGAGACAAATATTTTGGAATATTATCATATTGTTTATAATTAAGGTAATTTTCAATTAAAAAAGCAGAACTGGAAATAATAGTTAAGGGTGTATTAATCTCGTGAGCAATATTGTCAAGCAATTTACTTTTCAAAGTAGAAAGTTCTTTTTCACGATGCAGGGTAACCGATATTTGCTCTTTGGCAATCTTTAATTCTGTTTCTATGGCTTTACGTGTATGAATTTCTTTTTCCAATTGTTCGGTTCGTTCTCGGACGCGTTTATCAAGTTCTTTGTTTAAATGTTCCAAGTCTTCTTGACTACGATAAAGTTCAGAGAGGTCATATATCAACGCAAGAACACCTAAAACTTCGTTTTTGTTATTCAAAATTGGGGTACATATACGCTTATAAAAGTACTTTTTATCACGAAATTTATGAATACTCATAAAATCTAAGTGAGCACCATTGACAGACTGGTTTAATTTATCAACTAAATCATCACGAATATCCTCAGGGAATAGCTGATGTACTGTCATTTTTGAATGTGGTCTTATATTATAAATATTCTCAGAAAATTTCGAATAATAGTCATTAAAAAATATTATTTCTAAATTTTTATTTAGTACAATAATTCCTAAGTCAGCATTCGAAGCAATTAACTGAACTAATCTTAATGCGGGATTATCAAGCTGGCCATTATCCATTAATCCACTAAATTCAGATTTCAATAATTCTGATAATTCTCCATTCATAAAAAATTCAAAAAAACTAATTTAATGAAATTTTATATAATAAAAATACATAATTTTGCTTAAAATGTTTATAAACAAATGAGATTATTTATAGGAGCATTCCTAAACACAAAAGAATTCGTCAGCAAATATCTTAGTTTCCAAGCAGTTGCTAATGATTACGTAAAAGGAAAATGGGTCGAACCCGAAAATTTACATTTTACAATTTTATTTTTGGGAAATATAAGCGAAGAGAAATTCACAGAATTAAATGAAAAATCTCTGCCATTATTAAAAACATACAAAGATTATATTAGAGTGCAGGGAATAATGACTTTCAAGGAATTCAATCCCAATCCACAGCTTGTTTTTAATATAAATAATCCTAGCAAAAATCTATTCAAATTACACTATGAATTTCAAGCCATAACCGACGAGTTGCTGATTCCAACCGATAAAAAGAAATTTAAACCGCATTTGACATTATGTAGGACGAAATCTCCCGATATTGATAAGCTGCGCGAGTTAATTAATAAATATGATTCATTTACTTTAGGCGATTTTCAAGAATATCAGATAAATTTCATTGAAAGCAAATTGACACCTAAAGGTCCAATTTATAAAATATTGACACCATAATTAAAACCTTTCTAAGCTTACTAATTATGATAATTAGATTATGACTATAAATACTGAAAAAATATTCAGTAATTTTGTAATTTTTAAATTTGCTTCTTAATGGATTCTCTTAACGTACTAGTAATTGCATATTATTTTCCACCGATGGCATTAAGCGGAGTGCAACGGATATCTAAATTTGTTAAATATCTTCCTGAGTATGGATGGAATCCAATAGTGCTGACAACAAGCGCTCCATATTATCAATATGACTATTCTCTTCTTGATGAACTAATTGAAAAAAATATTAAAATTTATAGAACAGATGAAAATCTATCAAAATCCACCAAAAAAATTAATAAAACAAATTTAGAAACAAAAGAGGATAATGAAAATTTCGGTGAAAATCAGAAGAATATTAATAATAATCAACAATTTACTCTTTCTTATCCAGGGAGATTACGCCAAAGATTGCAGGCAATAATTTTGCAAACAATTTTTCAACCAGATTCGAGAAGAATGTGGAAAAAGAAGGCATTGAAAACAGCAGAAAAAATATTTGAAGAAAATGAAATAGATCTAATTCTTGCTACTGCTCCTCCATTCACAGATTTTCTTGTAGCCGAAGAACTTTCCGATAAATACAATATACCTTTTATTTTAGATTATCGAGATTTATGGGTAGATAATCCATACTATTTTTATTCAACAATATTTCATAAAAATTATGCAGTTAAACTTGAAAATCGAATTTTAACAAAAGCAGCACGAACAATTGTCATCACTCGTGAGATGAAAAATGCTATACTTCAACGTTATCGATTTTTGAATCATAATGATATAACTATAATACCACACGGATATGATCAAGAAGATTTCAATAAAGCAAAATCACATCAACAACATACTCCAGAAATTCTCCCTTTAAATAAAAATATAAAGCATTCAAAATTTATAATCGCGCATTCGGGACTATTTTCTCAAGATTTAACTCCAAAATACTTATTTCAGGCTGTCTCTGAATTAATTCAAGAAAAACCTGAAATGAAAGATACACTTGAAATTCGAATGGTTGGGATTATGCAAAAGAAATTCCTAAAAATGATTAATAAACTGAATTTACAAGAAAATATAAAAACACTCGGATACTTGAACCACATACAATCTGTTCAAGCATTGGTCCAATCAGATGTGCTATGGCTGATGATGCCAAATGGACTTGTAACCCCAGGAAGATTATTTGAATATCTTGGAGCAAGAAAACCTATAATTTTTTCATCACCCAAAAGCGAACTTACACAAATTGTTGAAAGCACAGGTGCGGGAATTATAACATCACCTAATGATATGAAAGAATTGAAAAAGGCAATTTTAAATTATTATAACTTATGGAAAAAAAATTCTCTCCCTATTCCGAATGAATCGGTCGTCGAAAAATACGAAAGAAAGGAATTGACTCGTCAGCTTGCAAAAGAACTTGCTTATTGCGTCAAATTATTTAGGTAATAAACTTCTTTCCAGCTTGCTTTACAGGAAATAAACCAGGATGTATCTATTTTGCTTGCTAAAAATAATGCTTTTCTAATATAATCAAATTCAACATTCATCAGCACCAAATTATCTGATAATGTATCAAATTTAATAGCAGTAATGGGTTTCAATCCTATTTGTCGTTGTAATCGAGACACATCATCGTAAGTTTCCCATTGTTGTATTGGTAGAAGTTTTCTACCAAGCGTATCAGATTGGAGGAATAATGCTTCGTAAACTTTATTACTATCAAGGTTCATCAGATAAAGATTCAATACATATTGAGGTGCAGCTTGATTTGCAATAATTACAGTTTTCACCTTATTTTTGGGTTGGATAACTATTAATTGGCACGATTGAAATGTTATCGAAAATGCAAGTAATATATATATTTTTTTCATATTTGATTAAAATCAATTAACCTGTTGATTACTAATGAAAATCCCTCCATTGAAAATTTTAGAATTAAATACAAACATATAAACGTCTATAAATACATTTGTGATTAAATCTGAATTTTTCAATTAAATTAATGATGAGAAAAATTTCAATTAGCATAATACAAAATTAGTGAACTTTTAGATTATCTTTACTAAAGAATTCAAAGACAATTTAATAAGCAATTTTTATTAATTTAA
>JAGOIG010000017.1 GCA_017995735.1 Candidatus Kapaibacterium sp. | reverse complement strand
CCTGGTTTTTTCATACCATATTTTTCGCGGGCAATGCGTTCTATTTCGAGAGAATCATTGCGAAGTTGATCAATTCTTTTTGTTAAAGAATCATTAATAAGTTTTTCTTGCACAGTTAATGCCTGCAATTTCGTATATTTTTTCTGTTGAATTACTCTATTGATGATTCCACTTGGAGAAAAAAGAAAATAAGCAATAGCAATAATCACTATCATTGTGATAATGAATAAGTTTGTTTTCTTTTGATTATCTAAGGACTCGAAAAATTTCATCTATAAAACAAATCAGCATTAAATAAATAATATAACATTCATCCTATCAAGAGATTAATCAAGATAGGATGAAATTATTAGATTTATTAAGTCCCTGCATTAAAATCATTAATATAATGGATTTGATCTTCCGTTAAATGGTCAATTTTAATATTCATACTCTCAAGCTTTAATCTGCCGACTTGTTCATCCTGTTCTTCGGGCAAATCAATGCAAAGATTGGGTAATTTTACACCATTCTTATGATTTTCAAGCAATCGCAATTGTGAAAGGAATTGATTTGCAAAGGACATATCCATAACCTCTGAAGGATGTCCCTCAGCAGAAGCAAGATTGACAAGCCGACCTTGAGCAAGTAAGTAAATTCTGCGACCATTTTTCAATGTATATTCTTCGCAATTTGGCCTGATTTCGCGTTTTGAAACTGTTAATTCTTCCAGTTCAGGCACGTTGATTTCAACATCGAAATGTCCTGTATTGCAAACTATTGCTCCATCTTTCATTTTTTCAAAATGCCATTTGCGAATTACATCTTTCACACCTGTAGCAGTAACAAATATATCACCAATTTCTGCAGCTTCATTCATAGTCATTGCATTATGTCCCTCAAGCAAAGCTTTCAATGCAGCTGTTGGTTTTACTTCTGTGATAATAGTATCGGAACCTAAGCCCTTTGCACGCATCGCCACACCTTTACCACAATGTCCATAACCCGCAACAACAAATTTCTTTCCTGCAAGAAGAACAGAAGTTGCTCGCAAAATCCCGTCAATTGTAGATTGTCCCGTTCCATAAACATTATCAAAATCCCATTTTGTTT
Organism: Candidatus Kapaibacterium sp.; assembly: GCA_017995735.1. Taxonomy (GTDB): domain Bacteria; phylum Bacteroidota; class Ignavibacteria; order Kapaibacteriales; family UBA2268; genus UBA2268. Next base: position 18,326 of record JAGOIG010000017.1, on the reverse strand, counting down.
CCACATCATTTACAGCATAAACAGGGAAAAGCAATTCCCCTGCCTCGCCACGTTTTCTAAGGCGATGCACACCTGTTGTAGTCTCTTCGGTACCTCCGATTAATGTTTTCGAGAAATCAGGATGATGTTGATGCAAGGTTGTAATAAGATCTGCGCCGTCGTCAAGCACTAAGTTCGGTTTATTTTTAATAGTCTGCTCAATGCACCAATAATAATCATCGAAATTCGCATGCCAAGCATACACTGATGCGCCTTTCTCAACAAGAGCAGCAGCAACAGCATCGTTTGTAGAAAGTGGATTGCATCCTGACCAAGATATATTTGCACCTGCAGCCATTAAAGTTTCAATTAATACGGCGGTTTCTTTTGTGACATGGAGACTACCTGTAATTGTATATCCTTCAAAGGGTTTCGATTTGCTATATTGTGCTCGAAGTTTCATAAGCACAGGCATATGAGCTTCTGCCCATTCAATTAACTTTCGACCATCGCTTGCGAGTGAGATATCTCGAATGCAATATTGTCCTTCTTTATAATATAATTTTTCTTTTGTTTTTAATTCAGAATACATAATATTTATTAATTAAAGAAAATTCTTTTTGAATAATTCAACTAAGTCTGTATTTTCCCAAGGGAATTCTTCACGACCAAAATGTCCATAAACAGAGGTTTGGCGATAAATTGGTTTTCGTAAATCAAATCTATTAATAATTCCACGTGGAGATAAATCAATATTTTCGAGAATAAATTGAGCAAGTTCGCTATCATTTATACCATTAGAATTTTTTGTTTTAATATAAATAGAAACAGGTTGGCTAATACCAATAGCATAAGAAAGTTGAATCAAGCATTCATCAGCAAGTCCCGCAGCAACAATATTTTTTGCCAAATGGCGTGCGGCATAAGCTCCTGAACGATCTACCTTCGTTGGGTCTTTGCCTGAAAATGCACCACCACCGTGAGGCGCTCTTCCACCATATGTATCTACTATTATTTTTCTTCCTGTTAAGCCTGTATCTCCGTGGGGTCCACCTATTTCAAATCTACCCGTAGGATTAACATAAAATTTTGTATCCTTATCAAGCCATTCTTTAGGTATAACTTGTCTAATAACATTTTCGACGACATCGTCAAAAATCTTCTTCTGCGAGACCTCAGGATTATGCTGTGCAGCAATTACTACAGCATCTACACGTTGAATTCTATCAAATTCATCATATTCAATAGTAACTTGAGATTTTGCGTCAGGACGCAAATAAGGCATATCATTTGTTTCTTTACGAAGGTATGTTAATCTTTTTAATAATTTATGAGCATACATAATTGGGGCAGGCATAAACTCGGGGGTTTCTACATTAGCATAACCAAACATCATACCTTGGTCGCCTGCGCCTCCTTTATCTACCCCCATAGCAATATCAGGAGATTGATGATTAATCGTGTTTAAGATAGCAACAGCGTCAGCATCAAAGCGTAATCCTGCTTCCGTATAACCAATTTCACGAATAACATCTCTTACAAGCGATTGTAGATCAATATATGTTTGTGTAGTAATCTCTCCACCGATAAGTACCATACCTGTCGTGGCGTAAGTTTCGCACGCAACACGGCTATAAGGGTCATCGGCAAGCATTGCATCCAATACGGCATCAGATATTTGGTCGCATATCTTATCAGGATGGCCCTCTGATACCGACTCAGAAGTAAATAAATAATTATTTCGACTTTTCATTTTAGTCCTTAATTTATATTATTTGTTTGTCTTTTTCAAAATTTCTTGAATAATCTATTGAACTTGATTCGCCAACGTTCAATTTTTGAAATACTCCATTTACGAGTGCTTCATTGCCTACTATTGATTCATCAAGCATTGTATTTTCGACATCTGCGCCATAGCTAATAATTGAATCACGCACAATACTATCTTTCACAACCGCATCATCAGCAATAGATGCGTATGGACCAATTACTGAATGTTCAATTGTTGCATTTTTTGAAATATAACTAGGTTGAATTACAACAGATCCTTCAATAGTTAAATCTTTTGCAATTTTTTCAAGCAAAAATCGGTTCGTTTCAAGCAATGCCTCAGGTTTTCCACAATCGTACCAACCTTCAACATTAAATGTAGTAAATTTCTCACCTTGTTCGATCATTAATTGCAGTGCATCTGTCAGTTGGAATTCATTTTTTGTACGAACATTTTTCTTGATTATTTCCTCAAGTGCCGATACAAGCTTGGATGATTCTTTAATAAAATAGATACCTACAATAGCAAGATTTGATTCAGGTTCTGATGGTTTTTCAATGAGCTTTTTGACAGTACCATCTTCATTCAAAAAAACAACACCAAAACGTCGTGGATCTTCAACAGGTTTTACTCCAAGTGAACTTTGTTGTAAAGCAATGACTTGTTTTAAATTAACATCGAAAATAGTATCTCCCAAAATTATCACCAATTCCTCATTATGATAAGTTTCACGGGCTGTCCAAATGGCATGACCGAGGCCTAGTGTTTCGTCTTGATTAACAAATTCAAAATTCAAATCTGGGTATCTTCTTTTTACAAAATCGATTATTCTATCACCCATTTGACCTGTAATAATTGTTATATCTTTAATTCCAATATAGGAAAGTTCATCCAAAATGTGAGCAAGAATTGGCTTGCCTGCCACATTGAGCAATACTTTAGGCGTAGTAAATGTATGCGGCCTCATTCGTGATCCAATACCAGCAACAGGGATAACAGCTCGCATAGTAAAATATTATTAAAATATAAATTTACAAAATTAAGAAAAAAATAATGAAAATTAAGGCTGATTTTTCAATATTACACTTGTATCTCGTATTACACTCGCAGAACCAAAATATCCATAAGCTCCTTTTACAGAAGAAAGTAAAGGATTTAAATTACCAGTCATTACTTGCACCATCCATCGTAAAAAGTTAAAATCGGGGGCATAAACCGATACTTCATGCAAGCCATACCATTTAAATACTGTCCATACAATAGGTACTTTCGATGAAGGAACAATTACCCAATAAGAAAAATCTCGATAATATGTCTCGCGCAAATTCCAAGGACGTGAAATTCTTCGGTTCTTCTCGTCAGCCGGAGGGTCCAAATATTTACCATAATTCAAAGTATCTAAACATCTTACGCTTACAATATAATATAGAACACTATTTAATAGCTCCCATTGAATTGAAAACGGCGAAGGCAAATTTACAGTATCTTTTGGATATTGTATGTAATAATCAGGTCTTGTAATCCAGTCAAATCTATCGGGGGTAGTTGTTTCTCCTGTAATTATATCCCCATTAGCTAATGTTACTTTTAATTTATATAATGTATTTACTTTAATTTTATAATTTGTATCAGGATAATAATATCCTTTTATATCATTTGGCGAAATTGTTAAATCATATATGCTATCCCCATCTATTACTTGGACTTTTGCATTTCGAATTAATGAATTATCATAATTAAATGAATCCCTCAATGGCTGGCTGATAAGTATACGTATATCCTTTATTGGTTCATCTACAATAAGCAAAGCTTCCACAAAATATGAAGGTATATAATCAGTAGGTGCTTTATCCTCGCAAGACGCAAGAATTACTGTAATTATAATAAATAGAAATAAATACAAAGATTTTTTCATAAATTATTAAAATTTTATTTCATAAGAAATTGAGGGAATAATTGGAAGCAACCGAATGTCCTCTACTTTTACAATATCTTCTGACGCATTATAATATCGCGCAAGAATATCCCGATGGCTATAAACATTATAAATATCGAGAGCTAAAGTCGATTGCAAACCAAAAGTCTTAAAATAATAACTTGCATTGATATTTAATTGATGGCTTGGTGGTAATCTCAACGCATATAAATCAGATGTAATTACTAAATCTCTTCCATAATTTTGTCCTGGTAATTTCAATTGCACTCGCGAAGTTGCTCCTGTATAAGGTTGCCCTGATTGAAATAAGAAATTTGCTCCAACGCTGAATTTATTATTAATTGAATAATTTAGCACTATTTTTATGTCGTGTGTTCTATCAAACTTAGGGTGAAATATTTTGCCATTATTTAGACTATCAAATTTATAATTTACCACTCCATAAGCATATCCAAGCCAACCTGTAAATTTTCCATATTTTTTTTGTGCAAATATTTCAAAACCATATGTATTACCATTCCCAACATATAGAACATCACTTGCTTTTGTTCCTTGCAACATTGTCATATTCATTTGCGAAATATCTTTTAAAGTCTTATAATAAATATCAAAATTTAACGAAATACCCCGGAATGGGTTGGTTTCAAGTGAAAGTATATAATGTGTCGCTTGTATTATTGGAACAGTCGTATCAGTTGGTATCCAAATATCAAAGAATGTAAAATTTGGGTCAGATATGGTTCTTATATTTTGATGATATATGCCCCATCCAAATTTTAATGCAAAATTTTCTTGGATTAAATATCTGATGGAGAAACGAGGGTCAATTGTCAATTTGTCAATAAAATTCCAGTAATCAGTTCTAATCCCACCCTGCAATGAGAGTAAATCAGTTGGTTGATAATTTGATTGTATAAAAAGTGAATGGTTCCAATTCTTTATATTTATGGTTGATGCACTTGCTGATGTTCCAAAATATGTCGTATCCAAATTTCCTGAATAATTTTGGACTATATAAAAATTCAAATTCGATGTCTGGTATCCAAATTTTATTGTTGCTTTATCATTCAAAAGCCATTCAAAATTTGCTCTTAATGTATAATCATCAATAGAATTAATAAATTGAACTGTATAACCCATTTCATTGCCTAAAAGATTATTTGAAAAGCGAGTGTAGCTTAAATTTATATTGCTAAATAATGATTTATTATAAATATGCGTCCAATTTATTCCTCCAAGATAATTTGATAAATTCATATCTGCATTAAAGCCTGTTCCTGAATATTTGAATTTATCGCTTGACATAAAACCTGTAAATACTAATTTATCATCATCAGATAAATTCTGAACAAGCTTTGCATTAACATCATAAAATCCAAAATCAGGTAGAGGTGCTAATGGATCCTCTTTGATAATCATTTTTACTAATTCTAAATATGTGCGTCTTGCACTTAATGACCAACTTCCTTTCAATACAGGACCTTGTAAGGAAATTCGAGATGAAATTGCGCCAACAGATGCAAGTCCCTGAAATTCCTTTTGATTTCCATCATTTTGAGTTATTGATAATACTGACGATACCCTTCCACCATATTCTGCGTTAAATCCACCTTTGATTAATTCCACATCTTTTATTGCATCGGTATTAAATGTGGAAAAAAACCCAAATAAATGCGATGGATTATATACAGTTGAGCCATCTAATAAAATCAAATTCTGGTCAGGAGAACCACCCCGCACATATAGTCCGCTTGATATTTGCGAACTTGTTAAAATACCTGGCAAATACTGTAATGCCCGAAATAAATCGCTCTCACCACCAATTCTAATGTTCTTAATTTGTTGCACAGGAACATCAACTCTGCTCATTGTTATTTCACGCTTATCTGCTTCTCGCTCTGCGGAAACAACAATTTCCTCTGTTTCTATACTTGTGGGAACTAAATCAATATTTAAACGCTGAGCATCATTAGGTTTGAAATTTATCTTCTTTTCAAAAATTTCATATCCAATATAGCTTACAATTAAAGTATGCTCGCCAGCTGGGATTTTTGTGATGCTATAATATCCATTCTTATTTGTTCTTGCGCCTATTTGAATATCTTTGAAGCGTACTGATGCGCCAATTAATGTCTCTCCTGTCTGCTTATCACGAACAAATCCACTAATAGAAGAATAATCTTTTGAGTCATTTGTATCTTCGGCATAAGAATTAACATAAATAAAAATGAGCGCCACTAATATGATTTTTGCAAAATTGTGATTCATAATAGTCATTGTTATAACATTGATGAACGCTTCCGAATGAACCATTCTATTGAAAATAGCAATATTACAGGAATTAATAGCCAAATTTTATCCCAAAGTGTGTATTCTGCTCGGTATATTTTTGTTTGTGGTTTGAAATTTTTTAATTTATAGATATCATTAAATATATTTGACACATTATTTGAAGTGTAAAATTTCCCTCCCGTTTGCTCGGATAATTTCATCAATAGATTTTTATTCATTTGTAAATTTGATAACTCGAAATTTGTAGCTTCTACTGTAAATCGATTCTCATCTTTTCCTAATAGATTCCCATTTGAATATACATCAGCCGAAAATCGATAATCCCCCGCAGGTAATGGTGGCATTGTGTATGAATAAACACCATTTCCCTTATTTGTCAATGTTATATCTTTATTAATTTGATCGCCTTTTATATGCACATAAACTTGTGCATTATCTATTGGATTTAAAGAATTATCATAAATTTGCCCAACAAAACCTATTTCTTCTGCACTTGAATAGAATTTCTTATTTGTTTTGATTGTAATTTGCTTTTCGACATCTGAAATCGAAAGCCATCTTATCACATTCGATAAAAATGTCGTATATAAATCAATGGCATTTGTATTTCCCTTTGCAACTTCTCGACCATATCCCATTAGTTTCCATCGATAAAGTCCATAGCCTAGCACAGCCACCGAACGTGAATTTTGCATTTCCCGTGTGATAATCATTGGCTCATTAAATTTCACATTTTCAATTTTTGATAAAGCCAATACTTTACTATTTAATTTTGGATTTACAAATGTTTCTGTTTTAAAAATTGGTGGCAAATTATTCCATAATTCTATATTTTGAGGTATACCCTCGATTTTCAAAATTGGGTCATCTGCATAATTCTTTTGAATATCAAGGAACACTTGAAATTCACGTGGTGAAGAATTTACTATTTCAAATGGCATATATTCCTGCAATCGTTTGAATTTTTGCAAATCCAAATTTTTACCCAAAATAAATAAATTCGGCTTGCCTTTTGCAAGTTCCTGCGCGATTAAAGATAATGTATTATCAGAGGTAAATTTGTTTGGAAAATCTACGAAAATAAATAATTGCGTTTCGCTAATTTTCTGCGGTGTGGGATTATCATAAAATTCGCTTTGATATTTTTGCACAAATTCATTAATTGTCAATTCTTTATCTTGCGATAAGTACTGGTTTATAAAAGAAACGTCAGGTTGCGCGGATGATGAAAATATCGAAATTACACGCTTATTTTTTATAACTCGTATAAAATTTGATGAAGCATTATTTTCTGTTGTATATTCTCCTTCAAGTGGCATCGCTCGAACAGTAAGCTTTTGGATACCTTCCTTTTTTGGTATATACTTAAAAAATCCATTATATATTTTTTGCTCTGGATTAATAATTATCACATTATTATCGATAGTATTATTATTTTCAAGTAATTGCAATGTTAAATTTTGATTTCCATAACCACTTGCAGAAAATGAATAATTAATTTCAACAGGATTATCAATAAATGCAACTTCATTAGAAATCAACTGCTTCATTGCAATATCTTTCGGTGCATTTGTATCGCCAATTCCAACTGTAAAAATCTGCTTTGATAATAAATCACTTGTATAAATTGGATTTTCACCTGAATTAACGCATCCATCAGTAATTATTATATAAGCTTGGTAGTTATTATCTTTTTGATGTGTCGAGATAAAAGAAAATGCTTGAGATAAATCAGTTAATTGTCCCGAGAAATTCAAGCTATCAGAAGTAAACCGATTTAATTTCTTTGTCTTATTTGCAAATAAATAAAAATCTGCTTCATTTTTAATATTTTCAATATTCAAATCCTTAATAATCTTTCTATATGCTTCTTTTCGGTTGATGCTTGCATCTGTCAAACTCATTGAATAGGAATTATCAAGTAAAATTGCAATTTTTGGCTGTATAATTCTTGCTGAGGATTTCACAAATGAAGGTTCAAATAAAATGAATAGAAGTATAATGAGCCCAAGCGAGCGTAATGAGATTAAAAGCGTCTTTTTGCGATAACTAATCTCGGGAACCGTTCTCCAATAGGAAAAGATTGTTATACCAATCAAAATCAAAGCAAAAAGTAAAAACCACCCGAAATTCACACCGAACGTAAAGCCGCTTGTTTCCATTGCGATATTTTTCCCTTTATGACGGAATTTGGCTGATTTTGTTTCAAAGAGTGTCGTAATTCAAATACAAAAATATACAAAAAGTTAGCTAAAAGGTCAAATATTTTAAATTTATTTCAATTGTTTTCGTCTTAATTTTGTATTTATTGTTTTTTTTCTTTTTTATTTAATTTGATTTTTCAATGGATTTATTAATCACTATCTTTTATTTTGTTGTAGTTCTCTCGATTTTGGTAGTAGTTCACGAGTTTGGACATTTCATCACAGCAAAAATGTTTGGCATTCGAGCTGAAATTTTTTCGGTTGGGATGGGAACACGGTTATTTGGTTATCACAGGAAAACGGGATTTACATTTGGGAATTTACCACAAGATTATGACTATGGGGATTATACAGATTATAGATTAGCATTGCTTCCCTTAGGCGGCTATGTGAAAATAGCGGGTATGATTGATGAAAGTATGGATAAAGAATTTTTGGAAAAGCCACCACAGCCCTGGGAATTTCGCTCAAAAAAGGGATGGCAGAAGTTTATCGTTTTAATTGCAGGAGTGACAATGAATTTCTTGCTTGCTGTTGTGATTTTTGCATTGATTTCCTTTATAAATGGCTCATCATTTGTTAAAACGACTCAAATTGGATGGGTTGCACCTAATTCAATATCTGAAAGAATTGGTTTCCAAAAAAACGATAAAATCCTCGAAATCAATGGCAGACAAATGCATTCGTGGAATGATATACTTGAGAACTTGACTTTTGAGGATATGGGAAAAGAAAAAATAATCAAAGTAGAACGAGCAGGAAGCATTGTGATGTTAAATGCAAGCGGAAAAGAAATCTTACGTGTTCTAGCTGACAAGAAAGATTTAGGCTTGGAGCCACCATTCCAGAAAGTATATTTCCAAAATGTTGAAACAATCAAGCCTGCGGGTTTAGCAGGATTTAAGAAAGGTGATACGGTTATTGCGATAAATGGCGAAACCGTAAGCGGTGTAATACAGTTTTCAAGCACAATAAAAGCAAATAAAGAAAAACCCCTAACAATAACAGTAAAAAGAGCAAATGATTTTGTAAATATCACGGTTACACCAAATTCGGATGGTATGATTGGTGTTATGCTCGGCTCAATCTACCAGGGACCAATTGAACATGTTAAGTATAATATTTTTGAATCGATTGGCTTAGGATTTACTCAATCAGTGGATGCAATTGGATTATTTTTTAGTTCGATTGCGCAGATATTTAATGGCACATTGACGTTTAAAGAATCAGTAGGCGGTCCAATTATGATTGCACAGCAAGCATCTCAACAAGCATCAATGGGATTAATGAGTTTTTTGAATTTCATTGCTTTGCTATCTGTTTCGCTTGCGGTTATAAATATTTTACCCTTACCTGCTTTGGACGGTGGGCATTTAGTCTTTGTTCTAATTGAAGCAATTACACGAAAAGAAATATCACCAAAAATAAAAATTGCTGTTCAGCAAAGTGGATTTGTTTTGCTAATGATTTTAATGATTTTTGTAATATATAATGATTTAACCAGATAGATGAAAAACGAAGACTCAAATAAACCTCTAATACTAGTTTCAAATGATGATGGAATAAATTCCCCCGGGATTTTATCACTTGTCACACATCTTGAAAAGATTGCACGAGTTATTGTAGTTGCTCCAGACCATGAGCAAAGCGCAGTAGGGCATTCACTTACATTAAGCAGACCGTTAAGAGTGACACCATTTCATCGTGATGGCGAAATGTTTGGTTATGCTGTTAGCGGCACACCCGCTGACTGTGTCAAGATGGCATTAACAACATTGCTCGATGAACGACCGGCAATGGTTGTTTCAGGTATCAATCATGGACAAAATACATCAATTAATATTTTATATTCTGGCACAGTTTCTGCTGTTACAGAAGGTATGCTCTTTGGAATTCCATCAATTGCATTTTCATATTGTGATCATAGTTGGAATATTGATATGAACCCAACGGGAGAGATAGCAATGCATATAGTTGAGGCAGCATTAAATAATCAATTTATCCAAAAGAATAAGTCTGTGCTACTAAATGTCAATATACCAAATATTCCAAGGGAAAATATTAGAGGTATCAAAATCACAAGAGTAGGCAATGGGAATTGGAAGGATTATTATGATAAACGGCAGGACCCTTTTGGACGTGATTATTATTGGTTTGCAGGAACATATTATTATTCAAATGAGGATACATTATTAAGTGATGATATTGCGATTTCGGAAGGATTTATTTCTATTACTCCAATTAAATATGAATTTACTAATTTTGAAATAATGGGACAATTAACTAATTTTGAAAAAATAGAATGCAACAAATTATTCAAATAGACAAAATTGAGGATGGAATGGTACTTGCTGAACCTGTGCTAAATCAGTTTTCACAGGTTTTACTTCCATCAGGTACAACCTTGAATCATTTCCATTCTTCAATTTTGAAAAAATGGAATATAAATTATGTTTTCATCTATATTCAAGACAACGAAGAGGAATTAACTATACCCCAAGAACTAATTGAAAGTTGCAAAGAAGAAATACTTGCTAAATTACTATGGTCACCTGAACAACCAATAGAAAAGGACTTAATAAATATCACCGCAATCAATTGCGCAAAAAATAAATTAAATGAACATTTAGAAAATGCAACAAATTGATTCCATATTAGCAAAAGTGAAAGAGTTCCCCACTCTTTCCTCATTCTATAGCTCACTTGCAGAAATAATTAATAATCCAAATGCGAACATAAATGATGTCGCCGAAATTATTGAAAAAGACCAAGCTTCTGTGACAAAATTACTTAAAATTGCAAATTCTTCAATTTATGGTTTTCGAAGTCGCATCTCGAATGTATCACAGGCAATTCTATTTATTGGTTTTGAAGAAGTCAAAAACATATTGCTTACATTGAAGATTATTAATTTATTTCGATCCTATGATAGTAAAATAAAATTTGTAAATCCTGTCGATTTTTGGAGGCATTCTATTGGCACAGGAGTAATAGCAAGAATTATTGGGATGAATATTGGAATTCAAAATAATGATATTCTATTTTTGTGCGGAATAACACATAATATTGGTAAGTTATTGTTTTATATAGCGATACCTGATGATTATGAAAAGGTCCTTGAACTTCATCACAATAAACGAATAAGTATTCAAGATGCAGAACGGGAAGTATTGGGTATTTCAAATTCAATGGTAGGAGAAATGCTAGCACAAAAATGGAAATTATCAATTCCAATTATTGAAGGAATAAAATATTATCAGACGGGCTTTGTCGGAGAAAAAATAAATCTAAACGTTGCTATAATGCATATTGCTGATATTTCCTCTCTTATTCTTGGATTTGGAAATGATGGAAGAGAATTCATTTCTAAACCAAATCAAAAAGTATGGGAATTACTTAATCTTCCTGATAATTTTTTCTCATTAAATTATGAAAGAATAAATCGCAATTTTGAAGAAAACGCATCTATTCTACTTGAAGATTAATGCTTTCATCAAAAAAAGAATTAAAAAGCTGGTACCTGTACGATTGGGCTAATTCAGCGTATTCAACAACAGTTATCACATTATTTTTAGGTCCTTATTTAACGACAATTGCAAAAAATGCTCAAGTTAATGGATTAATTAATTTCTTCGGATTTTCTATTCCCGCGGGTTCAATATTCCCCTATTCAATTACTATTTCAGTAATATTGCAAGTATTGATATTGCCAATAATTGGGGGAATTGCAGACAATTCAAGGCAAAAAAAACTATTACTTGGAATCTTTGCAATTTTAGGTGCAATTTTAACAACTTTATTTTTCTTTCTGGATGATGGATTATATATTTATGGTTCAATCTTATTAATTTTTTCTAATTTATTCTTTGGCTGCTCAATTATTGTATATAATTCATTTTTAAATGATATTTCAAGTTATTCAGAACGTGAGAAGGTTTCATCAAAAGGCTGGGCAACAGGTTACGTGGGTGGAGGATTATTGCTTGTGCTAAATTTACTATTATTCCTCTTTCATAATGAATTTGGTATAACAAGTTCACTTGCAGTTCGAATCAATCTCGCATCGGCGGGTGTATGGTGGGGATTATTTTCGCTTCCGTCATTAATTTATCTCAATACAAATCACGCTACTTCAAATTTTAAGACAATACCTCTTTCTCGTGCTATATCGGGAAGTTTCAAAAATATTACTGCTACATTTAAAGATGCAAAAAATTATCCAATGGCTTTATTATTTTTATTTGCTTATCTTTTTTATAATGATGGTGTGCAATCTGTGATAACCTTATCATCATTATTCGGTCAGGAGGAATTGGGGCTTGAGCTTACATTTTTGACTATAGTAATTCTTGTTGTTCAATTCATTGCAGCGGTTGGAGCAATTTTATTCTATTTGGCAACCAAAAAATTTGGAGAAAAAAATACATTAGTGATAAGTGTTGCATTATGGTGTTGCGTAATCTTCTATGCATATGCTTTTTTATCGGGAAAAATCGACTTTTTCATACTTGCTATAATTATTGCACTATTATTGGGAGGGACGCAGGCAATTTCTCGCTCTTTATATTCAAAGCTAATCCCGTCAGGAAAAGAGGCAGAATATTATAGTATTTATGAAATCAGTGAAAAGGGAACAAGCTGGATGGGACCTTTTGCATTCGGCTTAGTATTTCAATTGACCCGATCATATAGATTTGCCATATTATCGCTTTTGTTTTTCTTTGTAGTTGGCGGTGTAATACTTGTATTTTCAAAAATTCGTCTTAATAATCAGTTGGAAATATCACCAAAAAATGAATTCGAAAACTAAAGGAACAATAGATCATTTTTTAAATTATTTTTATAATAATAAAGATTTTAATGATTTAATTAAATTATTTAAGAAAAAAAATAATATTTCTATATTTTCTAATAATAATTCTATTAAATCTTTATTTCTTATCGCATTTGCAAAAGAAATAGATCGTAAATTTATAATCATAACAAAAAATTATTTTGAACAACAAAATTGGATAGATGATTTAACTTTTTTCTCACATAATATCGATATAATTCCACTTTCTCAATCGCCAAAGGAAAAAAAAGAGTATTTAGAAAATCCCGAAGCATTAGGATGGATTGTGCAAGGGCTCGAAACATTTAATCAATCTGATAAATCAATATTAATCGCAACCCCCGAGGAACTATCAACACCTCTTCCTAACAAATTTGATGTTGAAGATTCAAGAATCTCAATTACAAAAGGGCAAAAAGTAGATTTTGATAAATTTGTTCAAGAATTGCTTTTGAATGGATTTACACGAACCGATTTTGTGGCAAGTGAAGGTGATATTGCCATTCGTGGAGGAATTATTGATATTTTCCCATTTGGCAAGGATAATCCATTGCGTCTTGAGTTTTTTGGCGATTTTATTGAATCAATTCGTGAATTCGATATAATTTCTCAGCGAAGTATAAATGAGCATCAAGAAATTACTTTTTTTAATAATTTATTTAATATTTCAACCATAAATCAACCTGTCAATATATTTGACTATATACAAAATACTGAATTTATATTTGTCATTGATGAGCCTGAAATTCTTGATATTCCAAAGGAAGAACAAGAAAAAATCAAACAATACCCTAATATTTTAATTAATCCTCTTGGAAAAGCTGATTATCACGTATTAGTTGAGCAACAACCAACTTTCAATGGTTCAATTAAAGAATTCACAAAGAAGTTGCAAGAGCTGGAAAAATTGGGAACTAATATAATTGTCACAGCAGACAATGAAGATTATTTAATGAGATTACAAAATCTTGTTAAAAACTATTATGAACAGATTTCAAATTCAAATGAAAATAATATACAAATAGATGGAAATCCAAATAACGGTTTTTCAACTGATATTATTTCTAAAATTCAATGGATTGATAACCCGATTTCAAATGGATTTATAACAAAGAATTATAAATATGCAATTTTCACTGAACATCAAATATTTGAGCGCCTAAAACGCTTATCTCAAAATCGAAAGAGCGATAAGCCCAGCATTTCTCTCAAGGAATTAGAAACACTCAATTATGGGGATTATATAGTGCATTCTGATAAGGGTATTGCACAATTTGATGGAATTCAAACAATAAAAATCGGAAACAGCTTACAGGATTGCATAAGATTAAAATTTCAAGATGATGATATTTTATATTTAAATTTAAATTATATAAATAAAATTGATAGATATTACTCATCTGAAGGCATTTCGCCAAAATTAAGTAAGCTTGGGTCCCCTGAATGGGAAAGGCGGAAGCAACGATTAAAGAAAAAAATCAAGGATATATCACGCGATTTAATTTCATTATATGCAAAACGTAAATCTAGTGAGGGCTTTCAATTTCCTGAAGATAATCTATGGCAGAAAGAATTCGAGGCATCTTTTATGTTCGAAGATACAATAGACCAAACAAAAACGTGCGAAGATGTAAAGAAAGATATGAGCAGCCACTTCCCTATGGATAGATTAGTTTGCGGAGATGTTGGATTTGGTAAAACAGAGATAGCAATTCGCGCTGCATTTAAAGCGGCGACGAATGGCAAACAAGTTGCTGTAATGGTACCCACCACAATTCTTGCCCAACAGCATTATATGACTTTTAAAGACCGTATGAATAAATATCCCATTGTTGTCGAATCGCTTTCTCGATTCAAAAGCAAAACAGAGCAATATAATATATTAGAAAAATTAAAAGATGGGAAAATAGATATAATAATAGGCACACACAGATTATTAAGTGATGATGTCCAATTTAAAGATTTGGGTTTATTAATAATTGATGAGGAGCATCGTTTTGGGGTCGAAGCAAAAGAAAAATTGCGAAAAATGCGTGAAAATATTGATACATTAACTATGACAGCAACACCTATACCAAGGACATTGAATTTTTCGTTGCTTGGAGTCAGGGATATTAGCGTAATTGAAACTCCCCCTCCTAATCGTTTGCCCGTTTATACTGAAATTATAAATTGGAATAAGTCAATAATTAGGGATGCAATTAATAAAGAGTTGGCACGAAATGGACAAGTGTTTTTTGTATCTGATAAAATTTACGATTTAGAACTGATAACCGAGGAATTACGAGCAATTGTTCCAAATGCTCGATTTGCAACTGCTCATGGGCAGATGCATACAAATCATTTGGAAAAAATTATGGAAGAATTTCTGGAACGTAAATATGATGTACTTGTCACCACTAAAATTATTGAATCTGGGCTCGACATACCAAATGCCAATACAATTATTATAAATCGTGCCAATAATTTTGGTCTTGCCGAATTATATCAATTACGTGGTAGAGTTGGTCGTAGCAATAAACAAGCATATTGTTATTTAGTCTTACCAAAAGATGATAAAATACCTGAGAAATCATTGAAACGTATCCAAGCATTAGAGGAATTTACAGAATTAGGTAGCGGACTAAAACTTGCAATGCGGGATATGGAATTACGTGGAGTTGGGAATTTATTTGGTTCAGAACAAAGCGGATTCATAACTGATTTGGGCTATGAATTATATTCACGAGTATTGGACGAAGCGGTCCAAGAGCTGAAAGAAGAAGAATTTGCTCAACTCTTTGCTGACCAAAGTCAATTTCATAAAAAATTACTCAAAAATGAAAATTTGGAAATTGATTATGACCAAAACGCATTTTTCTCACAAGATTATGTTCCAAGCGAAACAGAACGATATGCATTTTATAAAAGAATGTATCAAGCAAAAACACCGCAGGAAGTCAGCGATTTAGAAAAAGAAGCAATTGATAGATTTGGCAGATTACCTCAGGAAGCCGAAAACCTATTTTTTATTATTCGCTTGAGAGTTTTAGCTCTCGGAACGGGATTTACGAGATTGCAAGTTAAGTCAAATACCCTCACAATTGAGCTACCTGAAAATAAGAGTGAATATTATGATGAAATCTTTCCAACACTAATAGATTTTGTTTCGATGTTTGATAATATTCAATTTATCCAACAAAAAAACAAATTAATCCTGGTGGCACAGTTCAATAATAACAATGAGATGTTAGAATTTTTATGGAAACTAAAGAAAAATTTAGACAATAGCTTTGCTTGACATAAGGCATATTAATTTATTATTTTTGCAGTTTTTAATTTCAAATTTAAATAATTATTAAATGACTCAATTAGAAAATCCTTTATTGCTCGGAATAGAAACAAGTGCTGATATATGCAGCGTTGCAATTTCAAGTGAGAATTATAATTATATACATTATTTAATAAACATAAAAAGATTTCATGACAAATTACTTGCCGAAATTACACGACGCGCATTAAATGATTTAGAAATTGATTTATCTTCAATTGACGCTGTCGCTATATCCTCGGGACCAGGTTCATTCACGGGTTTACGAATTGGAGCAAGTTTTGCAAAAGCACTTTGCATCAATGGTTCACCAAAATTTATTTCCGTTCCTACATTATTTGCATACTCTGTCGCAGCAGAAGAAATTGCTCGAATGTTTAGAATAAAAAAAATACATTCTATCATAACGGCAAATTCAGGCATTATTTATCATCAAATATATGACAATAATTCAAACGAACTTAGCGTAACCGAAATGATAAAAATGAATGATTTTATTGAGAATATAAAAAATACAGGAAATAGTGATAATAATGATTTATATGTGGGCAATGCACTTCAATCATTTAATAATGTTGAAATATTGAATTATACAGAATTAAATTATATGGATGCAATTAAAATATCAAAAGCAGGATGGAGATTATATAAGAAAGGAAAATTTACTGACCCTACAAGTTTCGAACCACAGTATATCCAAGACGTAATAACAAAATAATTCAATTATTCAATAATAATTAGATATTTTCGTTAATTTAATGATAAATAAGGAAAAAATATGAAACTCGGAGATTTTGTTTATCCCATACCGAAGCAATTAATTGCAGAATATCCAATCGAACCAAAAGAATCAGCACGTATGCTAGCACTCAATCGCCGAACGGGCGAAATACATGATAAAACAATAGGAGATTTGATTGATTATATCCAGCCTGGCGACTGTGTGGTATTAAATGAAACAAAAGTATTTCCTGCAAAAGTCCTTGGAAATAAAGAAAAAACTGATGCTGAAATTGAAGTACTTATGCTTCGGGAACTCAATAAAACAGATAATCTCTGGGATGTGTTGGTCGATCCTGCACGGAAAGTAAGGATTGGAAATAAAATATATTTCGATAACTATAAATTTTATTGTGAAGTAATTGATAATACAACAAACAGAGGACGAACTGTTCGATTTAGTTATAATGACAATTTGCTTGCTGTTGTCGAACGTATTGGAAAAATGGCGTTGCCCGAATACATCAAACGTCCAAGCGAACCAAAGGATAAAGAATATTATCAAACAGAATATGCAAATCCACAGTATTTGACTTCAATTGGGCCACCGTCTGCAGGATTACATATTTCAAATGATTTTTTAAAAAAATTTAAGGAAAAAGGTGTCCGTGTAGCAAAGGTAAATACTTCAATTGGGCAAGCAATTTTTGACCAAATCGAAGTCGAGGATTTAACTAAACACAGGATGTATGCTGAACCTTTTGAAATTACAAGAGAAAATGCGGAATTAATAAATAAATCATTAAAAAATAAAAAGAAAATAATAGCTATAGGCTCAAGTGTAGCTCGTGCCTTAGAAAGTTCATATTTAACTACTTTGGCGATAAAGCCTAATAAAGGATGGACAGATAAATTTATATATCCATCTTATGAATTTCGTATAGTTTCAGCACTTTTAACAAATTTCCATTTACCAAAAACACCAACTTTATTACTTGCGTGTGCATTTGGTGGTACTGATTATGTTTTCAAAGCATATCGCCGTGCAATTAAAAATAATTATCGCTTTTATGTATTTGGCGATTCTTTATTTATACATAATTAAATATTAGAATAATTTTTTTTCTATGAAATAAATGAGGAACTATTTTTCAAGTTCCTTTTTTATTTCATAAAGAAATGCATATTTTAGAAATGTGCCTAATAGAGAACTGAATGCTGCCAAGAATCCCCGAATACCATCTAGAAATCCAAGCTTAAAAAAATACATTTTGTTAAAC
>JAGOIG010000016.1 GCA_017995735.1 Candidatus Kapaibacterium sp. | reverse complement strand
GATATTAATGTGGAGGCTTATGAAATTGATAGAATGCTAAATCAGCTAAAACTTGCAGGGAAATTTAAAAATCTACAGGGGATTGTGCTTGGTTATTTTTCAAATATTAAAAGAAGGAAACATTTTTATCCAAATTTTAGTTATACAATTCTTGAAGTTTTTGAACAAGTGCTTAAGCCTTACAACATTCCAATAATTGCAAATTTTCCTTTCGGCCATATTTCTGAGCAAGCAACATTTCCAATTTTAGGGTATTCTACGCTTAATACTACAAATAAATCATTGACTATTAATAATTCAAAATAATTGTGTAATTTTAGAAAATTGATTTTTGCAATTACACGAAAATTAATATGAATTAGTCAATATTTTAGTAAATTATTAATTCGATTATTGAGAGAAATATGAAAAAATTAATATCCATTGTATTTTTTGTATTGATTCTTCCTATTTATATTTACACACAAGTAATTACATATACTCAAATTGACCCATCAAGATTCCCTACTATTACTACAAATTTTGTACTAAGTGATAGTAGCGGGGAAACAAAAGTAAATGTAAACCCAACCGATTTTGAAATTTATGAACAAGGTAATTTAATTCCGAACAGTACCTATGCAATCAATTGTAATAGTGCACCTTACAAAATAATTTTAGTTTTAGATCAAAGCACATCAATGAACGAAGAAGTTGATGGGGTGAGAAGATGGGATATGGTAATACAGGGTGCGACTAATTTTATTAACAGCTTAGACTTAAGAAACGGTTCTGAGATTGCACTTGAGACCTTTGGTGGTGAATCATATTGGAAATGTGATTTTACAAGCGATAAAAACCGTATTATAGATTCTTTAAATAAAGTAAATCCATATGGTAAAACCAATTTTAATGTTTCCTTTTTTGGGCCAAATGCTTCTTCTATCGACTCATTATCAAGCCGACCACTTGGATTCAAAAGAATAATAGTATTTTTGACTGATGGGGTACATAATGATGATAATGATCCAATAGTCAAAACTGATTCAATTTTGGTAGCTTGTAAAACAAATAATATTCAATTTTTTGCTATTATATTTCAAGCACCAATGAATAGTAGCCTTTCATATATCGCAAGCAATTCTAATGGCGATGATTATGTTGTGGCTTCTGCTGAGGGCCTTAATAAAATTTATTCGGTTGTTGCTAATAAAATTCAGAATGATTTTTTATGTTCTTTAAGCTGGGTAAGTAATGTAATTTGCGATGAGATAGATAGACTAAAATCAGTTAAAATATATTATAAACCTTATAAAAATACTGTAAATACGACATATATTGTGCCGGATTATGGTATAGCAAGAATTGAAACTGACTCAATAACTAACAAATTTGATAATCCAGATATAGGGAGTTATTATGATTTGGATATTAATTTAACTCCTAAAAATTCTCCCACATCAATTTTATCTATGTCAATAGTTCCATCAACTTATTTTTCGATTATTGATTATGGGGAAGGTCAAGGGGTTCCCCCTAATTACCCAATTAATATTCCCCAAGATGGACAATATAAAATAAAAGTGCGCTTTACACCTGCGGGTGTTAAGACCTTAAGAGTTGCAAATTTACAAATTAATGCTACCCCGTGTCCAGGAATGACAACATTAATTGGAGGAATTCCTGAAATATTTGTAGATAATCCTATTAAAGACGAGATTTTTTCAGCTTGTGATACTGTGAATATTAAGTGGAGTGGAGTCGATCCAGGAACGTCAGTTGATTTATCATTTTCAGATGATCAAGGTAATACCTGGAAATCTATTGCTAAAAATTTGACAGATAATAATTATAATTGGAACCCACCAGCTGTTGGCGAAAATTTATTAGTTAAAGCAGCAGTATCACCTGAATCAACATATATTTGGGCGGAGAGTGGAGGTGGTAAAGCTTATGATTGTGCTAAATCAATCGCTATTACACCTGATAATTATTATGTTTATGTTGCGGGATTTTTTGACAATACACTTTATGCTTCTGATAAATTTATTACTTCAAAAGGTAGTTCTGACGCTTTTCTTGCAAAATACGATAGTGATGGTAATTTGCAATGGATTAAAAGCGATGGGGGAGCCCTAAGTGATAGTGCTATTTATGTTGCGGCAGATGCAAGTGGAAATGCGTATTACGTTGGCACTTGCTATAGTGATGCTACATTCGGTGGTTTGCATCCCGTAATGCAGGTTTTTAATAATCAATATTTATTTATTGCTAAGTATTCCCCAAGCGGTCAAATACTAGGTGCATTTACACTTGGAGCAAGGGATTCTTTTCCAGATTTTAGAGCTTATGGAAGAAGTGTATCTATTTCGGGGAATACTGTAACTGTTGTTGGTCAATATACGGGTTATATGAAAGTAGGCAATTTTACATTTCCTCGAACTACAACCCTTAGGAATTTTACAATTAATTTAAACTTAAATCTTACTGTTAGAAACTATTCAATATCGGGAACATTTACACCTCGAACCTCTGTCACTGATAATAAAGGCTATCGTTATGAAATTCAAAATTTCACAAATTATAAAAATTTTGAGAAATTTACAGTGAAAAGTCAAGGCGATTATGATTTTGCTTTAACTAAATTTGGCCTTGGCTCAGAAGCTTTTGATATTTCAGATCCTTTCAATGTTTATTATCCAAACTATATTTTTACTGTGCCTACACTTGATGTTCAGAGCTGCTTATTAGGGGATACTTGCCAAACTAATTTCACAGCAGTTCTACATAATAATACAAAAGTGCCAGCCTCAATTTCAGGATTTAATTTTATCTTTAATCCACCAGCGGATAGCTGTTTCCGAGTTGATAGCTCGATAATTGGCAAAATCCTCCAACCCGATGAATCTATCGACATTCCAATTTCTTTTAGTACAATTAAACTTGGGACAAGCACAGCACAATTGCAAATTTTGGGAAACTGTTATGAGAATGCGCTAGTAAATCTTAGCGGCGTTGGTGAATGTCTCACAGATATTGTTGATACTATCTATTGTGGGACTGTATTTGTGGGCTCTCAAGGTACTATAAAAGTTGATACACTTATTAAAAATCTTAATAACATTGATTTGGTCATTGATCCAATTATTCAAGGTCTTAATGCAACAGATTTCGGTCTACATAAAATTTCGAGCGATACTATAGCAAAAAAGTCTCACTATAGTGTTGAGATTATTTTTAGTCCGATTGTTACAGGCAAAAGAATTGCTCGTATCAACCTACATATGAATAAACCTTGTGGAGATCATACAATTTATTTAATTGGTGAAGGGATCAATTATCAACCTTTGCCTCCTGGTGAAATTGATTGGAAAGTTCGCAGAATAAATAAATCTTATGATTCTACAATTGCTATTTATAATCCAACTAAAATTAATTATCAAATTACAGCAATTAAATTTGAATCCCAAATCGCTAATAATGAATTTTCATACGTTCAACCTGTAAATTTGCCTATTATTTTGCCACCGCAAGATACTACTTATTTCCCTATTTCATTTCTACCAACTGATGAGATTCAATATTCTAATACAATAATATTTACTGTGGGAAATGCAGAGGGTTCAAATGATATGCGAGTTGATCTGCAAGGTCACGGTTTTTATCCTCAATTTAAATATGATTGGAATTGTGGAACAATAGTTAAACCTCTTGAAACGACCACTGCATCATTAAGAATAGTAAATACTCAAGAATTTTCTGATTTGACAATAAGCCGAATTTATCTTACTTCCCCCGATAATACATTTAAATGGAGCGCAGGTGCAGATCCACAAAATATTGTAATACCTCCACATTCTCAAGAGATTATAAATATTGATTTTACACCAATATCAGCTTCTCCTTCGTCGGGCACAATTGCTATTCTTGCCGATGATTATGATGCTAATTTTATTGATTTTTGGAGGGAAACACGATTTACTATTACTTGCTCTGCATTTGATGTTGATAATCCCCCTACATTAGATTTTGGCACTTCTTTATTGTGTATT
Source organism: Candidatus Kapaibacterium sp. (assembly GCA_017995735.1). GTDB lineage: Bacteria > Bacteroidota > Ignavibacteria > Kapaibacteriales > UBA2268 > UBA2268. The sequence goes on along the minus strand of JAGOIG010000016.1, from coordinate 15,924 downwards.
CCCACAACATCTCAATTTGCAATTAATAATATAAGCCCTGATACAACTCTCTTGCTAAATTTATCACAAGCACAAATAAGTGGTCCCGATAAAAATGATTTTAGCCTTTTAAGTAATTCCGATATTCTTATAAATAATCTTGATAGCACAATGATACAATTAAGTTTCACTCCATCACATCCCGGAAAACATACTGCTATATTAAGCATTCCTAATAGCTTCAATATTCCGATTAAAATACAACTTGTTGGTTATGGTGAAGAGATCTCTCTTATTGGGATTGAAAAACAGTACTCTCTCTTGCCTGGGCAGATAACCGATTTTACTATTCAAGCTATAATTCCTAAATTGAATCAAGATATTTCAAAAATTAAAATGAATATTGAGTATAATCACAAAGTAATTCAACTTAACTTCTCTGATGTTCCACAGAATTTACCTAATTGGCAATGGAAAATAACTCCATATCCCCTTGATGAATATGATTTATATGAAGGCAATGGAATTATTTCAACACCTTTTTCAGGAAATATTGCAGAATTCAAAATTATGGGAATACTTAACAAAAATAAATCCGCAGATATTAAAGCTAGTATCGATTATGGGTGCCAGACAAGAGAAATAGATTTATCGCATATTGAAATGTCAAATGTTTGTATGGATTCACTTATCCAAATTGAACTTCTAAGTAATATCTCCTTTATTGAACCACCGATTCCTAACCCAAATGATGGCTCCTTTGATTTGAAGTTTGGAATTAAAGAAAACTCTGATGTGAATATTTCTCTTTATGATGTAATCGGTAATAAAGTTGCCGAACTAATCAATAGAAATTTTAAAAAAGGTGTTTATAAGTATACTTTTGATGTTTCGATGCTGCCTTCAGGAATGTATATACTTGTTTATTCTTATGGTCTTAATACAACTGTTGAGCATTTAATAATATATAAATAATGTTGGGAGATCAATCTAAATTTGATTAAAAATCGCCTTATTAATCAAATTTCATAATAAAAAATTTTTGAAAAATTTCGTAATTTTGTAGTCTTTATAAATTTAAATTCAAATAATATGGGAACTACATCTGATTTAAGACCAGGAGCTATAATAAGATTTAATGGTGAGTTATGCATAATTGTTGAGTCTGAACATCGAACACCAGGCAATTGGCGAGCCTTTTATCAAGTAAAAATGAGAAACATAAAAACAGGACGAATTATTGAAAACCGCTTTCGTTCAGGTGAAAATGTTGAATTTGTCCGAGTAGAAAAAAATAATTACCAATTTCTTTATCGAGATGGGAATCATTTCGTTTTTATGGATCCTAATACATATGAACAAATCCTCGTTGATGAAGAGATTGTGGGCAAAAGCGCGGATTTTTTGAAAGAAGGCCAAGAAGCTATGCTTTCCATTCACGAAGGTGTAGTGTTAGAAGTAGAACTTCCTTCAGCAGTCAGTCTCAAAGTTGTTTCGACTGAACCAGGTTTACGTGGTGATACAGCTACAAATGTTTTGAAACCTGCTGTCTTAGAAACCGGCGCTACTATTCAAGTTCCATTATTTATTGAAGAAAACGACATTATAAAAGTAAATCCTGAAACCGGTGCATATCTTGAAAGAGTAAATAAATAAATTTTACTTTATTCTGTCAATAACTTCATTAAATTATTTTGTAAATCCTCGACAGGTATATTTAATTTTAGCGAACCACGATACGCAATTGATATGCTTCCTATCTCTTCTGAGATAATAAGAACAACTGCATCGACTTGCTCAGATAAACCCAATCCGGCACGGTGTCTCGTTCCTAAATTTCGTCCTTCCCATTTCGATACGGATGATAAGGGCAAAATACACCTTGCAGCCGTTATAGTTTGTCCATCAATTATTACTGCTCCATCGTGAAGCGGTGATTTTGTATTAAATATAGATAATATTAGTTCTTTTGATACAGTGGCTTGTAAAGGAATTCCTGTATCAATTGTCATTTGCACATTTTGCGATTTGGGAAATACAATTAACGCCCCTATCCTTTTGCTAACCATTTCTTTTACTGCATCAACTATTTCGTCTAATGTTTGCGAAATCTCAGGTTTTAAAAAGACGCTAAACATTCTGCTTCGCGTTAATAATACCAAGGCTTTCCTTATTTCGGGCTGAAATAAAACAATAAAACCTATAAGCCAAATATTTAATATTGTCTTTAAAATCCAACTTACAGCACGCAGATTTACTGCTTCTGTAATAAAAGAGAAGAAAATTAAAATAATTAAACCAAAAAGTATTTGAATTGCAATTGTGTTCTTTAGTGCATAGTAAATTCCTCCTATGATAAGAGTGACAAGCACAACATCAATTAAATCAATTAATGTAAATTCTAAAAATCCTATTTTAAATAATGTTAACACAATTTTAGATTTTTAATACTTTTAATTATTTTCTAATTTTTTTCCATCTTTTTCATAAGCTTTTATAATATCAGCGACAAGTTTATGGCGTACGACGTCTTTTTCATTAAAATACACAAATTTTATGCCGTTGATTTCTTGTAAAATTTGATTTGCATTTATTAGTCCTGATTTGGAATTATCGGGAAGATCAATTTGAGTAATATCGCCTGTAACAATTGCTTTAGAATGAACCCCAAGTCGGGTCAAAAACATTTTCATTTGTGTAATTGTTGCATTTTGTGCTTCGTCAAGAATAATAAAAGAATAATTCAATGTCCGGCCCCTCATATATGCAAGTGGAGTGATTTCAATAATTTCTTTATCTAACAATGTATGGTACTTTTCGGGGGTTAGCATTTCGGATAAAGCATCGGTCAAGGGTTTAATATATGGGTCGATTTTTTCTTTTAAATCTCCGGGCAAAAATCCAAGAGATTCACCTGCTTCAACAGCAGGTCGCGATAAAACAATTTTTGATACCTCATTACGCCTTAATGACGCTATTGCCATTGCGACGGCGAGGTATGTTTTACCTGTTCCTGCAGGACCAATTGCAAACACAATATCATTTTCCTGAACTGCTCGATAATATTCAAATTGATTTGGCGTTCGTGCTCGAATTGGACCTTTTGCAGAATGTAAAATTATATCACTATTCCTGACGTTTTGACTTTTTTCGTGATTTTCTGAATTATCATTAACTTCAAGCAATCTAATAACAGAAATGACATCTTGAGAAGTTAATCCGCCATTCTTTTTAATTAAATATTTCAATTCATTAATGACTTTTTCAATAATTGGAACTTCATCAGCAGGTCCATTTATATTAATTAAATTCCCCCTTATATTAATGTTGCTATTGAAATGATTCTCTAATATATCGAGATTCTCGTCATTTAATCCTAAAAGAAGTTTTAAATCTATATCATCAATATTAATTTTTTTCTCTATATTTTCCATAATGTATTTAAATTAAAAAATAAACCTCACTCTCATTATCAAATTTATATGAAAGTGAGGTATAAATAAGATTCAATCTGAAGAACATTACTCGCCTTTTGCTCCGGGCTTGATTTGTTGATTGTCCTGTGTTGGTTGAGTTGTGGTTGTTGCTTCCATCTGAGCGTGTTTGTTTCTCCAATAACGACGTTCAGCCTTCTTTTCATCAGTTGTAAGAGAAGCTTTGTCGGGAATTGAAAGAACCTGTCCAGGATGAATTATATCGGGATTCTTAATCTTATCGGTATTTGCTTGCCAAATCTTTGGCCAGAGAAATGGATCGCCATAAATTTCCATATTTCCTGCTATGTTCCACAAGCAATCACGGTTTTCTGCCCAAGTGCCAACTGTATATGTTGTTATTTTCTTCTCACGATATAACCCTTTGATATCTCGTGCAAGTGAAATTATTTTATCATAAAATTCTGGCAATACAGAGATTTTGTTTGAACGTAATTGATTTAAGTCGTTTTCTAATGCTTTTACTTCATCTTGACGGGCAATGAGTTGGTCATTTGATAAAGACTTAAGTTGCCTTACTTTACCTTCTATTGTTCCCACAGATTGTCTAAAAGCATCGACATCAGCTTGCGTTGCACCAATAATATTCAATATCTCTTTATTGCAATTTGTTAGATCTGAATTTAATTTGTCAAGGTCAGAATGAGCTTGCTTTAATTGCTCATCTAAACTGGTTATTTGCTTTTGAAGATTATCTACACGAGATTGAAAATCCAATATCCTGGCTGTAGCTTCTTTCTTAGTTAGTTCTTGATCGGGCTTGCTGGCAGGAGGAAGTTCTTGTTGCGAAAAAGTAGTAAATGTAAATGCTGTAAATAACACAATTGTTAATAATATTGTTTTCTTCATTGTCGCCTCCTCTTACTTATTTGGTTTGTAATCAGGCCAAATATCAGGCCATTGTGATAAACGTGTTTTTACTGTATTCAATTCGTTCTGGCAGTTGTTAAGTTCTGCTTTTCGTGAGTTGATTTCGCTTCGAATTCTATTGAGTTCGTTTTGTTTGTTTGAAATGCCATCTTGCAATGACCTTTCTTGCTTGCGAAGCTCTTGGAGCTGCGTCATTTGTTCTTCAGTAATTTTGCTAGTACAACTCGAAAGAGTTGCTAAACCCATTGGCAAAACAATTAGTATTGCGATTTTTGTTAATGATTTTTTTAGCTTCATACAAAAACTCCTTTTTAATTATTCGATAATTACAAATATAACAAATATTTAAAAATTATATTCATATTTTTTTATTTTTTGTAAAAAAGTTTCATTATATATTCTTTTGGTATTTTTGTTTTTTTTTAAAAAACTTTTTATTTCAATTTGGCATCACGAACTTCAAGAATTCAGCAATTATCTAAAGAAATTATTATTTATGGTATAGCGAATGTACTTGGCAGATTCCTAACATTCTTATTGACTCCACTCTATACAAATTACTTGCCAATGAACGACGTTGGCGAAATTATTAATATCTTTTCAATCTTAGCTTTTGTAAATATTGCGTATTCTTATGGAATGGATTCTTCATTCTTTCGCTATTACGAAATATATAAGACGGAAAATCCAAAACAAGTATTCTCTAATGCATATTTTTCCATACTTTTCTTATGTTTTATCAATACTCTTATTATTGAAATTTTTGCTCCACAAATTTCTGTGTTTTTCAATTTACAAAATAGAGTTACTATAACGCGATTAATTGCTCTTATTCCCGCACTTGATGCACTTGTCTTAATTCCTTTTTCATTGCTGAGGATTACAAATCAGGCAATGAAATTTTCGATGTTCCGTTTTGTTGCTATCCTGATAAATGTTGCTCTGAATGTAATTTTTATTGTTGTACTTCACTATGGAGTGCTTGGAATTATAGTAGCGCAAATTATTTCTTCGTCTGCTGCTCTTTTAATGATGTTACCAATCATTTTAAAAAATTTACAATTTCATTATGATTTCCAATTGATTAAAAAAATGCTTGCTTTTGGTCTGCCTACCGTTCCAGCAAGTATATCAGGTATTATATTGCAGGTAGCAGATAAGCCAATTATGCGTCTGCTTACCAATTCTCAAAATGTGGCTATATATGGTGTTAATTATAGACTTGGCATTCCTATGATGCTCTTTGTATCAGTATTTGAATATGCTTGGAAACCATTTTATTTAAATCACTATAAAGACGAGGATGCAAAAGAACTTTTTTCGCGCATTTTTACTTTATTTACAATTGTGGCTATGTTGTTATTGTTAGTATGGACTTATTCGCTTGAATTTGTTGTGCGTTTGCCATTTATTGGAGGGCGGCTAATCAAACCCGATTACTGGGTAGGATTAGATATAGTTCCGATTATATTATTTGGTTATTTTTTCAATGGAATTTATATTAACCTCACTGCGGGATTTTTAATTGAAAAGCAAACGAAGTATTTACCAATTGCTGTGGTGACTGCTGCTTTAATTAATATTCTTGCAAATTTCCTTTTAATTCCAAATTATACATACTGGGGTGGGGCATGGGCGACTTTTATTGCCTATTTAATTGCTGCTATAATTATCTATTTATATTCACGTAAAATTTATTTAATCAATTATGATTGGCGAAGCATTTTTGAAACAGTTCTGATCTCAGCAATTTTTATTATTATTAATTTATTCCTTCCTGAGTCTAATTTAATCGTCTTATTTATTGAAAGGCTTATTTTATTAATCGCGTTTGTTGCAATATTGTATTATTTAAAAATAATAAAATATTCAGATTTGCAAGTTTTGAAATCATTTTTAAAATTTCGTAGATGAAAGAAAAAAAAGATAATGAGGAAATTAATCGAGAGGACCGAGAAATAGTTACTCGAATTCTTGATGGTAATAAAAATGAATTTTCTAAAATTGAGCGGCGCTATAGCTCATTGATTTACTCATTATTTAAAAAAATGGTTCATAATTCAGCGGATGCGGAAGATTTGACCCAAGAAACATTTATAAAAATTTATAATAATCTTGCATCATATAACCCCGTTTATCCTTTTTCATCGTGGATCCTTAAAATTTCATCAAATACTTGTATTGATTTCCTACGAAAAAAAAGGATTGACACCATTCCATTGGAAAAACAAGATGATGATAATGAAAATGATATTTATCTTCAAATACCCGATACAACTTCTGTACCTGATAAGAACTTAATCAATAAAGAAAAAATTCAAAATATTAACAAATTGGTTAATATGCTTCCCGAGATATATCAGCATATAATTAGATTAAGATTTGAAGATGATTTGAGTTATTCTGAAATCTCTGAAACTCTTAATATCCCGCTTGGTACTGTAAAGACTCTAATTTTCCGAGCTCGGAAAATGCTTGAAATCTTAGCAAAACAACATAGCGAACTTCTCTAAAAACACAATCTTGTTTTGCTCGTCATTTATTTTTTGAAACTTTTATAATTTTTAATCGTATTTTCTTTATAAATTGTCATTTTCTAAAATGAAAAAAAGCATCATATTCTTATTAACTTTTCTATCGATTTGGTCATATTCCATCTCTCAAAAATTCGATACACAAACCTATACTCTTGATGAATGTTTAAAAACTGCAATCCAAAATAATTATGATTTGATAGTGTATAAATCTGCACTAAAAGCAGCATCATCAAATAAAACTAGTGCCTTTGGTTCGTATTTGCCGTCAGTACAATTTACCGGGGGATATTCTCGTACATTGAATCAACAAGGTGGTCGTACAGTTAATGTTGGTGGTCAGATAATCCCCATTGGTACTCCATCTCCAAATTCATATAGTATGGGATTGAATGCAGGATTAAATCTTTTCGACGGTTTATATCGTGAAGCTAATTTCCGTGCTGTAAATTATAATTATAATGCAGCTGATTTGAATCTTCAACAAGGTATTGTGAATGTCAAGATTGATGTATATCGAAAATTCTTTGATTATGCAACAAAAAAGGAAATTGTTGAAATGCGTCGTGAGAATTTCGAGCAAGGCAAAAAGGAATTAGAAAGCATCCAAGCCCAAAATCAAGCCGGGGTTATTCCTATTTCAACAGTTTATTCCAAAGAAGCAGACCTTGGGAATCTTGAACTAGATTTAGCTAAAGCGGAAAATGACCTGAATCTTTCCCGAGCGAATTTGTTATCTACTATGGGACTTGACCCAACAATGAATGTGGATTTTTCTATTGCCGAAATAAAAACCGATATTTCTCAATTTGATATTGATGAATTTCGTGGCAGAATTGGAAATTTTGAAAGGATGCTTCAAGAAGCTTTAAATATGCGGTATGATTATCAATCCAGCGAGAATTTTATGAAGTCTGCCCAGGAAAGAATAAATATGTCACGCTCATCTTATTTTCCTTCTCTGCAATTGGGTGGTGGCTGGTCTTGGAGCAATAGTGAATTTAATCAGTTCGATACTTATGGAAGATCTTATTTTGGTTTGAATCTGAGCATTCCGCTCTTTGATGGTTTCAGTACAAATAGCAATATTGAGCAATCGCAATATAGCTTGAAGCAAGCAGAAGTGCAGAGACTTAAACTTAACCAAACAATTAAAACGCAAGTCGAGCAAGCTTTATTAAACCTTGATGCAAGCGAAAAACAAATCCAAATTGCACAAAAAGCATTTAAAGCTGCCGATTTAAACTATAAAGTATTGAAAAGTAGATTTGATGTAGGCTCGGCAAATATTACCGAACTAATTCAAGCTAATACTCAATATTTAACCTCTAAAATTAATCAAATTACAAGTGTTTTTGGATATTTATTAGCTCAAAAAGAGTTGGAATATGCAATTGGTAGATTAAACTAGGAAATTATATGCAAGATTCTAATAAATATAAAGATCAAGAAGAAAGACTAAAGCAAATGCTTCCTCATTATGGCAATCAATTTTCCCTTAATGATTTTCGTGTAGGATTTTACTTGCGAGTGGCAGCAAGTATAATCGATTTTATGTTCAAAGTTTTTATTTTGACCATAGTAATTTATGCAACGGGAATGTATAAACAATTCATTGGTTTAACTTTTGCTGATATGATGGACCCCGAATTTGTAAATCACTATATAAGAATTTTTGTGCCTTTGAGCTTTGTTATATATATTATTTATAATTCTATGGATGTATTTTTCGCAGGCACACCAGGCAAACATATTCTCGGTATAATCATAGCAGATGAGAAGATGAAATACGCAAGTTATAGCAAATTGCTATATCGGTTTTTACTGAAGAATCTCGATTTAGTATTTCAATTTATTTATATTTTAACTTGGTTGCAAGTATTTTCAACTATTTCAAGTATTTTTAGCTTTATTATATTATTTGCTTTCTTATTTACATTAGGCGAAAATAAGCAAGCTTTATATGATAGTATCGCTAAAACAGCAGTTTATTATAAAAGAGAATTAAAAGAAAGTTTAGAAAAAAACAATATTCAAAATTAACCTTTAAAAAGGCATAAATGAGGTCTTTATGGCAAAGAAGAAAAACAAAAAAAGAAATGTAATCATAATATTTAGTTTAATTGTGGTTATTGCAATTATTGCAATTGTTTTAATCACCAATAAGCAAGAAAAACCAATTGAAGTCTCTACTACAAAAGTAGAACGTCGCACGATTGTTCAAAAAGTATCTGCAACAGGACAAATTGAAGCGGAGACAGAAGTTAAAATTTCGCCTGAAACAAGTGGTGAAATAATTTTCCTCGGCGTTAATGAAGGTGATAAAGTTAAAACAGGTCAATTATTAATCAAAATTAAACCTGATATCGTTGAAACGATGCTCGAGCAATCCAAAGCTGCCACCCAAGCAGCAAAAATGGATGTTGAATCTATGAAAGAGCTTATGAACAAAGCAGAAGCAGATTTGAAACGTGCCCAGGAATTATACAAAAATCAATATATCTCGCAACAAGAATTTGATAATGCTAACACTACTTATCAACAATCTGTTGCAAATTATCAAGCGTCATTGTCTAGGTATGAACAAACTGTAGCATCATTAAAACAAGTCCAAAGAAATGCAGCTCGAACGGTAATATATTCTCCAATGGACGGGACAGTTACAAAAGTTAGTGTCGAAAAAGGCGAAACTGTGGTTGGAACACAACAATTCCAAGGCACGGAGATGATGCGTGTTTCGGATTTATCTGTTATGAATGCAATTGTCGATGTAGTCGAGAATGATATTGTAATGGTTCAAAAAGGCGATACAGCAACAATAGAGGTCGATGCAATACCTGATAAACAATTTAAGGGTGTTGTCGTGGAAATCGGGCATTCAGCAATCGAAACCGCAACCACAACTCAAGACCAGGCAATCAATTTTGAAGTGAAAATACGTATTCTTAATCCTGATGAACATTTGCGGCCAGGAATGAGCTGCAGTGCGGATATTACAACATTGACAAAATATAATGTAAATACTGTTCCTCTACAATCTGTTACAGTTAGATTAGGCACAATTCCAACAAATGGAAGCAGCCAGGTTGGCCCACATAGCAATTCTCCTACTGTTGCAAGTGTAAATGCTAATAATGGTGCCGCGAATTTAAAATCAACACCACCAATGGTTGTGTTCGTTAGAAATGGAGATAAAGCCAAAATGGTAACTGTCAAAACGGGCATATCAGATGAAGGCTTTATCGAAATAGAAGAAGGTTTGGCTGAAGGCCAGGAAGTAATTTCAGGTAGTTTCCAGGCAATAAGTAAATTGCTTCAGGATGGAAGCCCAATTGTTGTGAATAATAATCTTAACAATTTTAAAAAAGCTAGAAAGAAATAACAATGGAAGATTCGATAATCATTAAGCTTGAGAATATCGTAAAACGATATGATATGGGGGAGACACAAGTGCTTGCTCTTGATAATATTAACTTAGAGGTAAAAAGAAATGAGTATGTTGCAATTATGGGTCCTTCGGGTTCAGGAAAAACTACATTGATGAGCATCATTGGTTGCCTCGATACACCAACGTCTGGCACATATTATTTGGATGGTGAAAATGTTGAAGATATGGAGGATAATGAACTTGCCGATGTGCGAAATAGGAAAATTGGCTTTGTCTTTCAAACTTTTAATTTGCTTCCACGCGAAAATTGTATCAAAAATGTAGAACTGCCATTGATTTATGCAGGTGTAAAATCTGATGAACGAGAAGAAAGAGCCATTGATGCTCTCAAACATGTTGGGTTAGAGGATCGTATGTATCACAAACCTCCTGAACTCTCGGGTGGCCAACGTCAAAGAGTGGCAATTGCTCGTGCTTTGGTCAATAATCCTTCTATCATTCTTGCAGATGAGCCGACAGGAAATCTTGATTCAAAAACAGGTGTAGAAATTATGAAAATATTCCACAAACTATGGCTATCAGGACATACTATAATTCTTGTGACTCATGAGGAAGATATAGGAAATAATGCAAAACGAATCATCCGATTGCTCGATGGCCATATTATTAATGACTATATAAATTCAAGTCAAGTTTTTGTAGAAGATTAGGGATTTAAAAAGTAATGAAAATCGCTGCCATCAATGAAGCATTTTCTCAAGCAATCAATTCTATCAGAGCAAATGCTCTAAGATCATCCCTTGCTGCTTTAGGAGTAATAATCGGTATTACGTTTGTAATATTAATGGGTTGGGTTCTTTCAGGTTTGGACAAAGCTATGGAGGATTCTATTAGTTCTATGGGAACTGATGTCTTGTATGTTGACAAATTTGATTGGGCAGGAAGTGGTAAAAATTGGAGAGAAATCAGAAATCGACCAAATATATCACTCCAACAAGCTGAAAAGTTAATTTCACGCTTGACATCTGCTGAACTTGCAGTACCAGTTGCTAGGACAAATCATGGAAATGTCGTTTATGGTAATCAAGTCTACGAGGGTATTGCTATTCAAGGGACTACTTCTCAATTTGCATTGACACCAAGTGGAACAATTGATTCGGGTCGTTTTTTCAATGAAAATGAGGATAGAATGGGAGCACGGGTTGTTGTTCTCGGTTCTAAAGTATATCAGACAATTTTTCCAAATGGAAATGGAATCGGTAATTTAATTAAGATTAATAATATTAGTTATAAAGTAATTGGTGTTGTTACAAAGCAAGGAACAACCTTTGCTGATTTTGTCGACAATATTATTTATATGCCTCTCAGCTCTTTTTTATCCACCTTTGGTAAATATCGAAGGAATTTTTCAATTTGTGTAAAAGCAGGGGGAGTAGAAAATCTCGATAATGTACGCGCTGAAGTTGAAGGACAAATGCGGATGATACGAAACCTGAAACCCTGGGAGGAAAATAACTTTTCTATTAATGAAACAAAGGCATTTGAAGCTGCAATATCATCAATAAGAACTGTTGTATGGGTTGTTGGAATAGGTATGACATTACTCTCGTTTATCGTTGGTATTATAGGAATTGTCAATATTATGTTTGTTTCAGTTTATGAACGGACAAAAGAAATTGGAATTCGTAAAGCATTAGGAGCAAAAAAGTTGGATATTTTAGTGCAAATAGTTTTCGAATCTACAATAATCGCAATAATTGGTGCAATTATCTCATTTCTAATTACTTCTGCCATAGCTTACTTAGCTGGTACATTTCTTCCGACATTTATTCCGCAGACAGCATTTCTATCAAGATCAATTCCACTAAATCTTTTAGGTATTGCAACAATAATATCAATATTAGTTGGAATTGCAGCGGGATTACTTCCTGCTGTTCGTGCAGCAAATTTTGAACCTGTCGTTGCAATTCGTTATGAATAATTTGGAGATAATATGGAAAAATTAATAGATACAATAAAGCAAGCATTCAATTCAATCAGAACACAGAAATTACGGGCATTCCTTACTATATTGAGCATAGTTATTGGTGTATTTGCAATTATGTTCGCGGGTTCATTAGTTAATTCTCTTAATTCAACAATAAATGAGCAACTTTCTGCGTTAGGACAAAATACATTCTTTATTACACGAATGCCTTCCATACAAATTGGAGGTCCCCATGGTAGAGATTATTGGATGCGTCCTCGATTAGATTATAAACAATTCCAGAAATTTGCTGAGAGAATGCAAGATAAAGCAATTGTCACTGCTATTACAGCTACAAGTGGATTCGCTGTTAAAGCAGGCAGCTTGACAACAGATCCTGATGTGACATTAATTGGAACTGATGATAAATATTTTTTGACTTCAAATATTGATATTCTTGATGGCAGAGCATTTACTACAACAGATATTCAATTCAATCGCAATGTTGCTGTTATTGGGAATGATGTGATTGCTAAAATTTTCCCTAACGAAAATCCTGTTGGGAAAGTAATTAAAATCAATAATATCGCTTTTACTGTTACGGGTACTATTAAACCCCAGGGTGCATTAATGGGACAAAGCCAAGATAATCAAGTTATCATTCCATTAAATTTGTTCTTACTCAATTTTGCTTCACCTCGAGAACGTGATCTTACTTATGTAGTGCGAGCAAACGATAAGTTGTCTTTAAATGCTACAATTGATGAAGCTGTTGGAAATCTGAGAATCATAAGAAATTTAAAACCTTATCAACCGAATAATTTTGAATTAGAAACTAATGAATCTCTTGCAGAACAATTCTCATCATTAACAGGTTATTTATCATATTTTGGCGTATTTTCAGGAATTGTTGCTCTTATTGCAGCAGGAATTGGAATCACTAATATAATGTATATATCTGTAAAAGAGCGAACACGTGAAATCGGAATTCGCAAAGCAGTTGGCGCCACAAAACGTTGGATTGTTTTCCATTTTATTTTTGAAACAGTCGTTCTGACCACATTAGGCGGAATAATTGGAATTTTAGTTGGCTTTGGATTTAGCGCAGTATTTGGATTATTAGTAGGTACAAAAATTGTGTTGTCCCTGCAATGGACCTTAATAAGTCTTATTGTATCAATTGTCTTAGGTGTAGTTTCAGGTGTATTTCCTGCCTGGCGAGCTGCAAGCCTTAATCCTGTTGACGCATTGAGATATGAATAATCTCAATTCAACTGAATAAAAGCAAATGTAAATTATTTATTATTCAAATTTTATTCAAATTTATATCTTTCAAGCGTAAATGTTTCTCCTAAATATTGACGCCTTACCTCTTCATTACTGGCTATTTCTTCTGCTGAGCCACTTGTAAATATTTTGCCATCAATCAAAATATATGCTCTATCAGTAATTGAAAGTGTTTCGTGAACGTTATGGTCTGTTATAATTACCCCAATACCACGGTTTTTTAAATTACGTACCATTTTCATAATTTCTTCCACAGCAAGTGGGTCAATTCCCGCAAACGGTTCATCGAGTAATATAAATTTTGGAAAGGATGCAAGCGAGCGTGCAATTTCAGTTCGCCTTCTTTCACCTCCCGAGAGCATATATCCTTTACTTTTACGCACATGACCAATTCCAAAATCACTTATCAGTTGTTCTAATGTAGTATTTATTTCTTTTTTGGAAATACCCTGCAATTGTAAAACTGCACGTAAATTGTTTTCAACCGACAATCCACGAAAAATCGATGGTTCTTGTGGTAGATAACTGATTCCAAGCCGTGCGCGTTGATACATTGCTTTGCTTGTAATGTCTTTGCCATTTAGATAGACAGAACCTGCATTTGGCTTAATCATCCCTACTACCATATAGAAAGACGTTGTCTTGCCCGCACCATTGGGCCCGAGCAAGCCAACCACCTCACCTTGTTTTATATTGAAAGAAACTTGGTTGACTACCTTTCGTTTACGATATATTTTAACAAGTTCTCTTGCTTCTAGAATACTTTTTCCATTTTGTGATTCTTGCAATTCTAACTCCGTGCGCTTTCCACAACTAATGTTTTTGTAAGGATTTTATCACCTCTTTTAACTTGGATTTGCAATTTATCCCCAACACAAGCATCTAATGCCTGCACAAGAAAATCATTCTTGTTGCTGACTGGTTCATTATTAACCTTAATAATAATATCCCCAACATCAAGTCCAGACTTATCGGCGGGGGAATTGCGATATATTTTTCCAATTATTGCTCCAGCATCTTTATCATCAATTTTATAGGCATTTTTTGTTGCATCATCTAATTCTTCTAAATCCATTACTTCCATTCCAATATATATGTCCCGATTTAATTTTTTCCCGTTCATTATTGAATTTACTATAATTTTTACACGATTAATTGGTATTGCAAATCCAATACCGATGCTTCCTGCTCCTTGCATAGATTGCGCTGTTGATAGAATCATAGTATTAACCCCAATAACATCGCCATTTGAATTTAATAATGGGCCGCCTGAATTCCCCGAGCTAATGGCAGCATCGGTTTGTATCATATTTTTATATACACGATTATAGGGTTGATCCTCATTTACTAAGTTGACACCTAAGTTTGAAATTACCCCTACTGTTACTGTCGGTTTTGAATTTATATTAAATAAACCAAATGGATTTCCAAATGCAATTGCCCACTCTCCCACTAATAAATTATCAGAATTACCTAATTTCAAATATGGCAAATTTTTGGCGTTAATTTTCAATAATGCAACATCGCTCACCATATCTGCTCCAATCAATTTTGCATCATATTTTTCGCCGTTTGTCAGAGTTACAATTATTTTTGTGGCATTTCCCGCAACGTGATGATTTGTCAAGATATATCCATCAGATGAAATGATAAATCCCGAGCCAAGTCCCTGTACTTTTCTTTGGTATTTCCTCTCAGGTGCTGAAAATTGATCTCCAAAGAAAAATCGGAAAAATGGGTCATTGAATGGATTTAATGGGTTGCGCACAACATATTCTTGAATTTCAATTACATTAATTCCTACAATTGCAGGGCTTGCCTTTGCCACTGTCTGAGTGATAGCATTATTTCTCGATGCTGTAATATCAGCTGTCGATTCTTCATAAATTGTTTTTGTTGGAATCTGCTCATTTCTTGAAGTTACTTGTTGAGTGAGATTGCCCCCATTTGAATTTTCTTTCGGTTCATTACCCGAACATTTGAATGATTGGAAAGACATGAATGAAAGAATTATGAAAAAATAAAACGCTATTTTTGAGAAATTTTGATTTGATTTCATATTGCAATTACTTTCTTAATTTGTGATTTTGACGAAATTAAAAATTATAAAGTTTTTAAATGGATAATTTAATTGAAGTAGCTCTTCCACTTCCCATAAATCAAAATTTTGTATATAAAATTCCCGAAAATGAATCTTACAACATAATTGGAAAACGTGTTTGCGTCCCGCTTGGAAAAAGGATTATGACTGGCATTGTTGTTGGGAAATCTAATACAACTGTTTTGGAAGATGTGAAACCAATTATTGAAGTGCTGGATGACCAGCCAATTTTTGATGAGAATTTATTGAAATTAGCAAAATGGATTGCTGATTATTACTATTCAAGTCTTGGAGAAGTGCTTAAA
>JAGOIG010000148.1 GCA_017995735.1 Candidatus Kapaibacterium sp. | reverse complement strand
ATAACAATCTTGGTATTGCAAGCATTTCCTGGAATGTAAAATTCATACCAACAAAGCATGGCAGTAATGCCGGATTGACTTATATTTATAATGCTTTTGATGGTATTAAATATCTTGCAGAAATGGGCGCTGATGTTATCAATTGCAGTTGGGGAGGCGGTGGCTATTCTCAGGCGGGACAAGATATAATGAATTATGCTTATTCGCTCGGAACAGTAATAATAGCTGCAGCAGGAAATAATAATTCTCAAGCATTATTCTACCCTGCTGCGTATAAAAATGTGGTATCGGTTTCATCAGTTGCATCTACTGATAAAAAAGCATATTATTCTAACTACGGATATTATGTCGATATTGCTGCTCCCGGAGGGGACGCTTATGTTGATGGTGGAATTTTATCTACAATCCCCGGCAATAGTTATGCAAAATTCCAGGGTACTTCTATGGCTTCTCCACAAATTACAGGTATGTACGCACTGTTGAAGTCATATTTACCAGCAACAAGCAATGAAGCACTTATTCGCAGAATGCTTGGCAATACTGATAAAATTGATTCCATTAACCCCTCTTATGTAGGTAAACTGGGTTATGGAAGAGTTAATGCATATAAGACTCTATTGCAAGATTTTACAGGAAAATTTCCGTTGAAACTCGATTTGAGGTCTGTTCAATCTCAGAAAATTGGGGAAACTTATAACATTGGTTTTGAAATATTTAATTATTCAATGGATGGTGCAAATCAAGTACGTTTTACGATTTCTACTTCTGATCCTAATTTGCAAATTATTAATAATCAATTCATTAATTCTGTATCAGCAGAAGGAACAACTTTTACTACTTTAAGCACATCTTTAAAAATACTTAACAATATCAACTCAACTGCCACAATTCATTTGCATCTCGAGGGAATTGATAATGAAATTGTTGCAGGCAAGGATTTTGATTTTATAATTTATCTAGGTAGTCACGGAATTTTTGTATATGAAAAATATTCAAACGGGCCAACAACAAGCGGCTCTTTTATCAGGGATTATTTAAATACAAATGGTTATCAAAATATTGTATATTCTAATACACTTCCGCAAAATCTTATTGGTTATGATGTTGTTTTTCTTTCGAATGGAAATGGGAATTCGTATGATTTTTCTTACTTTGACAATACTCAGGCTACAATGATCAAAAATTTCCTTACAAGCGGAGGTCGTGTTTATCTCGAAAGCTCGGAAGCTTTGGGATATGAACAAGTCTCAGATATTGAATTGCTTGATTTATTTGGATTATCAAGCGCAGATGATGGACTGGCTACTCATACATTTGGTGGTTTAGTCGGTGGTGCAGGTTCCGTTGCTGATGGTATGGCATTTCCTACAACAACACAGACATACCGCGGTTGGGAAGATAGATTTTCACCCTCAACGGGTCAAATTGTATTTAATGAAAATAATTATGGTATTGTATCTGTTCAAAATTCTGGATCATATAATCAAAAAACTATAGTATTTTCATATGCATTATCAAAATTAAATGATCAAGCGCCACCAAGCACACGCAATAACTTATTACAAAATATTATGAATTTCTTTGAAATTTATAATCAACCACCTGCACAAATTGTGCTTTTAACGCCCGCGAATGGTTCTCATTATAATCCTTATGAAAATATCCCCTTCTCGTGGGAAGTGGCAAATAATGCTTGGAATTATACTATTGAAATTTCTGAAATGTCCGATTTTTCTACAATTCTTTATTCTCAAACAACTGAAAATACTGCACTAACTATCAATTATGATGTATTTCAACCATCCACAACATACTATTGGAGAGTAAAAGCATCGAATAATATTGGTGATGGGCTGTGGAGCGAGACCTGGACATTTACAGTAACAAATTATCATACAGATCAAGTTATTTTGAACACACCCACAAACAATGCAACACTAAGCACAACAACGCCTTTAGTAATGTGGAATTACGCATACCTTGCTGATGATTATCAATTGCAAGTAGCCTCAGACCCGAGTTTTATAAATATTATTTATGATGTTAAAGATATAGCAGACATCAAATATCACCTATCTTCAATACCTTTAAATCATAATACTACGTACTATTGGCGCGTGCGAGGAGAGAATGAACAAGGTTTTGGAAAATGGAGCGATACTTGGAATTTCCTGATATATCTTTGCCCTGGCACTGTCACACTAATTAATCCAACTAATAATTCTGTGGATTTAGATATTCAATTTACTTTTGAATGGACGGAAGATCCTCTTGCTGATTCTTATATTTTGCAAATTGCTAAAGATGCTAATTTCTTAAATATAGTTAATACATTTTCTAATATTATAACAAATGAATATGAATTGACTGATGAATTGAATTATAATCAACAGTATTTCTGGCGTGTGAGATCTGTAAATAATTGCGGTGAGGGGTTATGGTCGGGAAAATTTAAATTCAAAACCAAAACAATTCCATTCCAAATTAATTTAACCGATAAATCCACATGCAAAGGAAATAGCATTAGTTTAGGCACTTTTGATGAGGATAGCCAATTAATCACCGTTACAGGAGGTTCGGGAGATTTCTCTTATCAGTGGATACCAAATTATAATATGCAAAATGCAAATACAGGCAACCCAACTGTTGTTAATCCAACTTCTTCTCAAACTTATACTCTCACTGTAAAAGACAATCAAACTCTTGAGACCAAATCTGCATCACTCTTTTTGACTGTGAATACTGCGCCTAAGATTCAATTGCCAATATTTGTATTTCTTAAATTAGGGTCATTCATCAATTTAAATGACCAAATTATCAGCATTACAGGCGGTGCACCTCCATATTCTAAATATTGGGAGGATAATAATGGCAATAGGATTGCTGAACCACCATTGGTTTCACCTCCGCTCGGTTCAAATTATTATTATTTGTTTGTTTCAGATAATAACAATTGTTCTTCATCAAAGCGATTAATTATCTATGTAAGAACATTAAAAGATTTCGTTGAGGAAAACGCAACATATTCAGCCGACGCTAATATACTTCTTATAGCATACCCCGCACCTTTCTCTGATAAAATTAATATTATTGCAGAATTTGATAATCAAACAAGTGGAACAATTGAAGTATCGAATTTAATAGGTCAGAAAGTATATTCGGAAAATTTTGCAAATTCAAATAATATTGATAAACAATTATATTTAAATAACTTATCAAGTGGTGTGTATATTTTAACAATATATACAAATCAAGGTGTAATTTCTCAAACTATAATAAAGGAATAATATGACAACTAATTCAAACGATATAATTGCAAAACCATTAACAATTAAAAACTTAGTCGAATATCAAGATGGTACGGTGGTCAGCCGTACCATCATCAATAAACCAACAGGCACAGTCACTCTTTTTGCCTTTGATAAGGGTGAAAGCTTAAGCGAGCATACAGCGCCATTCGATGCATTTGTTATTGTGCTTGATGGAGAGGCGGAAATAAGAATTTCAGATAAACCACATATTGTAAAGGAAGGCGAGATGATAATTATGCCTGCGAACTCTCCTCACGCTCTTTATGCAACTAATAGGTTTAAAATGTGCCTTACTATGATTAAGGCATAATCCCTGGCAGGGGATTATGCCTTAATATTTTCATAATATATAATAACTTAGCGAATTCCAACTTTTTATTACTCACTTTTTTATAGAAATTTTAAAAACAATATATTTAAATAATAAGTGTGTTTAAAATAAAATTATAAAATATTCGTTATAACTAACAATTAATTTAGTATAATATAAATTAAATTGTTTTTTTAATTTTAAGGTGTTATTATGAATATTTTAATTCTTATTGCGCGAATTTTATTTGCAATGATTTTTTTGTTTTCCAGTTTAGGACATTTTACACAAACAAAAAATATGGCTGCATACGCACAATCGAAGGGCGTTCCATTTGCAAACCTTGCAGTAGTTTTTACAGGTTTGATGATTTTTCTTGGAAGTATAAGCATTATATTAGGTGCTTATGTAAACGTAGGTGCATTATTGATTGTAATATTTACAGTTCCAACAGCATTTATTATGCATAATTACTGGACTGTAAAAGATCCAATGATTCGACAGAATGAACAACTTCATTTTATGAAGGATTTGGGACTTGGTGGAGCAGCATTTCTAATTTGGTATTTATATAGCGTGGCAGAAGTACCATTAAGTATACATCCGTAAT
>JAGOIG010000015.1:17760-20659 GCA_017995735.1 Candidatus Kapaibacterium sp. | reverse complement strand
GTATAGTATTATATTGCTATTATATTATTTATAATTTTTCATTATTTTTGATTAATTAATTATTTTTTAATTAATTTTTATTAATAATGAAATTATAATATATTATTTTTTAGTAATTTAAGATTATTAGAATTTGTATTTTGGAGAAATGAATTTGGAAGTGAGGAATCAAGTTTTAGAGAGTTTAATTCATAATTATTTTGATAATTTCCCATTTAAAATTGCAGTTGTCAATCAAGAGCAAACGGTTGTCGCAGCAAATCGTAAATTCGAGGAATTTTATGGTCAATGGGTCAATCATAAGTGTTTTGAGCTATGCCACAATACAAAAATCCCGTGTATTCGGTGTCAGGTCCAAAAAGTCTTTGAGTCGGGAAATACGGAAATAGTTAATGATACAAGTATTGATTTAGATGGCAATATCAGCTTTGATTTAGTGATTTTCTCTCCAATTTTCAATAAAGACGGCGAAATCGAGTTTGTGCAGGAGCTTACCATACCACAAAAGGAGATAAATCATTGGGAAAATGATTTTAATTTACTTTTTGATAATATCCCAAATTATATATCAATTACAGATAAGGATTTCAATATTTTACGTGCAAACCGCAGAATGATTAACACGTTCGGCAATGTACGAGGGAAAAAGTGCTATGAAGTATATAAACGCAGAAAGCAAATATGTTCTCACTGCCCTGCAAATGAAACATTTGAAACCAAACGCGTTCATTCTTCGAGCCAAATTGGTATAACCGCTACGGGAGAGAAAGCATACTATATGATGACTTCAATTCCAATTGCTTATGACCAAGACGGTAATGTCTCACAAGTAATGGAAATCAATTCAGATATTACTGAAATCAATAAATTGCAGGAGCAATTGAATTTTTTACATAATTTTTATGGAAATTTGATTGAAAATTCATCTGAAGCTATTATTGCCATTGACCGGAAAGGGAAGCTTCAAATTTTCAATTCAGCCGCAATGGAAATTTTCGACCTCGATGTAAAACGTAAGCCGGGCATTGCGCAAGCAAGAAAGATGCTACCTGAAAATTTCTTTCTTAATACAGAAATTGAACATCCACCTGAAGAATATGTAAAAACAACTCTTATTAATTCAAAGGGAGAGGAGGTGCCCGTACATTTAAAGATATTCGATATAAAGACCAAAACCGAAATAATGGGCAGAGTTGCAATCATTACAGATTTACGTCCAATAATAGAGCTGGAAGAATCAAGGGCATTAGCGCGTGAAATTGCATACAAAGAGAAATTCTCAATGATTGCAAAGGATATGAGCAAAATACTTAAAAATATGCGTAATTTTTTAGGGGAATTTTCAGATTATTTCAAGGAATCTACTTCTATTAATTTTACAAAAAAGTGGAATTCGTTTTATGAATACACAAATGACTATTTGCAAATATCAAATTTGTTCATTAAGTATGCTTATGGGGTAAATTTTAAGAAATCCTTGGTAGATTTAAATCAATTTATTAAAGAACAATTTGAATATTGTAAAAAGATATTTGAATTTTCAGAGATAAAAATTGATTTAAATTTATCTGCTGAAGAGCCTGTTATTAATGTTGATAAGGATGCTTTGAGAGATGCAATTAATATAATTCTGATGCATTTCAAAATATATATTGCTGAAAATTGTGGCAAAATCACATTCCGGACTTATTATTCAGACCAAATCATCAAATTCGATATTGAAGCACAATGCAAAAAAAATCCTCCTTTGGATTTCAATGAAGGTATTGCTCTTGGTGTTATTCAAATAATTGCAGAAGCAAATGACTTTACATTCAATGTAGCTTCGGTGCAAGAAGAAAACATTTTAAAAATTTCATTGATTTTCAGCTAAGCCTCAAATTGGCTCCCAATAGCATCGCTTTGGTGATGTAATTTTTCCAGCATCTTTTAGTTTTTTCATTGCTTTTTCGATTTCTTTTTTATCCAAACCCGTTAGCTTTTCAATATCACCATTGCTGAGAGGTTTGCCTGATTTTTTCATTACTTCAAGAATTGTTTCTGTTGTTTCCATAATTATATTTTATATTTATTCAAAATACTAAATTAATCAATATTAAAAAATAAAATTCAAAATTTTGTATATCAGGCGTGCCGCTGTTAAATCAGGATGATGTAATTCGGGAATTGGTGCAAGCTCCACAACATCAAATCCCACGATACTTTTATTTGCTTTCTTTATAGACCAGAAAATATCCAGAACATTCTGATAGGTTAATCCGTCGGGTTCAGGAGTACCCGTGGATGGTATAATTGAAGGGTCAAAGGCATCCAAATCAAAAGTAATATAAATATCATTGCTAAGTGTTGAAACAATATTATCAATCCAATTATCCCCATATTTATTATTTCTTATCCCCGAAGCATAAAACGTATGAATATTATGTTCCTTAATAAATTTAGCTTCTTCGACACATTGAGCACGGATACCAACTTGTGTCATATTTTCTGGTGGGAAAAATTCAGCGACACGCGCCATAGCACAGGCGTGGGAATAAGGTGAATCTTCATAATTATCCCTGAGGTCAGAATGAGCATCGAATTGCAATAGGCTCATTTTGGGATATACTTCAAAATGAGCTTTAATAGGTGCTATTGAAATTGTATGCTCGCCGCCAAGAGTCACTACAAATTTATTTTGTTCAATTAGTGTTTTTACTATTTCATATACCTTGAAAATTGCATTT
Source organism: Candidatus Kapaibacterium sp. (assembly GCA_017995735.1). Lineage (GTDB taxonomy): Bacteria > Bacteroidota > Ignavibacteria > Kapaibacteriales > UBA2268 > UBA2268. The sequence goes on along the minus strand of JAGOIG010000015.1, from coordinate 17,933 downwards.
TCATCATAAATATTATCAAAATCAACAGGTTGAATAGTGGCAATTCCATTATTAAAGCAAACTTCTTTATCAAATTCATCATCATAAAATTCTACATAAGCGGAAGCTTTCAAAATTGCATCGGGTCCATTGGCTGCTCCTTTTCCAAAGCTTGTGGTATGCTCGTAAGGTGC
>JAGOIG010000015.1:0-17660 GCA_017995735.1 Candidatus Kapaibacterium sp. | reverse complement strand
TATCATTTTCACACATTATTTTGCAAATTTGAAGGATCTTAGGGTCAGCGATTTGATATATATGGGAATGGATATTATTTTGGTATTTTACAATACCATATTTCTCCAAAATTTTAAGATGTTTTGATACATTTGCCTGAAGCAATCCCGTTGTTTCAACAATTTCATTTACTGATTTACATCCACTTTCAAGGCAACGTATAATTTTCAATCGTGTTTCTTCGCCCAAAACTTTAAATTTCACTGCAAGATTATGTATATTTTCATTATTTATAATATTGTCTTCCATTTGTTGTTATAATTTAATAATATTTTTTTTATCTTTTCGTTTATAATTTATTCAAAAATTTTTATAAATACATAAATATTTATATAAAAATATGGAAACGAATAAAACAGTAATAATATTTTCAACACCTACTTGTCCAGCATGTCAAAATGCTAAAAGGTATTTTAAGGAAAATAATATACGTTTCAAAGATATAGATGTCTCAAAAGACGAATTAGCTTTAAAAGATATGATAAGAAGAACAAATGGAAACAATGCTGTACCTGTAATTTTAATTAATAATCGTCCAATTATTGGATTTAATAAATCAGAAATAAATCGATTGCTAAATATAAAAACTAATTCTAACTAAATTTTTTTAATAATTAAAATATAAAGGAGAAATAATATGACTATCAAACCAATTGGAGACCGAATACTTGTAGAACCCCTCGAAATGCAAAAGCAAACAGAGGGCGGTATAATAATACCTGATACTGCAAAAGAAAAACCTATTACAGGCAAGGTTATCGAAATTGGCACAAGTGAAGATGTGACAAGCAATTTTAAAGTTGGAGATAAAGTAATTTATGCAAAATATGGTGGAGATGAGATCACAATTGATAATAAGGAACTGAAAATTATTCAATTTTCGGATATTCTTGCAAAAATTATTGATTAATTGTGGTCAATTCAGGTTGCCTCAAAAAGGTTTTCTCTGTTCCTTTTTGAGGCGACCGAGATTTTAAATTCTTTACTAAAATATTCTTATGAAATAATTCAAATGAGAATTTATATCGAAAAAACACTAATATGTTTATTTACATAAGTTAAAAAAAATAAATTTTGATTTTTACAATATAGAATGTTAAAACTAGGTATCGCGGGAAATCCTGTATTTCATAGTAAGAGTAAAGAACTCTTTAAATTAATTTCAAAAAAGAATAATATTGAATTAAAATATCTACCAATTTCAACTTTCAATAGCAAGAGTATAATTGATTTTTCTAAGAATTTTAATCTGAATGGAATCAATATCACTAATCCATTAAAGCAATCAATAATGGAATTGCTATCAAAGATTGATTATCAAGCAAGCAACCTCAATTCTGTAAATACAATTTTGTTTAATAACGAATCTATGATTGGCTACAATACAGATTACTTTGGTATTTTACAGACAATTTGGGACAACAATTTAATTTTTAATAAGAAAAAAGTCGTAATACTTGGCTCGGGTTCAGCAGCTAGAACAGCTGCGTTTGCCATAAGAAATCTTAATGCTAATATTTTTATATGGGATAGAATCGAAGAAAAAGCAAAAAAGGTAGCCGAAGATCTTGTTGTGTCATATATAAACGATAAAAATCTTATTCAAAAGATAAATGAATTTGATTATATAATATCAACAATCCCCCCAAATTCAAAAATACTCAGAGAACTCAAGTTTGAACCACATCAAATAATTATTGATACTATTTATAATAATTCCTACTTTTATGATAAGCAGAAGCTATATAATTATCATTTCATTTCTGGTTATAATTGGTTAATTAATCAAGTATTATTGTCATTCGAAATGTTTACAGGAATTCATTCAAAAAAAGAAGAAGTAATTAATGAATTCGATAATTATCTGAATACAAAAAATGATAATTTTATCTTTGTAGGTTCATTTACTGATAAAATTAATGAACTATTGAATCATCTTGCTTCTGAATTGAACTTTAAAATAATTGATACAAGCGAAAAGTTCAATGATCTTATTATCCCTCAGGGGAATCTTATTCATACATTTACAAATATCCTTGATAGGATATTAAATGAAATCCATACTTCAAATGATAAGTATTTGATAAAATTCAATAATCCCTTATTTTATGAACCTGATATCTTGGAAATGGCAAAAAAGATAGGTGAAATTATCTGGCTTTATGACCCTTTATTAGATAATAATAGTAATAACGAACTATTTTTTAATAATTCTGACTATAGCTTTATTTTATCCGAAGATATAGAAGAATCAAAAGAAAGAATAGTTTCTGAATTAGAAAGAATTATATAAGATAAACAAAGCAAGCCACGGAAAATACAGACCAAAATATTATAGATAGCTTTCAAACTATAGATTCTCCTGTAACAATCGAGTTAACAATCAAAAAATCAAAATTCGTTGGCAACTGTTTCCCCATTACATTTTCAAAAGAAATAGAAGAAATTCTGAATAATATTCGGAAGGAGCATTATACGGCAAATCATAATTGTTATGCATATAGAATGGGAATTGATGACAATATTTATCGTTATTCCGATGATGGAGAACCAAGTGGAACCGCAGGCAAACCAATTTTACAAGCCATAGATCATTTCAAATATAAGAATGTATTAGTAATTGTAACTCGATATTTTGGCGGAATAAAATTAGGTGTTGGTCCATTATTTCGTGCATATTATGATTCCGCAAATGCTTGCCTTTCAAAGGCATTGCCCAAGAAAATCTATATAACTCGTTCTTATAAAATTATAAGCGACTATAATAATATTACATTATTAAAAAGAATATTTGAAAAATACGCCATAGATTATAATGCTGATTATTCAGAAATCGTCGAATTTTATCCAAATGTCTTAATTTCGCAAGTTAATGAATTTGAAAACGAGATAGTTAATAAATTTAATGGCAAAATACATTTTGAAATAATTGGAAAAATTGATGGAAATTATTAAGGAACCAAATGAAATGCAAGATATTGCTTTAGATTTAAAGAATCAAGGCAAGACAATTGCAATAGTACCAACGATGGGCTTTTTGCATGATGGGCATCTTGCTTTAGTTGATAAGGCAAAAGAAATTGCAGATGTTGTTATCACTTCCCTTTTTGTCAATCCAAAGCAATTCGCACCTAATGAGGATTTTGATTCATATCCTCGAGACATTGAACGTGATAAGGCATTGCTTGAAGCAAAAAATGTTGATTATTTATTAGCACCCGATGCTTTAGGTATGTATCCAATTGGATTTTCTACGTCACTTCATATTTCAGGATTAACAGGAGTATTTGAAGGAACTTCACGCCCGACGCATTTCGATGGAGTTGCATTAGTCGTGCTTAAGCTTTTTGAAATATCTCAATGCAATTATGCAATTTTTGGACAAAAAGATTATCAGCAGACTCTTGTAGTTAAGCGGATGATTTCGGATTTAAATTTGCCCGTGAAAATGGTTGTATGCCCAATTTATCGAGAAGCAAATGGTCTTGCAATGAGCTCAAGGAATAGGTATTTGACAGATGAAGAAAAAGAAAAAGCTTCTATAATCTTCCTTTCTCTTGAAGCAGCAAAAAAAACAATCGCCCAAGGGGAAAGAAGACGTAAAATAATTAACTCAATAATTTTGTCCACAATAAAAACCATTCCCGAAATAAAAATAGATTATATAAATGCTGCAAGAGCTGAGTCGCTTGAAACACCTGATGAATTTTTTCCTGGTGAAGAAATAGTTTTGTTAATCGCTGTATATGTCGGTAGAACACGATTAATTGATAATACGCTTATTAAAATACCTTCTACATTATAATCTTTTATAAATTATTGAATTGTATTTTACTGATTGGAATTTTGAGCTTCAGGCTCTTCTTGCACTTTTTTCAATGAAATTGAGAATATATTTTTGCCTAAGCCATCTTTGATAATATAATATCCACCGAGAAGGACTTGCACAAGATACCCAACACCGTGATTAACTGTTGCAAAAGCAAGAGCTTGTTCGGGTTGTATTCCATAAAAGCTTACTAATATTAATTTAACGACAATATGAAAGACACCAAACGATCCAGGTGTCGGTGCAATTGTAAATGCTATACCTGAAGAGACAAGTAACAATACTGAATCAAGGAAATCCAGACCGTGAGTAGCAAAGCTAAATGCATAAAACATTATATATAATGGCAGAGCATACAAGAACCATATTAATGCAGATTGAAAAAGCAAATTGAGATATTTTTTTGGATTTTTAATTATTGCAAAACCTTGTCCGAATTTGTTGAATATATCGAGAGCACGGTGATATAATTTCTCCGAAATTGGTTTAATCAAGGTGCGAATTAAAAATTCAAAGAATGGTGGATAGAAGCAAATAATTATGACAGCAGCAACAAGCAATATAATCAATGCTATATTTTTATAATTAATCGAAGTGGGCATTACGGCGATAATTTTATCGCTAAAATAAATAAAAACAATCCCAAAGAGAAGCACTAACATAAATAAATCGAGCAACCGCTCCAAGACAATCGTTGCTAAAGTGCCTGAAAAAGAAATTTTCTCCTCACGAGCATAAACCCAAGGGCGCACAATCTCCCCGCCGCGTGGTATAATATTATTTACAGCATAACCAATCATTACTGTTGCAAACAAATTTCTCAACTTCACATCTTTTTTGATTGGTTCCAGAATAACCTTCCATCGTGTTGCTCTAAACCAATGCGAAAGCACCATAATAGGAACTGGAATTATTATAAACCAAATATTTGCTGTCTTTATATAATTCCACAATTGAAGTAAATCTATACCTTTGAGAGAATAATAAATTGAGAGAATCAAAACTACCCCAATAATAGCATTTTTTATGATATCTCGAACTTTGATGTTTTTTTTCTCTTTCAATTTTTTCTCTTCAAAAAAGTTTTAAAATTATTAACAAAATCTTTGAGAGCTTGCGAGCGATGAGATATTCGATTTTTTATTTCAGGTTCTAATTCTGCAAAGGTTTTATCGTAACCCTCAGGAACAAACAAAGGATCGTATCCAAATCCATTCCTCCCCCTTTCTTCAAGTATAACTTTACCATGGCAGGTGCCAAAACCTTTAATAAGATTTTCGCCATCAAAAAAACAAATTACACATTGGAATTGAGCGGAGAATGAGTCGCCCTCAAAATGTGATAATTCATTGATTAACTTTTTTCTATTATCTGAATCATTCTTATTTTCTCCCGCAAAACGGGCAGAGTAAATTCCAGGCTGACCATTTAATATGTCAACTTCGAGGCCAGAATCATCAGCAATTACAGGAATATGCAATATGTCATAGATACCACGTGCCTTCAATTCGGCATTTTCTGCGAATGAATTTGCTGTTTCCTCGACCTCAATTTTCTGTGAGAAATTCGAGAGTGTTAAGAAATCAAAAGGATTGGAGAAATTTGATTCTAAAATTTTAATAATTTCATTCGACTTATTGTGATTATTAGTTCCAATGACAATTTGCATAATGCACAATAATTAGCTTGCGCCTATTGCTCTTCTTCATTGATAACCCACACTTTTATTGTAGTGGTGACATCAGTATGCAATTTGATTTTAACATCAAAAATGCCAAGAGTTTTAATAGGTTCATCAATAATTATATTACGTTTATCAATATTAAAATTGAGTTCAGCAAGTTTTTCGCTAATCAGCTGATTTGTAATCGAACCATAAAGGTTGCCTTCTTCTGTTGTACGCATTGGTATAGTCAGTTGAATATTTGACAACGCTTGAGAAATTGACTCTGCATTTTCTTTTTCTTTTGTCAATTGGTTAATCAACTTCATCTTTTCACGTTCAATTCGTTTGACTGCATCATCTGTTGCGATAAAAGCCAAATTATTTGGAATTAGATAATTTCGTGCATATCCATTTTTAACACTGACTACATCGCCAATATTACCTAAATTTTCAAGATTTTTTCTCAATATTATTTTCATAATTTTCCATATGATTATTAATTATCACTATTATTAGTTGCATCTACTTTTTCAGTATTCAATTCTTCTTGTTGCTGAGATTTAGTATCGGTTTTTTTATTAATCGATTCTATATCAGGCTCGCTAGCAACTTCTTCCACGTTTTCAACTTCTTCGATTTCTTCCTCGACAGCCAAAGTAAGTTCTTTGCCCGATTCTAGGGCATGCTGTTTGCGATATTCAAGCAATTTTTCGGATAATACTAAAGTCAAGTGTCGGAGTACTGTATCATCCAATGTTAAATATCTTTCCAATTGCGGAATAAATTCGGGTAACGAACGGAATACTGTATGGACATAATATCCATTTTGCTTTTTATTGATAGGGTAAGCGAGGCGACGACGTCCCCATTTATTTGTTTCTATAATGGTCCCACCATTATTTGTAATTTGATTTAAAACTTTTTGGATAATATTATCAATATCATTATCATCAAATGCTGCATTGATAATAAATGTAGTTTCATATAATTTTTTTTCACTCATTAAATTGCTCCAATCCTAATTTTCAAAAACTTCAAAATTAAGAAAAATATTGTTAATGTTTTAATTATTATTAATTTATATTTAAAATTGATTTAAAAATCTCACATCATTATAATAGAAATATCTGATATCATCAACTCCCGTACGTAAAAGCGTAACCCTCTCGATTCCAAAGCCAAAAGCATAGCCTGAATAAATTTCAGGATCTATTCCACCACTTTTCAAAACATTAGGATGCACCATTCCGCAACCCACAATTTCAAGCCACCCCGAATTTTTGCATACTCTACAACCCTTACCACCACATAAAAAGCAGCTTATATCCATTTCTGCGCTTGGCTCAGTAAAAGGGAAGTATGAAGGGCGAAACCGAAACTTAATATCATCTCCATACATCTTTTTTGCAAACGCAATCAATGTAGCTTTCAGTTCAGCAAGAGAAACATCTTTATCTATATATAATCCTTCAATTTGATGGAATTCTGCTAAAGACCGGATATTAATAGCCTCATTTCTATATACTCTCCCAGGCATAATGCTCCTAATTGGTGGTTTCATACCTTGCATTACACGAATTTGCACAGGAGATGTATGAGTGCGAAGCAAGAGATTCTCACCATTTTTTATAAAAAATGTATCCTGCATATCTCGAGCGGGATGGTCTTTTGGAAAATTTAATGCATCAAAATTATGATATTCATCTTCTATCTCGGGTCCTTCGGCAACCGTAAAGCCCATTTCTATAAAGATATCAATCATTTTATTCATCGTTTGAATTACAGGATGAGCAGAACCGACATTCATTTTCCTACCAGGTAGTGTGAGGTCAATGGTAGGTTTTGAAAAATACAGGCTCTGATATTTATTTTTTTCTGATTGATAAATTTCTTCAGCGAATTTCCTCAATTCGTTCAGTTGCTTTCCATATTGAGGCTTTTGCTCTTTTGGCAATTGGCTAAGCTTATCAAATAGTGATTGTATCTTTCCTTTTTTGGAAAGATAAAGGGATCGAAATTCTTCGACTTCGTTTAAATTTGAAAAGTCAGAAGATCTGTCCTTTATTTCATTGAATAATGATGTGATTTCTTCGAACATCGGACAAACAGTTAGGAAACTTTTTGAACAATTGCTTTAAAAACTTCAGGCTTATTCATTGCAAAATAAGCCAGTACTTTGCGATTAATGATAATATTATTCTTTCTCAAATCATAGATTAGCTTTGAATAAGTCGTACCATTTTCCCTAGCAGCTGCATTTATACGTGTTATCCACAATCTGCGGAAATTTCGCTTTTTTAATTTTCGCCCTACATAAGCGTGGGTAAGACCTTTTTCAATATGATTCTTTGCAACGGTCCAAACATTTTTTCTTCTACCCCAATAACCTTTTGCGAGTTTTATAAAACGTACTCGTCTTCTGTGGGATGCTACTTTATTTTTTGATCTAGCCATAATTACTCCTTTTTAGATTAATATAACAAGTTGAGGGAGAGCACCTTCCCCTTTCACTTATGATTGATTTACAAATTCAATTTTATTTCATTGCAAGCATTCTGAGAATTGATTTCTCATTTGTACTATCAACTAAAGTTGCCTTTCTTAAATTACGTTTCCGTTTTTGCGATTTCTTTGTCAAAATGTGGCTATGATAAGCTCTATCACGCATAATTTTACCTGTTGCGGTAATTTTAAAGCGTTTTTTTGCTGAGCCCCGTGTTTTCATTTTTGGCATTGTTCACTCCAATTAAAATTGATTTTTGAAAACTTGCAAATTACGAAAAAATTAGGAAATTTCAGTTTTTTGTGATTTTTTTGCTTTGCTTTTGCCTAAGGCTAATATAACACTCATACGCTTGCCATCAAGCTTGATTGGTGTATCAATCTTAGCAATATCACTTAAGCTTTCCACAAATTTACTCAATAATTCCTCGCCTACCTCACGGTGAGCTATTTCCCTCCCCCGAAACATAACCGTAGCTTTTACTTTATTTCCTTCTTCTAAAAATTCTCGAGCGTGGCGTACTTTAAAATTAAAATCGTGTTCTGCTGTACGCCAAGTAAAACGCAATTCCTTCATTTCTTGTGAAGATTGCTGCTTACGCTGAGTCTTTTCTCGTTTTTGTTGTTCATATATAAATTTTCTATAATCAAGAATTTTGCAAACAGGTGGATTTGCATTTGGTGAAATTTCTACTAAATCAAGGTCTTTTTCTTCCGCTATTCTTAATGCTTGCAGGATTGGAACAACTCCAATCATTTTTCCATCTTGGTCAATCAAACGAACTTCTTTTGCATTTATTTCGTCATTGACTCTGTTCTTGTGCGTAGTTGATGGGAGAGTTGCTGTTTGTATTGTTTTCAATTTACCTCATTTTTTTGTTTTACAAATTTGAAAATTACAAAATTATAAATTTTTAATTTATTAACGTAATTGAGTATGATATATTGAATTTTTAAAATATTTAGTTTAAACTAAAATAATTTAAATCTTTTTTCATCTCTATAATAAATTTTTTTCAGGTTATATTATGACAAACGAAGTATTAACTATAAAAGGAATGGAATGTGCACATTGCGTAAAAAATGTAAAAAATGCACTTTCTAAATTAAATCTTAACATTAAAGATGTGCAAATTGGCTCTGCCTCTATAGAATATGACGAGGCAATTACTCCACGAGAATCAATTGTCAAAGCAATTGAAGATGCAGGCTACGAAGTAAAATGACTTCAAAAAAGAAAATAGAGACGGTTGCTTTACCTGTTGAAGGAATGACATGCGCAAGTTGCGTAAGAAGAGTCGAAAAAACCATTAGCAAATTCAAAGGCGTAAGCAATGTCTCAGTAAATCTTGCCACTGAACGAGCAACTTTTTCTTTTGATCAAGATGCTGTCAATTTGGGAGAAATTGCGCGAGCTGTCGAAGATGCAGGATACAAATTGCATCTCCTCGAAAAAACAAAAAATAATGGGAATATTCTAACTCAAAATTCTTATGAAAATGAAATAAAAAAAGACTTAATTATCTCAGCCGCATTTAGCATACCCATTTTTCTAATAAGTATGCTGATGATGTTCGATTGGTTTAATAAAGCTATTCCAATCAACCCCATTACAATAAATAAAATACTCTTTATACTCGCTACATTCGTAATATTTATCCCAGGAAAACGGTTTTTCAAAATTTTTTGGAATAATCTAAAGCATTTTACAGCTGATATGAACTCACTTGTTGCAATTGGTACAGGAGCAGCATATATTTATAGCTCAATGAATGTCCTGTTTCCTGAATTATTCTCAAATCTCAATAAATCGCATCAAGTATATTTCGATTCAGCCGCTGTAATTATAACTCTTATTTTATTTGGAAGGTGGCTTGAAAGTAAAGCAAAGTCTCGCTCGGGTGCTGAAATACAAAAATTAATTATGCTTCAGCCACAAAACGCGACAATTAAAAAAGATGGAGAATATCTCACAATTCCAATAAGCGAATTGCAACCTGGAAGTATTGTTGCTGTCAAACCTGGTGAAAAAATACCTGCTGATGGCAAAATTATTCTTGGCGAATCATCAATTGATGAATCAATGATAACGGGCGAAAGCTTACCTACCGAGAAGTCTACAGGAAATAATGTAATTAGTGGAACAATTAATAAATCCGGGTATATTGAATTTGAAGTTTCAAAAGTTGGCAACGACTCGATGCTTGGGAAAATTATAAAATTTGTCGAAGAAACCCAGTCAAGCAAACCACCAATTCAAAAATTAGCTGATAGAATTGCAGAAATATTTGTACCTGTAGTTGTTGGCGTTGCAATAATTACATTTATCATTTGGATGTTTATCCCAAGCTACAATCAATTTAATACTGCTCTTGTTAATTTTGTATCTGTGCTGATTATTGCTTGTCCTTGCGCTTTAGGACTTGCAACCCCTGCGGCTGTGCTTGTTGGTTCAGGACTTGGTGCATCTAATGGAATTTTAATTAAAGATAGCGAAACGTTAGAAAAGGCAAAAAAAATCACTACTATTGTGTTTGATAAAACAGGGACTTTAACAATTGGGAAACCTCAAGTTGTTAATTTCATTTCATTTGACCATAGCGAGAAAAATTTTATTAAATACGCCGCTTCATTGGAAAGCAAATCAGAACATCCCATTTCAACTGCAATTGTGGAATATGCAAAAAGGCAAGATATTGATTTCAGTGAAGTTAAGCAAATTAAAATTCACCCTGGATTTGGAATTGAAGGCAATGTCGATGGTTGCAATATTATTATTGGAAATGAATCATTGATGAAAACAAATAATATCAAGTTTTATAATCAAACAGGCGACATAATTGAGAAAACCGATGATAGTAGTATTGTGTATCTTGCTGTAAATAATGAAATAGCAGGCGTATTTGTCATTAAAGACACAATCAAGGAAAATGCAAGCAAAGTCATTCAGGAATTAAAATCTATGGGAATTAAAACTGTAATGCTTACAGGGGACCGTCGTGAGAGTGCAGAAAGGATTGCAAAGGAATTGGAAATTGATGATTTTGTCGCTGAAGTTTTGCCCGAGGATAAGGCAAAGAATATAGAAATATATCAAAATACAGGAGAATTTGTTGCAATGGTTGGTGATGGAATCAATGATGCTCCTGCACTCGCACAAAGTGATATTTCAATTGCTATGGGGAAAGGTACTGATATTGCAATTGAAACAGCATCGATTGTTATTATGAACGATAATTTGACGAATGTGGTCAAAGCAATAAAAATTTCTAATTTGACATTAAGGGCAATCAAGCAAAATCTATTTTGGGCATTTATATATAATTCAATAGGGATACCTCTCGCTGCATTTGGCATACTTAATCCAATGATTGCAGCATTGGCAATGGCATTCAGTTCAGTATCAGTATTAACTAATTCTTTAAGAATAAGATATAATAAAATATAAAATATGTGGCTGTACAATCTTTGTGCAGGGCAAATTCTCTTGTAGAGACGCCATTAAATGGCGTCTCTACAATACAAGTAAAGGGCAAGGTATTGAAGAAAGTAGAGGCAGGGTGCGCGTATCTCTATCACTAGGGGCGATTCATGAATCGCCCTATTTTTGGAACTTACGACTCCAATTCGTAGGTTAAAGGCACAATCAAGGATGATTGTGCTACTATTTCGATCCTCATACTCTCAAAAGCAAGGATGCTTTTGGTACAAATGCTAATTCAAATTGTTGTTTTTATTGCTTAATTTTGAATAATAACAAATTATACAAAATGACTATATCGGGTTTTTCTTTTGTTAAAAATGGCGCAAAGCTTTATTATCCAGTCAAGCAATCTATAGCTTCGATTTTACCGATTGTTGATGAATTCGTGATTGCAGTTGGCGATTGCGATAGCGATGATAGGACAATCGAGGAAATTCAGTCGATTAATTCAAATAAGATAAAGATCATCAATACTGCTTGGGACACAAATAAATTTCCAAACGGGATGGAAAATGCCCACCAAACTGATATCGCAAAATCACATTGCAAAGGTGATTGGTTGTTTTATTTGCAAGCTGATGAGGTTTGCCACGAACAAGATTTAAGTAAAATTCTGAGAAGATGTGAAGATCTTTACGATAACAAAGAAGTTGAGGGAATATTATTTAATTATTATCATTTTTGGGGGGATTATTGGCATTATCACAGATCTCATTCATGGTATGCAAAGGAAATAAGGATTGTTCGCAATGATCCCGATATTCATTCGTGGGAATCTGCACAATCGTTTCGTAGAATTCCTAATTTCGATGGTATTCACTATCGTCAAAGGGAAAATACATTTAAACTCAAAGTTGCTCCTGTTGATGCGTACATATATCACTATGGGTGGGTACGACCTCCTGAGCTTATGCAGAAAAAAAGCAAAGCACTTGATTCAATTCATAAAGGAATCGATACTGCAGAGAAATTGTATCTACAGAGACCAGCTTATTTTGATTATGGATATATAGGAGGATTGAAGAAATTTGAAGGTATTCATCCTCAGGTTATGCAAGAAGTAATTGATAAATTTAATTGGGCTGATAAATTGAATTATACCAATAAAAATGCAAATAATTCATTTAAGCATAATAAATTTTGGAACAAAATATTATCATTTATAGAGAATAATATATTTGGTGGCGAGCAGATATTTGGTTTTAGGAATTGGAAAAAATTGACTATATAAATTAATTTTTTTAATAATTATAATTATTCATCTTTTTGGAAATACTATATTTACATATAAAGAACTTACGAAATCATATAAATACTGAAATTGAAATTTACAACAATTTAAATGTTTTTTATGGTAAAAATGGTTCGGGAAAAACTACAATTCTCGAGGCAATATCATTATGCTCATTAGCAAAAAGCTTTACTCAAACGCCTGATACAAATTTAATTAATACGGGTGCTGACGCTTTTCAAATCAACTGCGATGCTAAGAATATAATGAATTTGGATTATAATATAAAATTGCTATATCAGAAGGGAATGCGGAAAAAGATAAGCACTAATTTTGGAGATAATCTATCACCAAAAGATATAATTGGTGAGATGCCGCTTGTCGTTTTATCGCCTGATTTGAATGAAATTTCTAAGGGTGTACCTGAAAAACGCAGGGAATTTATTGACAAAATTCTTTCACAAATTAGCAAATCCTATTATGAGGAATTAATCAACTTTCGGAAAGCATTGAGAAATCGTAATGCAATTTTGAATAATTATAAAAACGAGGGAATATTTAATGGCAACGTCTTCGATTCGTGGAATGAAATTTTTATAAATTATGCAACCAAAATTGTATATAAACGTCTATTATTTTTTAGAGATTTCCCTGAATTATTTAGAAATTACTATCAATATATAACATCTAACAATGAAGAAGTAAATTTGATATATGAGCCTAGTGGATTTGATGAAAATGAAAATATATATAATTTTGATATTAATGATATAAAGGGACATTATAATAAAATTTCTAAGGAGAAATTAAATATCGAAAAAATACGGGGATTAACTCTTTTTGGACCTCAAAAGGATGATTTCCAAATATTGATAAATGGTTATCCCGCAAGGGATAGAGCATCACAGGGGCAGCACAAATCAATAATAATAGCATTAAAATTTGCAGAATTCGATTATATGAAGGAAAGGAAAAATGAACTTCCAATTGTGTTATTAGATGATATTTTTTCGGAACTTGATGAGCATAGGTCGAATCTTGTACTGGGGGAATTACTCAAAAGAAATGCGCAAACATTTATAACATCGACAAATCGCTATCCCTTTGAATTATCTGACAATTATATTGAAAAGATTTCATTTTATAAAGTTGAAGATGGAATAGTAAAAAAAAGCAACCTGTTATAAAGCATAAAACATTTCTAATCAGTATAATTAATTAATAAGGAATTAATAATGAAACTCATAAAAAATACGATTGAAGATATATTCAAAAAAAGCGGACGGGAAGATTTACTTTACAAGTCGGAAATTAATTCTGCAATCAATGAAATTTTTGGAGAAAATCTTTCAAAAAAAATTATAGTTAGATACTTTAAGGATGGCAAATTGTTTTTGGAGGCGGAGAATTCAATTTGGGCTTATGAATTATCATTGAATAAAGGGAATTTAATAGAAAAAATAAATGAGAAATTAAGCAATCCTGTTATAAAAGAAATTATAACACGATAGTGGCAAGAATTCAATACTAGACTAAGTTTTATGGAAATTTAGAACTTTGAAAAGTCATTAAAATTTCGTAATTTTGTAAATATAAAAATAATAATTATAATATGGCAGAAGATTTTGATATTATTCAAGTAACAGATGACTATAATGAAAGTAGCATACAAGTTCTTGAAGGTTTGGAACCAGTTCGGGAAAGGCCTGCAATGTATATTGGAGATATTGGAGAGAGGGGCTTACATCATTTAATACAAGAAGTTGTAGATAATTCGATAGATGAGGCGGTTGCGGGATACGCAAAGCATATAAATGTGATTTTGCATAAAGATGGAGCCTGCACAGTCGAAGATGACGGACGAGGAATTCCAACAGGAATACACCCTCAAAAAAAGGTATCGACATTGGAAGTAGCAATGTCGTATCTACATTCAGGAGCAAAATTCGATAATAATAGTTATAAAGTATCTGGTGGTTTGCACGGAGTCGGCGTATCTTGCGTAAATGCGCTTTCAATAGAATTTGAAGCGATAGTTTATCGTGATGGTCATATTTATAGACAAAAATATTCTAAAGGAAAAAAGGTTACAGAAGTAGAAATCGTTGGGGATACAGACAGAACGGGAACTACAATTCATTTTTTACCTGACCCAACAATTTTTCGCAATCCTGTATTTAAATTTGCTAAGGTTTCAGAAAGATTAAAGGAACTTTCATATTTAAATAGAGGTGTAATCATCACTCTGAAAGATGAGAGAGAAAATATTGAGGAAACATATCATTATGCAGGTGGATTGATTGATTTTATAAAATATGTTGATATATCAGTTAATAGCTTGACAAAGCCGATATTAATAACAGGCTCAGGCAAAAATGATTCAGGCAAAGATGTAATGGTGGAAATTTGTTTGGAATACACCGATAGCTATAATGAAAATATATTATCATATGTAAATAATATCAACACAATAGAAGGCGGAACCCATGTTTCAGGATTTCGGTCAGCACTGACTCGAGTATTAAATAATTACGCATCTGAGCGGTTGAATGGAAATAAAGCAAAGGTACAACTTACAGGGGATGATTTTCGAGAAGGATTAACGGCAATTATATCAGTAAAAGTACCAGATCCATTATTTGAGGGGCAAACAAAGACAAAGCTTGGAAATAGCGATGTGGAAGGTATTGTAAGAACAATAACAAATGAAAAATTATCTCAATATTTAGACCAAAATCCTACAGAAACTAAAAGGATATTAGATAAAGCAATACTTGCAGCAGAGGCAAGAATTGCAGCACGTCAATCCCGAGATATAGTGCGTCGGAAGAATGCATTTGAAAACAGCACATTACCAGGTAAATTATCGGATTGTTCTTCGACAAATCCTGAGGAATGCGAATTATTTATTGTTGAAGGAGACTCTGCTGGTGGTTCGGCTAAACAAGGTAGAGACCGCCGTTTTCAAGCAATTTTGCCATTGCGAGGAAAGATTTTAAATGTTGAAAAGGCGAGACTGCATAAGGTTTTGGAAAATGAAGAGATTCGCGCAATAATTCAAGCTTTGGGAACAGGTTTTGGAGATGATTTCGATATAAGCAAATTACGATACCATAAAATTATATTGATGGCTGATGCTGATGTTGATGGTGCTCATATTAAAACACTTTTGCTGACTTTATTTTATAACTTTTTAAATGAATTAATACTACAAGGTAAAGTTTATGTTGCGATGCCACCTTTATATCGCGTTAAGAAAGGCAAAAAAGAATTTTATGTTTATGATGAGAATGAACTCAATGAAGTGCTGTTAAGTCTTCAAAAAGATGATCCTAATGCAAAAGTTCTATCGACAGAAGATTATGAGAATGATGATAGTGAAGAAAAGAAGGAATTGAATATGAATGGAATTTCTATTTCTCGATTTAAAGGACTTGGCGAGATGAACCCTGAGCAATTATGGGAAACAACAATGAATCCTGAAAAGAGGACATTAATTCAAGTGGAAATAGGAGAAGCAGCAGAAGCATCACGGATATTTCAAATGCTAATGGGAGAAAAAGTCGAACCTCGACGGGAATTTATTGAGAAAAATGCTAAATATGTTAAAAATTTAGATACATAATGAAACAAAATAGGTGGTGTCTTTTATTTATTTTTTTATTGAATTCGGTATCTTACTCGCAGTTTACTAGCAATTATCAGCAATGCGAACTATCTAAAAACTTTATTGAAAAATATAAAGCACAAGATTTTGAAGGCATTTATGCAATGTTTGATTCTACAATGAAGGCACAAATTCCAATTCCAACTCTCAAACAAATTCAGACACAATTATTCTCACAAGTTGGCGAAATAGATAGCATTATTATGCAAAATTGTACAACGCAAGGAGAATATATAACTTGTATCAATACAGTGCATTTTGAAAAAGGAGATTTGAATTTTTTACTTTCATATAATAAAGAAAATCAAGTTGCAGGGTTTTATATTCAGCCTGTGATGCATAAATCTAACTATACTTTACCTGAATATGCAGATACGACAAAATTCGAGCGGAAATCATTAAAATTTGGTAAAAAATTCCCTTTGGATGCAGAATTGACTTTACCAACAGGGAAAAAGGATGTGCCTTGCATCATTTTTGTTCACGGTTCTGGTCCAAATGATATGGATGAAACAATATATGATAATAAACCATTTAAAGATTTAGCTTATGGCTTATCCTCAAATGGAATAGCAACCTTTCGTTATAATAAACGAACGAATCAGTACAGCAAAGAATTATCAAAATCTATGGATACAATGACATTAAATTCAGAAGTATTGGAAGATGTTGTATTAGCGTATAAATTCGTTGCAAAACAAAAGGGCATTAATTCTTCCCGTATTTACATTCTTGGACATAGTTTAGGTGGCTATGTAATACCAAAAATAGCAGAATTATTACCAAAGGCTGCAGGATTTATAATACTTGCAGGCTCTGCGCGTCCATTAGAAGATTTATTGATTGACCAGACACAATACATTAGCGAATTACCGAATTCTCAAATTACTCAAGAACAATTAAAAGAAATTAAAGAGATAATTGAAAAAATCAAGAAAGAAGATTTTTCATTTATGAAATCCCCAACAGATTATCCTTTTGCAATGCCACCGGCTTATTGGCAATATTTACATAAATATGACCATATTAAATTAGCAAATCAGATTAATCAGCCTGTATTGGTATTGCAGGGAGAGAGAGATTTTCAAGTGACAATGAAAGATTACGAAATATGGAAATCTGCATTTCGAAATAATAAAGACGCACAGTTTAAAACATATCCAAATCTGAATCATTTATTTTTGGAAGGGACCAACAAATCCACTCCCGATGAATACACAAAAGCAGGACATATCCCGATC
>JAGOIG010000147.1 GCA_017995735.1 Candidatus Kapaibacterium sp. | reverse complement strand
TATTCAAGAACATCTGCAACTTCTTCACCATCAATAATTTGCTGTATTTCATAGCCATCTTCAGTTAAAACAATATGTGCAGCATTTGTATCGCCAAATAAATTATGCAAATCCCCCAATATTTCCTGATATGCACCAATTAAAAATACACCAATAAACAAAGGTTTATCTTCAGTATATTCAGGAAGTGGCAAAAATTGATGGAAATTGCCTTGCCATATAAAATTATCAATTTTACCATCACTATCGCAAGTTATATCGTGTAGCGTAGCATTGCTTTTGGGTTGCTCGTTCAAGCGATGTATTGGGGCAATCGGGAAAATTTGGTCTATTGCCCAGCTATCGGGTAGCGATTGAAATAGAGAAAAATTGCAAAAATACTTATCAGCAAGCATTTTAGGAAGTGATTTGAATTCATCGGGAATATGCTTCAAATTTTCTGCAAGGGAATTGATTTCCTTTGCCACTGTCCAAAATAGGCTTTCTATCATTGCACGATTTTTCAAATTAATAAGACCAAGCCCAAAGAGTTCCACGGTTTCCTCCCTGATTTGTTGAGCATCGTGCCAGCTTTCGAGCATATTTGTAGGAGTGAGGTTATGCAAAATCTGATACAGTTCCTGAACATGTTCGTGGTCGTCTTCAGTGATTTTATAATTTTCGTTCCAGGTTAGCAAACTTGTTTTCTCAAGCACATCAAAAATCAGCACAGAATGGTGAGCAGTCAATGCACGGCCTGATTCTGTGATTAAATTTGGGTGTGGTATGTTGTTTTTATCGGCAACTTCTTGCAATGAGAATATAGCGTCATTCAAATATTCCTGCACTGAATAATTGATACTGCTTGGATTTGATGAGCGAGAGCCATCGTAATCCACTCCCAGTCCTCCACCAATATCCACAAATTGAATATTGCAATCCTCTTTTACTAATTCAACATAATATTGTGATGCTTCCTGAATCGCACTTTTTATTTTACGTATATTTGTAATCTGACTCCCAATATGGAAATGCACTAAATTTATTTTGTCAAGAATATGATTTTTCTTAGCAAATTCAATTGCTTGAATAAGTTCAGTTGATGTTAATCCGAATTTGCTCTGGTCACCACCCGATTCTTCCCATTTGCCACTTCCCGCACTTGCGAGTTTTACACGAATTCCAATCGATGGGGAGATATTATATTTTCGGGCAATTTTTGTGATTAATTTTAATTCATTTAACTTTTCTACTACAATAATTACATTTTTGCCTGTTTTTTTAGCAAGCAATGCAAGTTCGACATAAACCTCATCTTTATATCCATTGCATATAATCAAAGCATTAGGATTAGTTGATAGAGCTAGAATTGCTTGCAATTCAGGTTTTGAACCTGCTTCCAATCCTATATTAAATTTTGTACCATAACGCAGAATTTCTTCAACAACGGGACGGGATTGATTGACTTTGATTGGATAGATTGCATAGTATTTCCCTTGAAAATTATATTCATCTGCGGACTTTTGGAAGCTTTTCATAAGCATCTCTATTCTATCGTCAAGAATATCAGGGAAACGCAATAATACAGGCATTTCCACATCTTTAAGCATCAACTCGTCAATTATTTCCTTTAAATCGATTCGCCTTCCATTTTGACGAGGTGCAACATAAATATTTCCTTTTTCGTTTATCCCAAAATAGCCATTTCCCCACCCTGTAATGTTGTAGAGTTCATTGGCGTCGTCAATAGACCATTTTCTCATTTATTATTTAACAGAATTTTAAATTTTATAAAAATGCAAATTTAATTAAAACAAAAGATAATTAATACGATTTTTTACTTAATTTTGTGTAAATTAAAATATAATTCTTATGGCAAACAGAGGTTATAACAAAGTAGTGTTAGTAGGGAATCTCGGACAAGATCCCGATATGCGGACCACTCCCGCAGGGCATAGAGTTTGCTCTATTTCAATTGCAACAAGCGATAATTATAAAGATCAAGCAGGAAATTGGGTAGAACGCACAGATTGGCATAGAATTTCTCTTTGGGGAAATCTTGCGGATACTGCTTCAAAATATCTTAAAAAAGGCGATAAAGTGCTAATCGAAGGCAGCATCCATCCGAGGGATTATGAAAAGGATGGAATAAAGCATTATACTTATGAAATAAGGGCATTTAATATGCTTATGCTCACACCGAAAGGAACTCAAGAAAATTTCAATCAGCCCAGTCCCGATGAAGTTCTGAACGAGGATTTCGATGCAGGTGAAGGCGAAGAAGACGAGGATTTGCCCTTTTGATTTCTTTGATGAATAGATTTTTATTACTTTTCGATATTGATGGAACGCTACTTCGATTGTATCCAAGCGTGGCAGCGCCGATTTTTGCTCGTGCTATTAGGCAAGTACTTAATATCGATATTAATTTACATCCATCTTTAAGCTTTGCAGGCAGAACTGATTATGGTATTTTGCGAGAAATTTTGGACCATAATAAATTTTCAGATTCTCTTTTAAAAGAAAAAATAAATGAAATTTATGACATTATATATCAGGATTTCCAAAATTTACTTTCTGATGCAACTATAACAATTTTGCCTGGTGTCCGACAACTATTGGATTTATTAAATAATGATAATCGCTTTACTCTTGCACTTTTGACAGGTAATTTTGAGAAAAATGCGCAATTGAAAATTGGATATTTTAATTTACAACATTATTTTAAATTTGGAGTTTATGGCGATTTTATTGCAAATAGGAATGAATTGCCTCTGCAAGCTTTGAAATTAGCTAATTCTTCAATGTACAATTATAATTTTTTGCCTGAGCAATGCCTGGTTATTGGCGATACTGCGAGCGATATTGAATCCGCAAAGCAAGCAAAAATGCATTCCCTCGCTGTGGCAACAGGTTTATCAGGAAAAAATGAACTCGCTACATATTCTCCCGATTTACTCTTTGAGAATTTTGCGGATTATCAATATGTTTATAATTCAATTTTAAATTTATTTAATATCAAATGAGAAAAAATGGTATTATCATTGCTATTGATGGGCCTGCGGGATCGGGTAAATCAACCACAGCTCGACTTGTTGCTAAAGCATTGAATTATATTTATATTGATACAGGTGCAATGTATCGTGCAGTCACTTTATATTGGCTTAGGTCAGGCAAAAAATTAACCGAAACTGTAATGGAGAGATTACTACCGCAAATTGAAATATCACTTCGAGAAGGCGAGGCGGGTCAAATTGTGCTTTTAAATGATGAAGATGTGACAAATCTGCTTCGTAATCCCGAAATTAATCAATATGTTAGCCCAATCAGTGCAATGCAAAGTGTTCGTGAAAAATTAGTAACAGAGCAAAGGCGAATCGGTAAAGATGGTGGTGTGGTAATGGATGGAAGGGATATTGGCACAGTAGTATTTCCCGATGCTGAGTTAAAAATATTCCTTATAGCATCTATTTCAGAACGTGCCCGTCGCCGCCTTCTCGAATTGGAATTGCAAGGTATTTCGACAAATTATGATGAAATCTATTCAGCAATTGAAAAACGCGATCAATATGATAGCACACGTGCTTTAAGCCCACTCAAAAAAGCTCCCGATGCTATTGAACTTGATACTACCAATTTAACAATTGCCGAGCAATGCGAAATAGTATTAAATTACACTAAAAAATATATAGGGTAACTCAATGCTTTTTCCATTCATTTCAAAATTTATCAGTAATTTTGAAAATTTAAAAAAATTAGAATGAGGCAAAGTCATTATTTTGTTCCCACGTTAAGGGAAGTGCCAAGCGATGCACAATTTACTTCTCATCAGCTAATGTTGAGAGCGGGACTAGTTCGTCAGGTAGGCGCAGGTATATTTTCCTTTTTGCCTTTGGGATTTAGAGTATTTCTTAAAGCCGTTAATATTATTCGACAGGAGATGAATGCAATTGGTGGGCAGGAGTTTTTGCTTCCCGCTCTTAATCCTATCGAAATTTGGGAACAAACGGGAAGGGTTGAGGCAATGGGCGATGTGCTTTTTCAAATCAAAAATCGCGAGGGGCTTGTGCTTGCTCCAACTCACGAAGAAATTATAGCATATCATGCATCGCATCATATAAAATCATATAAAGATTTGCCACAAATTTGGTATCAAATTCAAACGAAATTTCGCAATGAGCCACGTCCGAAATCTGGTGTTCTGCGTGGCAGGCAATTCACAATGAAAGATGCATATTCACTGGATATTGACAAGGAGGGACTTGATGTTTCCTATCAAAAGCACTATGATGCATATTGCAAAATTTTCGATAGATGCGGACTGAAATATAT
>JAGOIG010000146.1 GCA_017995735.1 Candidatus Kapaibacterium sp. | reverse complement strand
AAAACAAAATAAAAATGACAGTTTTACCTTTCTTTTATAATTAAAAATATGAAAAAATTCATTTATTTATTTGCCTTAATATTTATTATAGCTTTTAATAATATTATTGCAGCGCCAAATTCTTTTCAGAATCCAATTAATCAAGATAACTCTTTAAGAATTATTCGCAAGGGTCATCTCGTTAAAGATAATTGGTACACACTTGATGAAATTAAAACAATTGAACGAGTTCCTGATTCGTTGTATTTTCATAACGCTGTTTATGTGAAGCTAAAAACTAAAGCAGCTATTTCCTCAAACAAAAAAGAAATCTATAATTCAATATTGCAATCAAGCTTAGCAAGTTTGAATGTCAAAGAAATTGATTTGCCTTATCAAAAGTATCTTGACAATACAAAAATTAAAGATGACTATGGCATCGGAAGAATTTATAAGATTACTTATGAATCTGTAATTGATCCGTATCAAGTGTGTTCTGATTTGATGAAAAATCCGGATGTAGAATATGCAACACCTATTTTCATTAGGCAATTATATTATGCCCCAAATGATACATATTTCAAAAATGGGGCACAATATTATATGGATTTAATGCAAATACAAAAAGCGTGGGACGTAACAAAAGGCAACCCTGATGTAAAAATTGCAATAGTTGATCAAGCCACCGATTGGACTCATGAAGATTTAATTGATAATATTTGGACAAATCCAAATGAAATTCCCGATAATGGAATTGATGATGATTTGAATGGCTATATCGATGATGTTCACGGTTGGGATTTTGTTGGAAATTTTACATTTCAAAATCAATCTCTTACACCTGATAATGATCCAAAGCCTTCTGACCCGGCAAATTCTCATGGTACCCATACAGCAGGGCTTGCTTCTGCTACGACAGATAATGGTAAAGGAATTGCCGGCACGGGCTTTAATTGCAAACTTATTCCAATAAAAGCAGGATCTGATACAAGTTTAATTGGTGGAATATTGGCAGGCTACGACGGTATTTTGTATGCTTCGATGTTGGGCGCTGATATTATAAGCTGTAGTTGGGGTGGTTCAGGCTATTCCCAAGAAGAACAAGATATAATAAATACTGCAACAGAAAGAGGTTCTCTTGTTATTGCAGCAGCAGGCAATGGGGGGAATTCGTTAGATTTAGCACCCTCCAATCCCGCATCCCTTAACAATGTATTATCTGTTGGTTCATCCATTGGTGGAACATTATCTTCTTTTTCAGCTT
Organism: Candidatus Kapaibacterium sp.; assembly: GCA_017995735.1. GTDB lineage: Bacteria > Bacteroidota > Ignavibacteria > Kapaibacteriales > UBA2268 > UBA2268. The sequence continues at coordinate 3,070 of JAGOIG010000146.1, read as the reverse complement.
ATGGAATCGATGTTGATGTATTTGCACCCGGCAGTGAGATAATGTCCACTATTCCAGGTAATAATTATGCAGCATATAGTGGTACTTCAATGGCAACTCCAATCGCTGCGGGGGTTGCTGGTCTTGTAAAATCTATTCATCCCGATTGGAGTCCTAACCAAATTGCAAAACAAATTCGAGTGACTTGCGATAGAATTATTGCTAAAAATGAAAAAGACGAACCATATTATTATGGGTTTGTGAATGCTTATAAAGCTGTGAATTATAATAATACTGATACTTCTTTAATGGTACCCGGACTTTCTATTTCTAGTACGATGATACTTAATGCGTCATCAATCACAAATTACGATAAAAATGATGTAAAAGCATCTTTAATAAATTACTTATCCCCTGGAAAAAATATTAAAATAACTTTAATTCCCGAAGATTCATGGGTGAATATTTTGAATAATACTTTTACAATACCTGAAATTGCAACAAATGATGTTTATGAAATTCAATTCCAAATCCAACTTACCGACCAAACGCCTTGGTTCGAGGGAAATACACGTATTATTATGAAAATCGAAGCAGATAGCTTGCTTGATTATGATGTAATTACTATCCCTATAGAATTATCAACGGCAAATTATTTCAATGCTGCTACTTCGGAGTTTGTCAATACTACTTACTCTACAGTTAACGGTTTGAATATGTTTACTGATGGTTCAGGATTAGCGATTGGAAATTTTGTGTCTTCTGGCAATCCTACTGGATTCTCTTTATTATATAAGATTCAAAAAAATAATGCCACTGTATCCACTAATTTTGTTTCGAGTGACCCGTTTTATTCAATTTATGCCTTTGATAAGAATCATTTCTTTATTGGATTAGGTACTACTGATGCAGTAGGTCGAGGATATATAAGATCAACCACAAATGGTGGAAATTCTTGGACATTGAAAAATGTATCTGCAATTACTCATCAGGTTAATTTTATTCAATTTTTTGATAATAATAATGGTATTTTTTTGGGGAATCCACTTATGAATGTCTGGGGTATTGCGAAAACAACTGATGGAGGTAGTACTTGGACAGTAGTACCAAATGTTCCAGATCCCCTTGATAGAGAGAAACAAATTAGTGGTTCAGCCCAATTCAATGGCTCAGATATTTGGTTTGGTACTACTATGGGAAGAATATTTTATTCAAGTGATCAAGGCAATACATGGTCTGTCCAAACAGTATCTGCTGATGCTAAACCTGTTGCATTGCTTTCATATATTGATAAAAATAGAGGAATGGCGGTTTGTCATAATTCACTTGAACAGACAAAGAATGAAGCAACGTTAATGTTTACAAATGATGGTGGGCAAACTTGGACGCAATCTCAAACTGACATATCTGAAAATGACTTATACCCCATATATTGCTTTTCAGTACCAGGTTCAGGCTCTCAAATAATGCTTTCCCAAAGTGGTCGAGTTAGCTCTTCTATTGATAATGGGAATACTTTCAAACCTGTTTTAACTAAGAAGAATGAAATCATATTACTTGGCCAATATCAACTTATTGAAGGAAGAGTAAAATTGTGGGAAATTGGCAACTCGTTAAGCTATTTAATATTTGATAAGATTACTTCTGTTTATGAACCAATAGAAAAAAGCAAAATACTAATCACGCCAAGTCCAGCTAATAATTGTATTAATATTACAATTCCTGAAAATTCTGTTCAAATAGAATCACTTTCTATTTCAAATATACTTGGCGAAAAAGTTATGGATTTGTCAGATTTTAATCGAAGAGATAATTCATTCAGTGTTGATATAAGCCAATTGACTTCAGGAATTTATATTGTAATTATTTCAACAGATACAAAAGATTATTTTGGAAAAATTATTATAACAAAATAATTGATTTCTAATCAATAGGGGCTTAAAATTTAAGCCCCTATTTCATTTTCCTGAAATATCCAATTCATTAACTAAAATACTAGGCGTTATAACTTGTGAATTTTGTATTGGGTCATTTGCAATAGCAATTATATTTTGTAAAATACTTTGCAAATTTCCCGAAAATGTAAATTCATTCACAGGATATGCAATCTCTCCATTGATTATCATCATTCCCGCGGCACCTTTTGAGATATCCCCCGTTGTGGGATTAAGTCCATGACCAATTGTTGAAGTTATTAGAATACCTTTATCGATTCTCCTTATTAAATCATTTTGCGAATTATTTCCATTCTCTAAAACAAAATTGGTTATACCTGAGGCATTGCCTGTTGATTTCATATTTAATTTTCTTGCTGCATATGTTCCAAGTAAATAACTTTTCAAGATACCGTTTTCAATTACAATAGTTTTGCGGGTTGGCACTCCATCACTATCGAAAGGACGGCTGCCAAGCCCTCCCGGAATTAATCCATCATCAATAATATTTATAATTGGATTTGCAATTTGTGAATCCAGTTTCCCCGCAAGGAAACTTCTATTTAAATATATGTTGTTTCCATTTACACAAGCACTCAAAAAGCCTAAAATTTCTGCCGCAATATTTGGTTCAAATATTACAGGTAATTTCTGAGACTCTATTTTCTTTGCACCTATTAATCGTGTTGTTCTATTGATTGCAGTTTTAGCAATTTCATCAATTTGTGGAAGCGTTTCCAATGCAACGCGATTTTCCCACCATCCTTCTTCATATAATTCATCTCCGCTTCCAGCTTGCAAAAATACCCCTGCTGAAATTGAAGAAGCTTGAAATGATCCTGCAAATCCATTTGAGTTTGAGAGGAATATTGTACTTAAACTTGTCGATACTTGAGAGCCTAGCGAATTTGTAATTCGATTATCCGATAATGCAATGCTTTCCATTTCTTTTGCTTGAGAAATTTTCCAATCAGGTGATAATTCCTCTATTTTTGGGTCATATATATTGAGTGAGTTGCTATCAATATTGCTTCGCTCTAAATCAGCCAGGCGAGCATAAGGATCTGCCTCACTATATCTTGCCCTTTGTATTGTAGATAGCACTAAATTTTTAACAATTTCTTTCCTTAAATCTGATGTAGAAGCAGATGCAACTC
>JAGOIG010000014.1:15300-20832 GCA_017995735.1 Candidatus Kapaibacterium sp. | reverse complement strand
GGTGAGGAGGTTTCAACTACAATAATTAAAAATAGAATAAAAGAATTAATTGACCAAGAAAATAAACAGAATCCGCTAAGCGATGAAGCAATTGCTGATAAATTGAAAGAAGATGGCTATAATGTTGCTCGCAGGACAGTTGCAAAATATCGCGAGCAAATGAAAATATCTGTTGCACGACTGCGTAAGGAATTATAAGATATTTTGTTTATGATTATTGCAAAATAAATGTTAGTGAAATATGATGCGAAATTCCGCTTGATGAAAGATATTCATTTGATATCGTATAATCAATATGGCTTATAAAATTCAGATTTTCAAATAAATTCGCAATATTTGGACGCAACGATACGCCTGCACCCCATTTATTGAATGGAAATAATTGTGGTACACCCAATTTCTCGCCATATAATTCTAATCCACCACGAAATGCAATTATATCATCAGGTGCAACTTCAACACCAACGCAGAAGCTTGGGGAAATTGCATTTTCAATAAAGGAACTTTCAAATGATAGAATCAGATATTTTGTAGCAGGCACAACAACTTGCTCGAGTTCGCCTGTGGTTGCTGAACGTGTTTCATAACTGCTTGCGTTAAATCCCCATTCCATTGCAATTCCACTGCGTATTTCATAAGGTAGCACTTCATAATCAACACTTGAATTGTTCCAATACATCCTTCCGTATAGATTCCGCACAGAAAGGGCAAAGGAAAACATATCCATAACATTGAATTTAGTTCCCAAATCAAATGCAAAACCATTGCCAAGCAAATCCGAACCTGTTAAATTATCATTCAAATACTTAACAGACACACCAAATGATGCAAATTCCAAACGATATGCTGCAGCAGCAATGAATGCAAACTGATTATTAGACATTGTGCGTGTGGGGTTTGCACGCTCGTCTCTACCTTGAAATGATCCTGAAAATAAGCTGTTTATTCCCGCTCCAATTCCAAAATTTTCCGATAATTGCTGTCCATAGGAAATTACACTATTTGTTCGCCCAAGTCCCAAGGCGCCGACACTTGCTTGGAATGAAGGTGTATTATTGAAGAAGCCAAATCCCGCGGGATTGTAGAAAATAGTAATAGGGTCATTAGCTATCGCTGAATATGCTCCACACATTGCGATGGGACGTGTTCCAACTTCACGCAGCAGATACATTTCGGGCATTCCACCAACGGAACTTTGAGAGTAAGCATTTTGCTGTGGAAATAACGAAATGATAAGCAGTATAATAAGTAATAACGGCAATTTCGTAGTATGTTTATATATGAAATTTGATTGCATTTCGATATTATCAAGCAATTTTAATTAAAAATAAAATATACAAAAATTATACCATAAAAATATAAAATATAGAAGAATATCTTCGATGGTATAAAACCACCGAGTAGATGCAGGATGGAATTGCATAACGACCTGCACCCGTTGGGAATGGTGTTTATTTGCTCTCTCCAACGGGTGCAGCTTTTTAGTAGAGTAGATAGGCTATTGCTTAATAAATTTCAGTGGAACGAATGTACCTGCCTGGCTATCCTTTAAAATAAGAAAATATATTCCCGTAGGCAAGCTCTCTACCGAAATTCTACATTCACCTTGAACATCCCCTGCTTCTGCAAGTGTTCCACTTTGCATAGTCTGCCCGAGCAGGTTGAGGATTGAATAATTTGCACCTTCAATCATTCCTGAGTATTCAGAAATCTCAATCCCAATATAATCTCTGGCGGGATTTGGGAAAAGAGCAATTTCATCGCTGGGCGTGGGCGAGTCTTTGACATCGGTGATTAAATCGCTGAGCTTTGCACGGTAGACACCTTTATCTGTTCCTGCAAAAATATAGTCACCACACGTGAAAACAGAAAATGTTAGACCTGGTGGATATGTAATGCCACTTATAGATCGCCAACTGTTACCGCTATCAACAGATAGATAGATCCCTGAAAAAACCGATGCAAAAATGGCGTCCCCCCTTAATACTAAGGAAGTTATACCTATATCGATGCTACTCTTTTTTACCCAATTTTCTCCCATATCTGTTGATAAATACACCTTACCATCATCATTACCAAGGAATAGATTATTATTATTTGAAACCATTGCTCGTATTGAAGTATGAACATCTATGCCTTTATTATTTAGAAGCCATGTTTTTCCCATATCAAAAGATGAAGCTGCTCCACATCCACTTGCAAAAATGTTATTCCTGTGTTTTGCTAATACACTTGCACAAGTACCAATATTTTTAAAAATCCAGCTATCACCTAAATCAGTGGAAATATACACACCCAATCCAGTACCAGCAAAAATGTTATTGTTGCTAATATAAACAGCTTGAATTGTTGTATCATATTCAGATGAGGTTTTCTTCAACTTCCAATTAACACCGTGATCCGTAGATAAATATAATCCTCTGCTCGGAAAACTAGCAACAATATTATCTTTTTCAATTGTTATAGCTGCCTTCAAATTTAGCAAAGAATAATCCTTTACTGTTAATCCGACATTTTGCCAAACTTCTCCATTATTTAAAGAAAAATATATTCCCCCTCCGGTAATAACGTAAATAGTATCTCCTGTTAACATAAATGAACTTATCATTTTACCAACATCTGACATATCAATTCCATTATTCTTGGATTCCCACTGAGAATAAGAGAATTGGAATGCTAAACAAAGGAATAAAAAGTAAGCTATTTTTTTCACATTTTTCACCTTTTAAAAATTATGTCATAAAATTAAATGCAATTTAATTAACTTTTACGAAACTAGGAAGATATTATTATTAATAAATTACAATTTATAAATATTATTTATATAATGTAATTATTTGATTTAGGAGAGTGAATTAGTTAGAATTGTTATTTTCGAATAATACCCAGTCTTTCTTGGACAATTTTTTCGGGAAGAGAATATTTGGTGCAAAATACTTTATAAGCTTGAAAAGCACCATCGAAGTATTCGTGGTCTGTGCAATCATCAACAATTATCATTCCGCCTTCTTCGAGCAGTGGATAGAATTTTTCTAAAGCGGATAAAACGGGTAAGTACAAATCCAAATCAACAAGAGCAAAGCTAATTTTATCCACATTAATATCTTTTAGGTCCAACACGTTAATATCGCCGACGTAAGTTTTTACATCGCTAATTCCGTTCATTTTTAATGTGCGATCGACCCAGCTTTTTCGATTGATACTAAACATAATTTTTAGTACATCTTGGTCTTTTTTTCGCTTTTGAGATTCATAATTAATATCGCTTTTTGTAAAGCCCGAAAATGTATCAATACAAACATATTCTTTATGAATATCATAGAAATCCATATATTTTTTTAAAAACACAGTAGTCATACCTTCTGCGCAGCCAATTTCAATAATTGAGCCCTCGACATCTTTAGTTTCATAAATACTACTTCCAAGATAGGCTAACTGTGGAGGTTCAAATAGAAAGCTATACTTAAAAAAGAAATGTTTTCTGCCTGGCATATAATTCAATATGTCTTTAAGAAGTTTAATTATCTTCAACCGAATGAATGAGAACCAAAACTTTAATTTCATTGCTAACACGTTAGATTTAGGTTCTGTTTGAACGCCATCTTTAGGATATTCTTTGATGGATATTTTTGCTTCTTGATTTATTTCTGATTGTTGAAACATTTTGATACTTTGTAGCTTAATTATTTAATTAAATTGTTTTTCTTTTTTCCTATTTCTATAAAAATATAAAATTACAAATTTAAATGAAAATACATTGTATTTAGTAATAAATTTTGTTCAGAAAATTTTCCATAGAGCGAATATTTTATATATCTCATCACTATATCTATATTTTACTCATTCATTTATTTGTCTTCGAATTTTAAAAAATTTACTTATTAAAAAATGTAATTTCTACTTTACTATAAGACAAAAAAAAAGGCAATTTGTTACATTTTTTTTAAAAAAAATGAAAAAAAATTTTAAAAATAGAAATTTTATTTTATCCAACTAAGATATCTTCTTTTGGATAATGATATTTAGGTTCAACACGTGGTTTAACAAATGCTGAGAAGAAATTGAGGAAGCCTACTCTACCAATGAACATTGTCAATATAATTACAATTTTCCCACCGACAGAAAGAAAAGGTGAAATATTCCTTGATAGGCCAACAGTACTTGCAGCCGAAACTAGTTCAAAAAGTAAATCGAGTGGAGCTTTATTTGTCTCAAATAATATTAAAAAGAAATATGCTATACTAAGGGCTAGCAAGTTGGCGGCAATTACTAAATATGCTTGATGGATATTTTTCTGGTCAATTTCGCGATGGAACACTTCAATGCGTTCCTTACCAATCAAATGATTATATAATGAAAGCACAGCGAGAGAAAAAGTAGTAGTTTTAATTCCACCGCCTGTCGAACCTGGAGATGCACCAACCCACATTAGAAATATTACAATTAATGCAACGGGAATCGGTAATAGCTCGCTTGGTATAGAATTATAGCCCGCAGTCCTGGATGTTACTGATAAAAAGAAGGAGTGCAAAATTTGCTGGGGAATAGTCATCGACTTGTACATTTCAACAGGTTTTAAAATGAAGATAAGTACTGCTCCTCCGATAAGCAATATAGCTGTTGTGAGCAATACAAGCTTTGTGGAACTTCTTAATTTTGATTTGTATCTAATTTTAAATTTATTCCCACGTTGATATTTGAATAATTCTGATAAATTTAGTAATACTGAGAATCCTAATCCACCGAGAATAATAAGCAACATTATTACAATCAAAAATACAGCATTATTCTGTATATAATTTTCCATCAATCCAGCTTGGAAAGTTGAAAATCCTGCATTGCAGAACGCTGAAATTGAATGGAAAATTGATTGATAAATACGTTCAGAAATCGATAAATTTGAAGTTTCTGTTAAAATACCAAAAAGTAATATTGCACCAATTCCTTCAATTGTAAATGTAAATCCAAATATTTGCTTTATTAATTTTGCTACACCTCCGATTTGCAATTGTCCGAGATATTCTTTCATAAGTAAACGCACACGCACACTCAACCCACCTGCAAACATTGCGGCAAAAAAGGTAGTCAGCGTCATCACACCTAATCCACCAATTTGAATCAAAAGTAAAATCACTATTTGACCAAATTGAGTGAAATGGGTTGCAGTATTAACAACCACCAAGCCTGTGACACAAACTGCGCTTGTACTTGTAAAGAGTGCATCGATATATGTTGTGGCTTCACCCTCTACTGTTGCTTTCGGAAGACTTAGCATAAATGAGCCAATTAGAATGATTGTCGCAAAACTTATTGCAAAAATTGCTGCAGGATGGAGATTGATTTTGAGAAATGTATCTGTATATTTGCTTGCTTTAATAATAAATATTATGAGTAAAATAATATTTATTACTGTCAAAAAAATTATACTTGCATTTTTCGGGGTAATTTTTGGTGCAAAATAAGCAATTAATTCAAAAATAATTGACGGGAAAATTAAAATTGCACAAAATAAAATTGAAAAAATGAATTCAA
>JAGOIG010000014.1:0-15200 GCA_017995735.1 Candidatus Kapaibacterium sp. | reverse complement strand
ATTACTGTCAAAAAAATTATACTTGCATTTTTCGGGGTAATTTTTGGTGCAAAATAAGCAATTAATTCAAAAATAATTGACGGGAAAATTAAAATTGCACAAAATAAAATTGAAAAAATGAATTCAAGCCATCTTTCTGCAAAGAAAGAAGAGCGTTTTGGATAGAAGATAAATCTTATAATTTCCTGAATTATAAAAAATGCAAGCGAAAATCTTGTGGTTGTTACAAGTAAATTAATTGTATTTTCATCAATATAAAATCCAATTGCCGCAAGTAGAGCAATTATAGAATGCAATGCAACTAATCCAAGTATTGCTTCGGAAATTACTTTAGCTCTATCATATATTTCTGCTCTATTTGTCACGGGATACTGACTTTGCTCCGAGCATTATTATTAATATTTGCATAAAGACAATCAGAATAACAAGAATTTATAACAGAAGGCTTAAGCCCTCTGTTGCATCCAATTGTAGAGACGCCATATATGGCGTCTCTACGTGTATGTTCGCATTTTCTGTTTATTACAAACATACGGTGATTATTTCAACTTAAGCAATTTCAATCTCTTTTGATAGATATACATCTTGAATTAAATTAAGCAATTTCACACCTTCATCCATTGGACGCTGGAATGATTTCCTACCAGAGATCAAGCCCATTCCTCCCGCACGCTTATTAATTACGGCAGTTGCTGTTGCTTCCTGGAAATCATTTGCGCCTGATGCACCACCGCTATTAATTAAACCCACTTTTCCTAAATATGTATTTGCTACTTGATAACGGGTCATATCAATTGGATGGTCGCTCAATAACTTTTGATACATTAAATCAGAGTATTTCCCATATTTGACCCCATCCGCATTCATTGCAATGTAGCCGCCATTGACTTCGGGTTGCTTTTGCTTAACAATATCTGCCTCAATTGTCACAGCAAGATAATTTGCCTGGCCTGTCAAATCTGCTGACACGTGATAATCTTTATCTCGGGAAAATGCATTATTACGCAAATATGCCCAAAGCACAGTTGCCATTCCGAGTTCATGAGCATAAGCAAAAGCCTCCGAAATTTCTATAATCTGGCGAGAACTTTCCTCAGAACCAAAATAAACAGTAGCACCCACTGCTGCTGCTCCCATATTGTATGCTTCTTCAACGGTACCAAATAAAATCTGGTCATATTTGTTTGGATATGTAAGCAATTCATTGTGATTTATCTTAACAATAAAAGGAATTTTGTGAGCATATTTGCGGGATACCATTCCTAGCGCACCAAAAGTCGATGCCACAGCATTGCATCCACCTTCGATAGCAAGTTTTACAATATTTTCGGGGTCGAAATATATTGGGTTTTTTGCAAAACTTGCACCTGCCGAATGTTCTACGCCTTGGTCAACAGGTAAAATAGATAAATAACCTGTGCCAGCAAGCCTTCCTGTGTTAAAAATTCGATTTAGATTTTGCAACACTCGATTATTTCTATCGCTATTGAGAAACACTTTATCAACAAAATCTGAAGATGGTGTAGTAAGCAAATCCTTAGATATTTTTGGGTCTTTAAAATTCAATAAATAATCTGCTTTGTTTCCTAAATATTCAACAATTTTATCAATCATAATTGCACCTTAATGGAAATTAAAATACAAACTTAATAAACATTATTGAATTAAAAAATTAATGGCTACATCCACAAGTGGGTTGAGTATGTGGATTATGAAAAATAAAGCCCGTACCATTGATATCATCAACGAAATCAATAGTTACACCCATAAAATAGAAAAGACTATGCGATTCTATGACAATTTTAATCCCATCAAGCTCAAACACACGGTCATCATCTTTTATTGCAATATCAAATCCGATTTTATATTGCATACCAAGACAGCCTAAACTTCGTGTGGCAAGTCTAATAAAATATGTTTCTCCAATATTATTTTCGGCAATCTCGTTTTTAATTGTATCAATTGCAGCTTGAGTAAAAAAGATACGGTCGGATATGTCAGCACCCTTTACACCTGTGTCGATTATTGCACCTTCAAAATTGGTATCCATTCTTTGCTTTTCAATTTGTTCTATTTCGATATTAGGCATATTTGATTCAATTGATTCTCAAAATTATAAATATTACACGAACATAATATTTAATAATTTTAAATTACAAAGCAAAAGTTTATCTGATTTTTCTTATACCATTTATTTTATTTGATTTTCTTAATTTTGTAATCTCTATTATGGAGGATTCGCATAATGGTATTGCAGCGGTCTTGAAAACCGCCGGGCGCAAGCCTGTGGGAGTTCGAATCTCTCATCCTCCGCAGAACCTCATTTTTTTACATTCCTTATTCAAAGTTTATAATAAATATCATAATCTGGATATTATTTAATTTTATGTTTTGATAATACAAATAAGAAAATTTTAAAAATTAATAATTAATAATTAATAAAAGAGAACAAATATATTTTCTCTACGGGAGAATTAATCATTAATAAAAAAGGCTCAAAATTATGAGCCTTTGTATAATTTTCCTACCTAAAGGTAAGATAACAAAATTATGATAACTATTACTTAACTATATTTATTCTTATAGTTTCAATATTATTTCCAATTTGAGCTACAATAAAATATGCTCCTGATGTAAGATTCGATGTTGAAAAATCAAGCTTATATTCACCATAAGAATATACACCATCTTTAATATCAGCAATCTTTCTACCTGTAAGGTCCATTAAATATATCTGCACATTTTGTGGAACAGGCGATGCAATAGCAAAATTGATATTTGCATTATCAGAAATTACATTTGGGGTGACATTGAAATAGCTAAGAATATCGGGTGAAATTCCCTGTGGAACAGTTCCGCGACCACGTAAGCTGACCTCGGTTGTTTGACTATTTGGATCGTTTGAAACAATTTGCAATCTTGGTGACAAATAAAGCTTTAAATCCTTTGGCGCAAATTTAATAACAACATCGCTTGATGCTCCAGGTGCAATTGTAGATGCAGGTGATTGAACAATAGAAAATGAATTATCGGCATTGTTTGTAATGTCTGTTGATATTATAGTAAGGTCTGCTGTTCCATTATTCTGAATAGTCAAGGTCTTCTCACCAGAGGAATCAGTTGCGACGTCGCCAAAATCGAGCGTTGTAGTTGATACAGCGATTTTTGGACTCTTTGTTTCAATACCTAACAACCAATTCATTGCATTTTTCATTAAATTATTTTTTTGTGTAGCGGTTGTGATATTACCAACATTGAAGCTAAATATAGCAATACGTTCACCTGATGAAAGGAGTGACCTTGTAGCAAGAATAGTATCTTTATTGGAATTAATTGTTATTACAGGAAATGCAATTGCAGAATTAGTAATCCTTACTTTCATTGGTAAATATGTTGTAAGTTGTGCTGTTGATGAGAAACCGTTGCTAATAGGATCGCCATCAACTCCCGCAAGATTTATAACACCCGTATTATATCCTGAATATTCGGGAGCAATATAACTAATACCAAGTTGAGATAGAACAGTTGGCATTATTTGATTCATTGAATAATATGATATTGGCCCTGTGATTAAAATACTAACTTTTTTACTTATTAGCTGTTGGATTACATTTGATTGATCTGTATCAAAACTTCCCTCTTCTCCTAAGCACCAATAAACAATTTGCTGATTTGTAAATGACGAGCTCAATTGTAAATAATCATCTTTTGGGATTGGAATCATATCTTTAAAATCATTGAAAGAAGTAATTATACTTCCTATGCCATAGTCATTCGGATCAACTTTTACTTGCAAGAAATCCACATCAGATGAATATCCTCTGATGGATGTCAAAAGTGAAACACCATCAACCTCTGAAACCTCGATTGAAGCTGTACCAGAGCCTTTTGAATTAACTGTATAGAGGACATCAATTTTCTTTGTCATACCTGGCTGAAGTGTAAACGAGGTCTCATCAGGGGATAGTGTTAAATTCCATGCCGAATTAGAATTGGTTGTGTTTATTTCATATTCAATTGGTAATGTGGATGCATTTTTAATTGTCATAGAATACACATTTGTTCCGCCTGATGGCATAGCAAACAATCTATTTCCTGTGGCTGTGATTTTTGTTTTTGGAACAACTGTCGTACCTTCTACCGCATTTAAAATTTGTTTCTTTGTAGGTGTAGAATATTGGACAAGTCCAACTAATTGAATATTTTTAATATTCCAATCTGAGTTCTTAGCTACAGAAAAACTATAACTAACTTTGCTTCCTGCAACAACAGGTGAAGGGATTGAATTAGCTTGTCCCCAAGCTCCACCCAATACTGCTCTCACAACTTTATCGTGATAGTAGCCCTGGATTGGATTCCCTTTTTGATAGAATGGACTCGAAGGATCAGAGTTATAGTAGTTATGTTGTTCATACCCTGATGCAGTAGAAGGAATACTATCCTCTATAACATATACATTAAATCTGATATCTTCACTAATGGCTTGTGAAAAAGTCCCTGTGATTGTTGCATTGATGGCTTGTGTTGCATCATCATAGAACCATTCGACTTTTAAATCCACAATAGCAGGATTCTGAAGAGATTGTGAAACTGCTGAAGTCCAAGATCCCCTGTCAAGAAAATATCTTCCCGAAAATGAATTCCTATCAACCAAACCTGTTGGGACTCCTGTAAGTCCTAAAGTATTTGCAATTGTGTTTACCTCTGGAATTTCCATTGGATCGCCTGTGTGAAATCTGACACCAATGACCTTTCCTGGATTTGCTGCAATTATCTGGTCCATTCTATAAGATCCATCAGGACAATAACCGCACCAAGCTCCCGTGAATTGCTCAAGGAGCACGACCTTTTCAGCTGCGAAGCTGATGCTTGTAATTGATAAAAATATTACAAACAGGGCAGCTAATTTTCTAAATTTGTTCATAAAAAACTCCATAAAATATAATTAGATTTTTATTATACTATAATTTACAATTTTCATATCAATAATATTACAAATATAATGAATTTTAAAAAAATTAATTATATATTAAATTACTTTTCAGTAATACGAATTAAATATTATTATTGTGTTTTTAAAAAATAAATAGTTAAATAAATTAATAATAAAAAAAAGTAATAAATTATTTAATTTGTAAATTTGTATAAAAGTAAATAATAGAAAGCATAAAAATCAAATTAGGATTATTTTAGATGAGTACATTACATAAATTGATCTTTGGTAATAGTATTGATATGAGTGAAATAGAGGATGCAAGTGTTCAACTTGTTGTTACTTCCCCACCTTATTATAATGCCCCGTTTGATTATGAGGGGCTATATAGTAGCTATGAAGAATATTTAGGAATGTTAGAAAATGTTGCCAAAGAATCTTTTCGTGTTTTAAGTAATGGCCGCATATTTGCATTAAATATAGATGATATGTTGGTCGATGGTAAAAAATATTCTATTGTTTCGGATGCTACAAAAATCTTTCAAGATGTCGGTTTCTCATATCGCGATAGGATTATTTGGAAAAAACCCGATGGATATTTAAGAATTAGCAGAAGAAGTGGCGTGTTATTGCAAAATCCATATCCAATGTACTTTTATCCTGATAATCTTTTAGAAAATATAATCATTTTTCAAAAAGGTAAATTCGATTATCATTCAATTCCAAAGGAAATTAGGGAACTATCAAAGATAGATGTAAATGAATTTCAAAAAAACAACTGGAACAAAACTATTTGGGAAATGACAAATGTCCTTCCTAATTCAGTACTTGAAAAAAATATTGCTGCTTTTCCTGAAGAATTGCCATATCGTTTAATAAAATTGTATTCTTATGTTGGCGAGACTGTGCTTGATCCATTTCTTGGAAGTGGAACTACTATGAAAGTAGCACGTCAATTAAAAAGAAATTCTATTGGTATCGAAATAATTAGAACTTTAGAAAAAATAATCAGAATAAAAACAGGATTTGATATAAATATAAATATATTCAATGATGAAGATCATCTCGAAATAATAGAGCGAAATATTTGTAAAAATAAAAATGGAAATATTGAATATTCTGGAAACAAAAATTTTTAAAATTAAATAATATGAGAGTTAATGCAAAAATTCAAGGAATTAAATATAAGATATATTGTGCTCCTGATTTAAATGAAGTTACATTTAACGAATTTGATATTAATTCAACTCCATCTTGTTTCTCATTATCCGATAAAAAATATAACTATGGAATTTCAAAGTGGGTATCACCAAAAAGAACTCGCTCCTACCCTTATGAAAGAATTTATAACACATTGAATATGCCAAAAAGAATAACTGTCATTCCTATTATTAAAGATGAAGGAGTAAAAGGTGACAGAGATTATATTCAATGGGATACTGTTTCCCTAATGAGTCTTCTGGATGTTTATGTAATTTTTGCTTATTATAATGATGCTTCTATTAATCCCCGCAAACAAAATAAGATAACAAATCAAAAATTTGATAATACGTATATTAAAAATAAAATAATTGAAATAAGTAATTATCACAGTTCTGCACTACACTGGAATTTAAAAGAGACACAGGATACATTGCCTTCGATTATCGAACTAGTGCAAGAGAATTATAATCGTTTGTCAAAGAAATTAAACATTCCTTTCCATAATCCAAAAGGAATTGAAATATTTAAAGAACAATTCCAAAAAGATATTACCGATTTTATGAATACCTCCAGAAAAAAAGCAAACGAAGCGCAAAATAGAGAACTACTTACTCATCAACCAAAAGAATTTTTATCTACATCCTCAAAAGCTACTATTACAATTGAAAATTATCTTGGTGGCAAATATTATTTTACAGCTGATGAAATTTCTACTTTAAATAATAAATTACAATTAATTGAAGGAAAACACTCTACAAATTACAAATTGCCAGGTAGAGGTGATATAAAGGACGGGCTTTTAAAGATGATTTTATACTCAAATTTAAATAATGTCAAAATTAATGATATTAATTTTATTCCACAGCCTTTGTTAAAATTAACTTCCAATAAAATTTCTGGTCAAATATCATCTCATAGTTCAATTTCTGAGATTGAAAAATTTAAATCCTTTGCTGGTCTAAACAAAAAGAATATTGAATTCATTGATAAACTTTTTCTTGAAGCAAATGATAATAATTTTGAAATAATAATTCAAGGCGTATGAATAATAATTGAAAATTTATTGAAAATATTTATTATATAAAAAAGTATTTTTTTTAAAATAATTACTTTTACTTCTTTCCTTATCTTCCTATCACAATGACACCCTTTTCTACTTTGCTGCTCCCATCCTTCAAATCCAGAATTTCTAAAATTACGGGATATACACCAACGGGCATTCTAAAGCCGCTATCATTTGCACCATCCCAGTTCAAATTTAATTCTTGATCGAATATTTCGTTATTAGCAAGTGTGCGTATTTCGATGCCATTTAAGTTATATATTTTGCAAGTTGCTTTGAATTGCTCATTTGGCAATATATATTTAATTGTGCATTGATTTTTGCCATCAGTTCCATTTGGTGAAAAGGGATTTGGATATAAGTGTATTTTACTTGATATTGTATCAGGCTTAACTGATGTTTCAAGCACACTATTTGTTTTGCCACACGTCGAGGAATCAGATGCAATACAAGCTTTCAAATTATCATTTGAATTTGCGGGTATCAAAAAATTTACTCTTTCAAGTGAGATACCTTGGGGAGACCATTTTCCCTCATAAAATAGTGTATCAATCACAATACTATCAGAATTCCGCAGAAAAAGCGAATCTTTATCATTATTTAATCCAGGAATTGATGTTTGAATTAGCAATGAATTATCAGGGATTTGGTGAATACTTTTTAATTGTGTAGTATCTTTTGCAAGCACAATGTATTGCTTTTGCAAAGCATGAGGGATTGTGAAATTATATGTTCTCACGAGATCAGCAATCGAAAAACTGAGATCTGTTATGTTGTTTTCCGAATTATTATAAAGTTCAATCCATTCTTGAGCACCGCTCTTTGGATCGTACATTATTTCGCTAATTTGCAATTGAGAAAAACTGTTTAGAGAAGCTGAGAAAAAAAGGCTAATAAACGCGCATAAGACAAAAAATTGTTTCATTTTATTTTAATTTTTAAAAATTTCCGTTTTCCGACTTTGAAAATCTTGGGTTCAGTCAAATCAATCTTTGCATAAGGATCGCTTAATTTTTCATTATTGATATAAACGCCACCTTGCTCAATAAGACGTTTAGCTTCTTTCTTCGATGGTGCTAACTGCGTCATTACCAAAATATCCTGAATATTAAATATTGAATTTTCATTTTGCAATACAAATTCAGGAATCTCATCGGGCAATTCTTTTTTCTTAAATATCTTTTCAAAATTTTCCAAAGCTTGCTCTGCTGCTTCTTTTGAGTGATATTTCTCAACAATTTTCATAGCAAGTGAAACTTTCGCATCGCGCGGATTAATTTCATTATTATCAATTTGCATTTGAATTTTTTCTACTTCCTTTGGGTTCTCAAATGCTGCATATAATAAATATCTTCCAATCAATTTGTCGGGTATAGACATAACTTTGCCAAACATCTCATCAGGCGGGTCAGTCAAAGCAATATAATTATTATATGATTTGCTCATTTTCTCGACTCCATCAATCCCTTCAAGAATTGGCATTGTGAGGATGCATTGCGGTTCCATTCCATAACTGCGCTGGATTTCCCGACCGACAAGCAAATTGAATTTCTGGTCTGTTCCGCCCAATTCAACATCAGAGCAAATCGCAACAGAATCCATAGCTTGAGCAAGCGGATAAAGCAATTCGTGAACGCCAATTGCTGTGCCTTCTTTATATCTCTTTGAGAAATCGTCGCGCTCGAGCAACTGCGCTACTGTATATTTTGAAGCAAGTTCAATCACTTCCCGAAATGACATTTTCCCAAGCCATTCGGAATTATGGCGAACTTGCAAACGCTCTTTGCTTAAAATCAAAGTCGCTTGCTCGAGATAGCTGATACCATTTTCGCGAGCTTCTTCTAAAGATAATGGCGGTCGAGTTTTATTGCGTCCCGTTGGATCACCAATCATTCCGGTAAAATCCCCAATTATTAGAGTCGCTATATGCCCCAAATCCTGAAATTGTCTCATTTTATTCAACACAACAGCGTGTCCAATATGCAAATCAGGACGGCTCGGGTCTGCACCTAATTTTATAATTAAAGGTTTATTATTTTTTATTGATTTCTCTAATTTCTTGACTAACTCATCTTCGGGTATAATATCGACAGCACCCTCTCGAATTATATCCATTTGTTCATTTATTGGTGGGAATATCATAGTACTTTACCATATTTTCGTTTGACATCTCTTGAAATTTCTTTTTCCTTCGTTTCTTCACGTTTGTCATATTTACGTTTAGAACGCACAAGTGCTATTTCTACCTTTGCATAAGGACCTGAAAAATATACACTTAGTGGAATAATTGTCAGTCCTTTCTCATTTATTGCAGTGTGTAATTTCCGTGCTTCTCGTTCGTGCAGAAGTAATTTTCTGGGTCGCTTGGGTTTATGATTTGCAATATTGCCGTGTGAATATTCAGGAATGTGCATATTATAAATGTATAATTCATTTGAATCGCGCTTTGGAAATCCGCAATATGCATCTTGCAAACTGCATTTGCCTTCACGTAATGATTTCACTTCTGTGCCTTGCAACATAACACCCACTTCGAGTCTCTGAACTATTTCATAATCGTGTTCAGCCCGTCGATTTGATGTAATTATCCGTATTGCCCGTTCTTGATTATCTTGATTTGCTGCCATTAATTACAAAATTATGAAATATAAGGCAATTGCACATTTTTTTTGAAAATATCGAATAATTTGAATTTATGTTTTCATTAATTCTTTTATTTCTCGCGCTTTATCTTGAGTAATAACATTGCTTTGCTCTAATAGTTCCAATGTTGCAAGTGAGAAATACTTATATGCATTTTGCAAATGCTCTGCAGATTTTAATGAATTGATATGCCCAAGCAACACCTCTTTATCGCCACGTGAAAGTGGTCCCGATATTGGAAATTTATTTATATCATCAAAATTATTAAGTCCGACTTCGATTGTATGGTATAGAATTTGAGAAACCAATTCTTTATTATTCAAATTAATTTCACCCCCTAAAAGCTTTGCAAATTCAATAATTCCAAATAAAAAATTCGAGCAAGCAACAGCAATTAAATGGTATTGATCTTTGTGGGCAATTTGAAAATCATTTAAAAACAGGGGTTTTCCATTTAGCATTGCGATAATTTGCGAAATATCTTCAATAGGTGTATTGCCTTTGTCAATTCCCCAAATTAAATTATTAAACACGTTTTTGTCCGCCTCAAAAAATGTTTGAAATGGATGCGCTGAAAATATATAAGCACCATAATTTTTTAAAGGTTCAAGGACTTCTAGACTCATCGGACCCGATGTATGAAAAATATATTTATTTGCTAAATTAGATTTAAATTGCTCAGCTAATTTATCAGCAATTTCTTTGTAGGCACTATTTCGGACAGTCAAAACGATAATATCAGGCAAATCAGGTATTTGGCTTATATCATTATATATTTTTGCATTATTTCGTACTATTTGTGGGACAGCTGCTGCTTTTTGAGGGTTTCTGATTAAAATAAAATCCAATATATTTTTTTCTGCAAGCAGCTCCGCAAGTGGAAGCCCCACCATTCCCGCACCAATCACGCCGATTTTGGTATTATTATTTATCATAGGATTATATCAAATGTAATAATTATGTAGACGCAATTCGCGGCTGTCATTGTGTTGAAAAAGAATCCGTGCTGGTAGCTAAAGCTAGCTGGTGCATAATCCCATTCTATTGCAACAGAGGGCTTCAGCCCTTTGCGAATTATAGATAATACTTGTGCAAATCTCCGCCAAGTGAGTGCAATATCGCGACATAGTTCAAAAATTTTAACAAGTATCCACAGAATTTATTTGTATAAACTAAACTTTTTGATAGAGTTGACGATAAATATAATTGAGGAACAAAGTTGGTAGGATACCCAATAAAAATTTTAATGGATTAAATATAATTTACAAGGAGGTTAATTATGCCAACTGTATTTTCAAACGAATCGAAAATTCGATCGAATCTTCCGGCAATGAACGCATATAATGCGTTAATAGCAATGAATAATGACATTGCGACACGCCAATTACGCCTTTCTACAGGTAAGAGAATCAACTCTGCTGCCGATGATGTTGCAGGATATATCACATCTCGTTCATTAAATGCGAGAAATGAGATGTTGAAATCATCTCAAAATGCTGTTGGAGAAGCAAAGAACGTTACTGCTTTGACTCAAGATGCATTAGACAATATTAGTGGATTGCTCACAAAAATCAAAGAGATGGCAGCAACTGCTGCGAGCGGTGCTTTGGGAACTGATGAAAAAGTTGCCCTTGCAAAAGCTGCATACCGCTTGACAGAGCAAATCCAAACCGTCGTCGATGCAACTGTATTCGGCGGGAAACAATTACTTGATGGAACATTCTCGGGTGAATGGACAATTGGATTCAAAGCTAATAATGCGTTGCTGACAATGGAAATTGATCTAAAGAATAATGCTACTGCAGCTGCTAAATTCAATGTTGATGCACCTTTTGATCTTAAGACTACAGGAACTACTTTTGCAGGTGTAACTGGTCTTAATTTGTCTTCATTAAATGCAATTACCTCTACAAACTTAGGTATATTTGGCTATACACAAGTAAGCGCTACACTTACAAGTGTTCAATTAGCATTGGATAACGTCAATAAAGTTGCCTCTTATCTTGGTGGTATCGAAAATCGTCTTACATCACAAGAAGATTTGATTCGGTCGGAAATTACTAACTATACAGCAGCTATTTCGAGAATCGAAGATGCTGATGTTGCTCAAGAGCAAATGAACTTAATCAAAGCTCAATTCTTGCAGCAAACATCATTGATTTCTTTGTCTCAAGCAAATCAAAATCCTACAGCGTTCCTGCAACTATTCAGATAATAAACCGTGAATACTTGCAGATGATTAGGTTATTTAAATTTAAAAAAACCCTTTCTCCAAAAAGAAAGGGTTTTTTTGAAATATAAATTTGAAATTCTTTTATCAAATTTCTAATTATTTCTTAATTATTGATTTTGCTTCCTGATATCGTCGCTCAACTTCATTCCAATTGATAACATTCCAGAAATTTTCGACATATTCATTTCTACGATTTTGATACTTTAAATAATAAGCGTGTTCCCATACATCAATTAATAGAAGTGGTAATCCTTTTTGAGCAACTACATCCATTAAGGGATTATTCTGATTAGGAGTCGATGAAACAAACAACTTCCCATCTTTATCCATATTTAGCCATGCCCAGCCACTGCCAAATCTATTCACCGCTGCATCGCTAAATAATTTTTTAAATTCCTCGAAGCTGCCAAAAGTTTGTATAATTGCTTCCTTCGATTCGCCTATTGCCTGCTTTGTACTATTGGGTGTCATAATTTTCCAATATAGCAAATGATTGAAATATCCGCCACCATTGTTTTTTACTGCATCTGAATATTTACTAATATTCTTAAAAATTTCCATAATTGAAGTCTTTGTAGCATTATCGGCTTCAACTGCTGCATTGAATTTTTCAGTATAGGTTTTGTGATGCTTGCCATAATGTATATCCACTGTTGTGGCGTCGATATAAGGCTCAAGTGCTGATTTATCATATGCTAAGGGCTCTTGTGCAAATGGAAATTGCAACTGATTTTCTGATAATTTTGTTAAATCGATTTCAATTACGCCAAGCGAAGGTTCTGAATTAGTCATTTTTTTCTCCATATTTAATTATATATAAATAATATGTTAGTATTAACGAAATTTATTATTCAAAATTGTTATTCTAAAAAATTTATTTAATTTGAATATTTATATAAATATCAAAATTATTAATTATGAAAAAATACTTCATACTTATATTGATTTATCTTTTTGCAAATTTACATTTATATTCTCAATCAGCAATTCCTTCTCAATTATCAGGCAATATTTCAATCGAAGCGCAAACTTATAAAAGCGATTCACTGATCAATGCACCATCAACCCCCGAGCAAATTTTATCGAATTCATATTTAAATTTGAATTATATTATTGGCAATTTTGAGATTGCTGCACGTTTCGAATCCTATCTTAATCCAATTCTTGGAATTGATTCTCGATATAAGGGAAGCGGAATCCCTTATAAAGGTATTACTTACCACGGCGATGAATTTGAAATTAGTGCAGGCAATTTTTATGAACAATTTGGCAGCGGTCTTATTTTGCGTTCATATTGGGACCCTGTACTTGGTGTTGATAACTCGATTGAGGGTGCGCGATTTGTTGTACGTCCAATCAAAGGAATTGATGCACGTGTAATGATTGGCAAAATGAGAAATTTCTGGACTACATCAAATTCAATCTTGCGGGCAGCTAATATTGATATGAATTTTGCTGATTTATTTAAAAAAGCATTTTCAAATAATTGGAATGTAACTTTTGGTGCCTCAGTTGTAAGTAAATACGAAGCTGATGACAATCCTAATTTAATTTTACCGCAAAATGAACTTGCATATTCTCTTCGAGCAGGCTTATATAGCCCACATTTTTCTGTAGATGGTGAATTCGGCTATACTTTTAATCATCCCGCAGCTGTAAACAATTTTACATATAATGATGGAAATGGCGTGATTTTGAATATGAGCTATTATGGAGAAGGATTTGGCACAACAGTATCGCTTCACCGAGTTGATAATATGGATCTGAGAGCACAACGTGATGCACGCTCAACCCAACTTACACAAAATTTTATTCCTCCGCTCACTAAACAACACTTTTTCTCTCGCTATACTATTTTCCCATATTCCACACAATTAAATGGCGAAGCAGGATTGCAATATGATTTCAGTTATCATCTGGCAGAGGGCTCATTCTTTGGTGGTGATGATGGCGCAGATTTCAGCTTTAACTTCTCGCGAATTAATTCAATAAGAAAAGACCAAATTGATAAATATACATATAAAGCCAATTTTTTTGATATAGCCGATACACTACTTTTTCAAGATATAAATTTTGATTATACTCGATATATTGGCTTAAATGCAGAAATTGTTTTGCGCTACGCAAATGTTGTAAATAATAAAGATTTTTTATTCTTTAGTGGCGCACCTCATTATGGGAAAATTTATCTGAATATTATAGGATTAGAGGGGACATATCGATTTTCAAATGATTTTGCTTTGCATTCAAAAATTGAGCATTTATGGCAAACGCAAGATTCGACATTGCACGAACCAGATAATGAAAATGGAAATTGGCTTTCAGGATTGATTGAGACAACTTTTTGGGGTTCGCTTATGACCTCTGTTGCTTTGGATTGGAATTATGGTAATGCGTTCGATGACCATCAATTGCTTTTTTATACAGTTAATGTTGCATATTTGATGGGTGGTAATCGATTTTCATTAAGTTATGGTAGAAACCCTGGTGGAATAATCTGCGTTGGTGGAATTTGCCGAACAGTTCCTGCAACTAATGGATTTTATTTATCTTTGACTAGCTCGTTTTAAGCAATATTATTTAATAAATATTGCATTTTGGCATAAATATTGCGTTTATCTTTACTATGCAATTGAAAAAGTTAAATATATTATCACTTGTAATTCTATTTCTTCTGCTTTCTTATAATAATATTCAAGCAGCAGCAATCCATATTGAACGAAATGATGTTGATAGCATCCGAGCGGGATTTATAACCGCGGGATATCCTTTTTCGCTTGATATTATAATTGATAGCTTAGATAAATTTAATGGAGTATCTTTTGAATTAGATTGGGACCGACCCGATTTAATTTTCTTCTCAGAGTGGCAAATTGGAGATATTGGCGATAAATCTCAAGCTTATGTTGAAAAATATCCAGGCAAAATTATTGTCGCTGTTGCAAATGGCTTACCTCTTATTGAATCACGTATTTCCAATACGGCTCTTATTTCTCTAAAATTTGTCACATTGCAAAGTGCAACAAATTTGGATAGTGTCAGATTTACTTTCAATAAACCAACTGCATCTGCTCTAATCGATACTCAGTCCCAATTACTTTCTCTTGCCTATACCCCTGCAATAT
>JAGOIG010000145.1 GCA_017995735.1 Candidatus Kapaibacterium sp. | reverse complement strand
CCAACTTCGCCAAAGTATGCCTGAGCAATGTTCGGGGGAGATAACTGAATACCAGGAATATTCAAACATAAGAATTCTATCACCTACACCAATTCCAATTGCACCACCTGAGGCTCCCTCCCCAATAATCACAACTATTATTGGCGTTTTCAAATCGCTCATCAACATCAAATTTGAAGCAATTGCTTCTGCTTGCCCACGCTCTTCTGCCTCAATTCCTGGATATGCACCAGGAGTATCCAGAAAAGTAATTATAGGTTTATTGAATTTTTCCGCTAGTTTAAATAAGCGTGCAGCTTTTCTATACCCGTCGGGATTTGGCATTCCAAAATTGCGATATAAGTTTTCTTTGGTCCCGCGCCCCTTTTGATGGCCCACAAGCATAACACTTTTACCTTCAAATTTTGCAAATCCTCCGATTATTGCTTTATCATCGTGGAATTTTCTATCGCCGTGAAGCTCAGTAAAATCCTCGAAGATATTTGTAAAATAGTCAAGAGAATATGGTCTATCGGGATGCCTTGCAATTTGTACTTTTTGCCAACGTGTCAGACGTCCATATATATTTGTTTTTAATTCTTCAAGTTTCTTTTCCAATTCAATTATTTCTGTAGAATATTCATCACTTCCTGTTAATGCCTTAATTTCATTAATTTTAGCTTCTAAGTCATAAATTGGTTGCTCAAAATCATAAATCAACATTTTATTAAATCCATTTTGAAAAAAAATAAAATTACGAATTAATATGAAATTATAGATTTAAGAAAAATATCAAAATCCAAAGATAGCGAGTAATTCTGCTCATAATAATCATTTAATTTCCTAATTATATCTTCAGAAGTTTGTTCCTTTGGTAAAAAATTTGCTAAATTCAGAATACCTGGTTTAGCATTGAAATTTCTAATATAATTTTGTAAATGGATGCCAACAATAGAATATCTACCTATAAATACTTTGAACAATTTTTTAAATAATTCTTTATCATTTCTGCTTTTGACAAAGGTTATAGGCAAAAAGAGAGTCAAAGCAAAGAATGATAAAAATATATCTGTCAAGCGTTTCGCAAGTCTATATCGTGGAAGGAGCAATTTATATTGTTGGAGAGGGCTTGAATCACTAATTTTATTTATTATATCAGAAGCTATGAACTCGTCAATTGTTTCTGCGTAATGAAGTTTAATATTTTTACGGGATTGCTTTTGGACGCTCAAAATTAAATTATCAATATTTTCATTGCGTTCACAAACAATTAATTCATTTATACCAAATTCATCAAGATTATTTGCAAGGAATTCTAAATTACCTATGATAGGGATGTCGTTATCATCAGGATAATCATCAGTAGTTAAAATACTGCCAACCAATTCAATTTTTCCATTTTTGTATTTATTTAATTCATTATAGAAATATTTAGTTATTGAATTATTCCCGATGAGAGCAATGCGGCGAATTTGAGATTTTTTAGACAAATTTTTGAAAAATACTATCAGTAAGCGGAAGAGACTTGAAAGAATTAGCGAAAACGAAATAGTCATTAATACAACGCCTCGTGAGAAAGCAAATGATTTGAAGAAATATGTAAGAGCAGAAAGAATAAAGAAGCTTATCATTGAACCATAAAGAACTTTTCTTATTGAATGCTCCCCCTCAAAATATTCACCAACGCTAAAAAGTGATAAAAGATAGACAAGTCCAACAACAATAAATACAATAGGATAAGCATAATCAGGAAATCCAAAAACACATCCGAATCGAATTTTTGTACTTACCAAGAGTGAGAAAATAACAATTACCAAATCAGCCAAAATAAATGGGAATTCTTTTGAATATTTCATCAAATAAGCAATAAATTGCCTTAATAAGATTCCAAGCTTTAAGAACAAAACAAAAATCTTAGATTTTGCGTAATGCTTTTGGACAAAAATAATCATTGCCTCATAGAAATGTTTTATAGCATTTATTGAGCTGCGTCTTGTGCTTTCGCCTTTATAATGAATGATTGTTGTTTCGTGGTAATATGCGATTTTGCCCCCTGCTTTATATACACGATAGCAAAGGTCTAAATCCTCACCATACATAAAGAAATCCTCATCAAATCCTCCTAAATATTGTAATTTATCAGTGCGGCAGAACATAAATGTTCCCATTATTGCATCAACATAATAGGTTTCATCGATAGAGCGATATGTTTGATTATAGCGACCGAATAATTTAGATTTTGGAAATAGAGCCTGCAACCCATAAAGTTTAGTAAAGGAAACAAAAGGTGTTGGAAATCCGCGTCGGCAAGCCACCTGGAAGCTCATATCAGAATTAAGAACTTTACACCCCGCAATCCAAACTTCGGGATGTCGGTCCATATATTCCCGCATTTTGAAAAGTGTATCTTCGTTAAGTATTGTATCGGGATTTAATATGAGTGTATATTTCCCTTTTGATTGTTTTATTGCGAGATTATTTGCACGAGAGAATCCAATATTTTCAGGCAAGGCAATGAATTTAACATCAGGAAATTGAGGTTGTAAATATTCAACTGAATTATCTCGAGAATGATTATCAACAACAATAGTCTCAATATTCATACCCTGTTTTGCAGCTTCAATAGAAATTAAGCAAGATTTAAGGAAATCTCGCACATTGTAATTCACAATTACAATAGAAATATCAATTCCTGTATTTACCATATTATTGCTCAAATTCGGGTTGCCTTTTTACTGACTTAATTACAATTTTATGAATTAATGGTTCTAATAATAAACTGATTAAAGCAAAGAGGGCACCTGCAATTATATCAATAAAATAATGATAACGTAGGTACACAGTTGCAAAAATTATACTTACACCGAAAAGAGCTGCAATCCATTTTGATTTCAATCGATATTTAAAAGCAAAGTACATATTGATTATCGAAAGCATAGTATGACCGCTTGGCATACAATCCCGGTTAGCCAGTAAAGCAGGATTTATTGTATTATTGGTTATACCACCCCCAAAATTGATGATGCTACGCAATAAATCTGTCAAAAATAGTCCTGGCAAATCGCTATTCAATTTATGAAAATCAAATACAGTGAATCTCGGTCCAATTGCGGGCATAAAAAAATAAAGAAAAAATGAAAAAAAGAAACCGAATAAAATATTACGAGCGTAAATATCAAAAATTTTATAATGTCTATTATAAAATTCAAGTCCAATTACAATAAACCAAAGATAAAAAGAAGCATAAGCAATTTGTAAATATTCCGTTAAGTAAGGGTTAGCAATTTTTCCAAGAATTATGCCGATGTCATTACCTAATATTGTTCTATCCCATAGAATTAAAGTATTATCATAATCAATTGGATGAATGGTAGCGATAAGCACTTGGGCTTGGTTATAAACAAATAAGATAATTGCCATATAATACAAATTTCGCAATAATGTGATTATTGACCTATCATTATTGTCATAATAAACTAGTAGTAAAAAGAAAAATAATTCAAAAAAAATAGCAAGGAAATTGAGTAAAGGATTAGCTAGATTATTAATAAATATTATATCAAGAATAATTATAAGAGAATAGATGATAAGTATATAGTAATCCGCAAAGCGAAATTTTCTTTTTAGACTTTCAAAATTCATTCTTTAGAATTAGTGATTAATGATTGAATTGAATTAAATAAAGATATAAAATCATCACGACTTAAATTTTCAGGTCTTTTATCAAAGTATTCTAAAATATTATATTGTTGATTTTGCAATAAATTATCGTAATAAACTTTGAAATCAATTCCGCAAGAATATAGATATGATTCAAGAGCATTGGATAATTTTTTTCTCCTTTGTTGAAAGATAAGTTTCACCATAGTCATTATTTCTTTTGAATGAGGAACTTTATCGTTCGATTTATAAAAACTAATTGAAAGTACTTTGGAATGAACAGTTGGTTGAGGATAAAAGCAATATGCAGGGACATTAAAGCTTGATGTAATTTTTCCATAGAAGCTAAGAGCAATTGGCAAAATTCCATAAAGTTTAGTGTCTGTGGAAGAAAGCAAACGATTTGCTACTTCCTTTTGGACCATAATTACAGTATTTTTCACAAAATTGTAATTATCGAAAAGCTTAAATAAAATTGAGCTAGTCAAGTAGTAAGGAAGATTACCAATTACAGCAAGATTTTGAGAATTTGTGATTTGAGAGAAATCAAATTTTATAAAGTCTTCATTTATGATATGGATATTAGGGTAATATTTGCTCGGGAATTGCATAGTCAATAAATCACTTAGGCGGTTATCGATTTCAATAGCGTAAATTTCATTGGGGTAATCAGCTAAATATTGAGTAAGCACTCCCTTACCAGGTCCGATTTCGATAATAATATCC
>JAGOIG010000144.1 GCA_017995735.1 Candidatus Kapaibacterium sp. | reverse complement strand
TGGGCTCGGAGATGTGTATAAGGAACAGTCACGTTCCTTTTGCAAACAGCCGACATACATTAGCAATTTTCATTTGCAAAAGGAAATTGAACTATAAATCCATTTTCTGTTTTTAATAATCTATTGCAATATATATTATTTTGTATTTTATCTTGATAAATATTTTCAGGCAATTTTGCTTTTAAATATTTATCTACAATTAAATCGAAATTATCAGTAATTATTGCAACGGGCAAATTATAATTTTTGCATAATTCGATAAATGAAATAAAATATGGGTCGATTTGTTCGCTTTGGATTATTTCACTTAATCCGTGATTTAGGAAATCAATAGGCAGCACTTTCGCAAATTCTCTCCAATAATCAAATATTGAAATTTCTTTATTTATAAGTTTTGCCAGAGTATCATCGAAATTGCCATATTTCTTAAAAATTACGTCAGTCAAATCATTTTGGGTAATTGTACCGTCCAAATCCAAAAAAATATATATTTTTTTTATATTTTTTTCATAATTTGCAATTGAATTCATAAACAAATTGAGTTAATGATGAAATTCAAAATTACAATACTTCTGGCGACCTTTTTTATAGTGGGTCAATTATATGCGCAGAATTTCCCAATGAGCTTAGGTGCATACATAAGCTATTCAGCAGGTATTAATGCAAATTCCACACCAAGGGGAATTAAAAACGATATAGGATTTAATAATTTGCCCGATTTTGGTGCTTCTTTTTATTATCCACTTGTAAAGGATACAAAATTGGGAGCTCAGCTTGATTTAGCATATATTACGCACTCTTATGTACAAAAATTTAATTGTAATTTATGCCCTAATCAAAACTTCCATTTGAATTATTTCCAAATCAATCCAAGCATTTATATTTCAGGATTTTTGGTTGGTATTAATTTCGATATTCCAGTGAGTGGGAAAAAGGAGGACAGCGATATTGCAACATCAAAATTGAACACATTAATTGCAGTAAATTTGGCTTATGAAATATTGCTTTATGCTAATGAAACGGGCAGGATTGTAATGTTTTTCGAAGGGAATTATTCGTTCACGGGATCAATAAAGGATTTCAAAAGAAATGACCCTATGGGAAGCTTTGCTGATGATTCCTTTAGCCCAAGACCTGCATCGCTTGGGCTTGGATTCAAATATATGTTCAATATCGGGCGAGTGCAATAGTAAGATTTGAAAACTATTTAAACAAGGATTTCTTTTGTCTTCTCTTCAAGAAATAACTCTGCAATTTTCAAATCGAGTGGTGTTGTGATTTTTATATTTGTGTCTTCACCTTCAATCACAGATACTTTATAACCTGCAAATTCTACTAATTGTGAACTGTCAGCACCAACATAATTCGCTTCCCTGGCTTTTTCATATGAATTCATTATTATATCTCTCCAAAATGCCTGAGGTGTTTGTGAAATTGATAATTTCCCACGTTGCAATGTGCGAATAACTTCACTTTTGTAATCAATTTCCTTAACAGGATCCTTTGGTGTTGTTCCAAGGATAACCGCTCCATTATCATCAGCTGCGGTAATTACCTTTTTTATCGATTGATGCGAAATAAACGGCCTAACTGAATCGTGGATCAATATAATATCGGCATTTAAAGTCGCTTTTGAATGGAGTGCATTATATATAGAATCTTGACGCTCTTTCCCCCCAACAACTATGTCTTTGACTTTCTCTAATTTATATGATTGAACCAATTCCTTTGTAAATGTAAACCATTCCGAATGCACGGCAATAACAATAGATTTTACATCATCAATTTCATTGAAATTTTCTATTGTATGTACAATTACTGGTTTCCCTTTTAAATCAATAAATTGTTTTGGAGTTTCGCTACCGAATCTCTCGCCCTTTCCGCCCGCTGGAATTATAACACAAACATTCATTATTCTATCTCTACATTAATTTCAAAATCATTTACTGTATAAATGTAAACGTTTTTATTTATTTTTTATTCAAAAATTTTAAATATTTTTTATAAAAAATTCGTTTTCTTTTAAGTCATATTTTTTCATAAAATATTCCTTTGTGAAATTGAAATTATCAATAGATGCAAGCTTTACATCATTTTCTATATCAAATTCCAAATTCCTTTGCGTTCTAAATTTGAAAATGGGCGATTGCTTTTCAGGAAAATTTAATTCAATAATATAGTTGCATAATGTATTAATTGTATTTTCTACTAATATTCTATCACCCATTATTACATCTTCTCGAACTTTATAATGCGTAGCTGCCGCTGCATAAGAACCTCGCTCAATTTCAGTTGTTAAAGTTTCAGATAATAGCACTTTAGATATTTCAGAATTTGCCATTTTTATTAATTGTTCATAAAGATCCACAGATTTTGATTGCCCTATGTCACGAATGTCTATATTTATATCATTTGGCGTTGCAATTGCCTGGGATTCGACAAGTTCCTTTAATCTATCGCTAAGGCTCTGCAATTCCTCTGCTGTTGGTGAATATGTATATTGCCCTATTATAATTGGCAAACCATACTTTTCTAAAAAATTCATCCAAAATCGAAATCCAAGATTTTTAATCGTAGCGGGCCAATAGCATTTAGAAAGCAAAGCCTCACCATATGGATTATTAAATGTCGGAAAATATCGCGGGATTAAAAATTTAAAATCAGGCAAAGTTTCACCTTGTGTATTGCCCTGCTTTCTAAATTTTAAATTATTTTTTTCATCAAAATAGAACCATTCCAATGGTTTTGCAATAATATCTTGTGGTATAATATATCCATTTGCATCGAATTGCCATATAATTTCAAGCACTTGCATACCTGTAAATACTGCTTCTAGGATATTGCTAATCAATGTAAAAACATCTATTTTTTTAAATACTTCTTTCACAAAATTTGCCACACCTGAGCTTGCCTCCTTATCTTGTATTTCCCAGTCTTGAGCAAGAATTCCTGATTTTCGGGATTGCATACAGGACCAAATATGTGGATCATTTTTTAGCTCAGGAAATATCTTGCCCACACCACCATTTTGTAAAATCACCTTATCAGGATTTGGAAGCATCCCAATAAATCGTTGAAATGTAAGCGCATTTTCACGAGTCACTAGCTCGTTAGTTAATAATGAATTTGGTATCAATTTATCACCTCATTTTTTAATAATATATCCAATTATAAATCCCCCAATAAAATAAGCAGGTTCTTCCCACCACTTAGGCTTCTGTTCAATTGTTCGCGTAATGATTTCAGTTTTCAATGTATCGGGATGTTTGCGATATTCAAGCGAAAAATAATTCTCGGGAAATTGGTATCCCAAGCGAATAGTATCATATTTAATAACCGTATCTAAATGTGCAATAAATGGTTGCGTCTGAATTACCGTATCCCGAACGTATTTAACTTTTGCTATCGTTTTTTCAATAATAATAGGCTTGGTGGGAAGAACCTGCATAATTGTATCTCTTATCTGCTTTTCCTGAATAACAGTCTTGATTTGTTTATGATTGCAAATCAGTATTATCAAGAAAAGCAGATTAAGAAATATAGAAATTACCAATATTTTATCTTTGTTTGTCATCAATTATTTGCTTTGAACCCAACTAATCCGAGCACTTTTAATCGGCTGATTGGATGATAAATGTTTCGTTTTTTAATAAATACACCTTCCTTTCCTGTTGCTTCATTTTTCACATTAAATGCAACAGTCTGCACCCATCCTGCCTCTTGCACATCAATAATTCTTTCAATATGCCCAAACATCGATTGCCCTTTTCGCCAAATAATCAAGTTGTGAATATTAGCTTTATAAATTTGCTTTTCCCCATTAGATTTCGCATAATTATAAATTGCTTGAGCAAGTCCAGTTTTTGGAATTGGAATATACGAAATTGGATAGTTTAATTTTTTGCAACCTTCTGCAAAACAATAATAAACACCCGCTGCACAATAT
This sequence comes from Candidatus Kapaibacterium sp., assembly GCA_017995735.1. Classification (GTDB taxonomy): domain Bacteria; phylum Bacteroidota; class Ignavibacteria; order Kapaibacteriales; family UBA2268; genus UBA2268. The sequence continues at coordinate 545 of JAGOIG010000144.1, read as the reverse complement.
GGACTTGGAGCAGTTAATCCAACAGATTCCCAATATTTTTCCACAACGCCATCGTTGCGATTGGATTTCTCGACAGTTCCAACTTGCGCAATTGCAATTTGCATAGATTTATCAAGCACTTGACTGTTTGCAGGCAATTCATATTTACATTGTGAATACAATGCGATGGGCAATAGCAATATTAATATTATTTTTTTCATATTTTTTATTAATAAAACGTAAAATATATACCCAATACACCAAATCCAATCAGCAAATGCACAGATAGAAAAATTGCCGATAGCACATTTGTCGATTGACTTTTTATGAAATCCAGCTTAGTAAAAATAAAGGATGACAAACTTGATAATGCTATGGCAAGCGATTCTAACACAATAAGAAACAACAATGTCTTAATTTCTGCTGCATTTGGATTTAGCAGAGATAATCCAAAAATACCAAGCAAAAGTAAAACCGAATTTCGCAAAATAATATTTTTAATATTTGCCCACATTTTGTCGCCTTTAATTTTGCATTAATAATATTTTCACAAATCCATTGCTAGA
>JAGOIG010000143.1 GCA_017995735.1 Candidatus Kapaibacterium sp. | reverse complement strand
CAAATATATTTTTTGGTGATATTTCTAAAGTTCTTTTTCAAGTTCTCGAGAATAGACTTACTTCAACTACAATGGGACGAGCGGACTTATCAGTTCAAACAAGGTTAGAAGAGTATAAGGTCGCTATCTCTCGAATTAAAGAATATCCAATGGGTGGGAATGGCTTTGCAAAAAAATTTCCTTACTATAACAGTATAATCCAATTAACTTATCATTCACATATAATACATAATGGATACCTTTTCATTATGTATAGAGTGGGTATTCCTATGGCTATACTTTACTTTTTTTGTGTGATATATTTTTTCTTTAAATCATTAATAACCACGCTTCGTCTTAAAGATTTGTTTTATAAGTTTATATCTTTATGTGGATTTCTTGGTGTTACAACAATGATAATAGGCAATATTACAAGCCCTCAATTTACTTTCCGTGATGGTGCCTTTGTAGTAGCGTTATGTTTTGCTTTTTCTGAACTTGCTTATCAATATTTTATTTCAAATGAACGAACACAAGAAGAAAAAATATTAACATTTATTGAAAAATGAAAATATTCAAACAAAATAATAATATATTAGATAATTCAGAAATAAGGGGTGCATCAAAAGGAAATTTCATCAAAATCTTATTGATAATTATTTTCTCAGTATATTTTGGACGCGTTATTCAATTGCAATTATTTAGTGGCCAAAAATATAGAACCTATAGTGAAGCACAGGCAATTAAAAAAGTTAAAGTCACTCCACCACGTGGTCAAATTTTCGATGTAAATGGGAAAATGCTTGTACATAATCAAGCATTATATAATCTGGCTGTGATCCCTGCCAGCTTCGATTCTACAACATTTATTATGCTGAATAATTTAATAACACTGGAGCCAACGTCCATTGAGAAAGTCTTTTCCTTAAAAAATTCTTTTGATAAATATACACCTACTATATTGAAAAGGGACATCGATTTTTCAGAAATCTCAGTTCTAAATGAATATCAACAATTTTTACCCGGTGTCACAATTCAAGTAGAAACAAAACGACTTTATGAAGATAGCGTTCGTATGCCACATATTTTAGGTTATATTCGCCAAGTAAGCGAGGAGCAAATTTCTAAGGCTCCATATTTAGAATCAGGCGATATGATTGGACAAAATGGAGTTGAAAAATCGTATGAAGAATTATTAAAAGGTATCGATGGTTACCAATACATTGCTATTGACCGCAAAGGCAAAAATGTTTATAAATTCAACGAAGGAAAGCAAGACCAAAACCCTGTCAGTGGTACAAACTTATATCTTACAATCGATTTTGAACTTCAAAAATACGCAGAAGAATTACTTGATGGCAATCGAGGTGCTATTGTAGCTATTGATCCTCGAAATGGAGAAATTCGTGCACTTGTTAGTAAACCAGACTATGACCCCAACATTTTTAATGGAAGATTATCTCAAACGGAAGTTGATTACTTATATAATAATAAAGATTTTCCACTTATTAACAGAGCTATTCAAGGACTTTATCCCCCAGGATCTACTTTTAAAATGCTGATTGCACTGGCTGCCCTACAAGAAGGAGTAATCACCCAAAATTCGACATTTTATTGTAGCGGATCATTTCATTATGGTGATCGAGATGTCAAATGTCACGCTGCTCATGGGAATATTAATGTAATTGGAGCAATTCAAAATAGTTGCAATTCCTTCTTTAGCCAACTTGGGTTAAAAATAGGAATGGATATTTTCGAAAAATATGGGAATATGTTCGGTTTTGGTCAATTCACTAATATAGATCTTCCAAATGAAAAAGCAGGTTTATTGCCAACAAAATCTTGGCTTTATAAAAATGCAGGTGAAAATGTCAGCTTTGGTGGCAGGTTGGTAAATTATGGGATTGGTCAAGGCGAAATTCTTGTTACACCTCTTCAAATGGCTGTATATACCGCTGCAATAGCCAATAAAGGAACAATTTTTCAGCCTCATATTGTAAAAGAAATTGAAGAAATTGCAACTCAACGTAAGGAAGTAATTCCCTATAGTTCTAAGAAATTAAATATTAACAGTGTTTATTTTGATATAATTCAACAAGGTATGCTTAGAGTTGTTACATCAGGAACAGGCACATCAGCGTATGTACCGGGATTGAAAGTATGCGGTAAAACAGGCACAGCACAAAATCCAGGAAGAGATCATAGTTGGTTTGTATGCTTTGCTCCTATGGATAATCCCCAAATTGCCATTGCTATAATTGTTGAAAATGCTGGATGGGGAGGTGCAATCTCAGCTCCAATTGCACAAAAATTATTAATGAAGTATTTCAATATTCAAATTCAATCCCCTAAACCGATTGATTCAACAGCGACACCAAAGATAACCGCCACAAGATAATAATATTTTTTTATACTTATTAAGAATACTTAATTAAAATTAATTGCTTCAAGCAATAGTGTTAAAGCCATTCCAACAGCACGCTTTCGATTTATTTCTCGGATTTCACCGAAATAGAATAATTTTGCAAATGTGTTATTTTTAACCGAAATACCAATCCATACTGTTCCAACAGGTTTGGTAGGAGACCCTCCATCGGGTCCTGCAATACCTGTAATTGAAATTCCATAATCAGAATTGAAAATATCACGAACATTCATCGCCATTTCGATTGCAGTTTGCTCGCTAACAGCACCAAATTCATCAAGTGTTTTTTTATTTACATTTAGAAATTTAATTTTTGCTTCATTACTATATGAAATAATACCACCAAGAAAATATGCAGATGAACCGGGAATATCAGTGAATTCTTTTCCTAATAGTCCACCTGTACAGGATTCTGCAACAGCCACAGTTTGATTTTTATTCTTTAATTTTTCTCCAACGATTTGGGATAGATTTTTATCATTCTCAGATATTATATATTGACCAACTCTGTTGTATAAAATTTTAGATAGTCTATCAATTTCGATTTTTGCTTCTTCAAATGTGTTAGCTTTTGCTCCAATCCGTAATCGAACACCTTCATAGCTTGGCAAAAATGCAAGTGTGCTTTCTCCAAGAAATTTATTGACATCACCAATTTTTTCTGCAAGATCCGACTCAAAGGTACCTGCAGTTATGAAAGTCTTATATAAAATGACTTCACAATTTAAATTGTTTATTTCATTAATTACATAAGGAATTATATGGGTTGTTGTAATATATTTTACTTCAGCAGGAACTCCGGGTAATGCGATTAATGTTTTTCCATTTTTTTTAAAAAGTATACCAGGTGCTGTTCCAACTTTGTTTTCAAGTGGTTGGCTTTTAGAGGGAATCATTGCTTGATTTTTGACTAAATCAGTAAGCTCTCTATTGCGAATTTTCAAATAATTTAGAAGGGAATTATAAACGTCTTGACTAAAGACAAATTTATCATTAAAATATTCAAGTAAAACGGGTTTTGTTATATCATCATGGGTCGGTCCGAGCCCACCTGTTGTAATTAGCAAATCATTTTTTTTGAATAGGTCGTCGATTTCTCTAAGCATTATTTCTCTATCATCGCCAATAGTACGATGTTCAGAAATAAATGCGCCTGTTTGTGTTAATTGTGAAGCAAGCCAAGCTGCATTTGTATTTACAACTTGGCCTATTCTAACTTCATCACCGATTGTCAATATTCCAATTTTATACATCATTTTGCAGGAACAGGTGCTGTAAGAGTAGCGCCGCTATCCTTTACTATTCCATAAAGATTTATATAAACATTATCTGAATTAGGGTCATTTGTCGAAAGTCTAATATAACCACTGAAATTACCTGCTTTTTGGGGAATAAATCGTGCTGTACAGGATAGAACTTGATTTGGAGCAATTGTTTGTCCCTTTTCAATATTCAAAACTAAATTGTCAGGAGAATGAGTGATATCATTAATTGTTATTGCTTTATCACCTTGATTTTTCAATTGAAATGTATAAGTCGCTTCTTTATTGAGCAACATATCAGAATTTGTAATATTTTGATTCGGCTGAACAATTATTGGTCTAAATACATTTGTTTTTAAATAAATATAAGAGTCTTTATTAGTTGGATCGTTAGAAGTGATGCGGATGGATTTTGTTATACTTCCTGTATAGCTTGAGATATTTAATGAAATATCAAGAGTTGCCTCCTCGCCTGGTTTCAATTCATTTTTGTCTAAAGGTGCTGTTGTGCACCCGCAAGCGGGCTTTACTTCATAGATTTTTAAAATATCATTGCCTGAATTTTTAATTTTAATTTTTACTTTTAATGGAGAATCTTTGGGGTATGTTGTTCCCCAATCATAATTGTTACCTCCAATTACTTCTAATTTTGGTTGGGAATATCCGCAAGATACTATTGCGAAAATCATTGAAAGAATTAATGCGAACTTTTTCATATATTCACCTTTTAAATAATATTATGTTCAATTGAAAATTGTAAAATATTTAGACGAGTAAAATTTCTTAATTGTTTAATTAAATCTATTTTTTTTAAATTTGTAAAGATAATATTTTGATTAATTGATAAA
>JAGOIG010000013.1 GCA_017995735.1 Candidatus Kapaibacterium sp. | reverse complement strand
TTATTATTGTCAAGCCAAACCCATTTAATTTTGCGAAGTGAGCAAAACGATTCAGGTAAAGAAGAAATTTGATTACTGATTAAAATGAGATTTTCTAACTCCGCCAGATTGCCAATAGAATTCGGAATAGATGCAATATTATTATATGAGAGGTTCAATTTTTTTAAACGTGATAAACCAGAGATAAAATCCGGAAATTCCTGCAAATCGGAATTCAAATAATCCAATTCCACAATGTTTGTGAGATTTCCCATACCTTGCAGTAGCAAATTAGGATTGCCTGATATATCCAGAATTTCTAAGCTTATGCATTTTTCAAGATTCGCAATGAGTTTTTTAGAATTTTGAAAGGATAAATCGAGCAATTTCAAATTTTGTAAATTATTTGATGAGAAATTAGAAATACTATTTTTCCCCAGTATTAATTCGCTTATATTTGTTGGAATTGTACCATTAATAATAAAATTACCTAATTGATTCTGTGATAAATCAATTATCAAAAGCTTCTGCAAGCCAAATATATCTGAATTAATATTAGAAATCCGATTTTTGGAAAGGTCAAGCTTTTGAAGATTTTGTAATTGTTGTATTTCATTAGGAATATAAGCAATTTCGTTATCGCTTAAGCCTAATATTTTCAATGAATTAATCTTAAAGATTGATGTAGGTATATTATTTATTCTGCAATTATTTAGCTGCAATTCTTCCAGCTTGTAATTATTACCTGAAATATTAAATTGTTTAATATAATTTCTTGATAAATCCAATATTTTAAGGTTTTTAAATCTTGAGAGATTAATATCAATATTTGAAATCATAGATGAAGAAATATCAATAGATTCAAGATTTGGAATTTTATATAAAACCTCAGGCAAGCGGTTGAATTTATTATTAGATAATTTGATTTTCTTTAATTTAGTGAGATTAATAAGTTCATCGGGCAAATCTATGAGTTGATTATTACTACAATCCAAAAACTCTAAATTGACAAATTCACTAATACGTCTATCAATATATTCTAAATTATTATTTGAAAGATTAAGAGTTTTATATGATGAAGCAGACTTCAGTGCATTATCAAAATTAAAATCTTTAGAATTAGCTTTTAAATTAATATTTTGGAATCTTTCTTTTGTCTCAATTTGCTTTACATTAGGATTTGGCTGTCCATAAATATTAAATGTTGCTAAAATAATACAAAAGCCTGATAAAAGTCCGCTTTTCATTTAAATATACATTTAATCAATTCATAAATAATAACGGATTATTACTGTTATTATTACACTGTAAAGAAAAGCAAAATTAAAAAAATTATTTAATGAGGATTTCGTCAAATTAAAATTAATAATCATAAATATAATGTTAATTACTTTATCTAGTGGTCAGCAACGTGAATATCCTGATGGAACAACAGGAATGGAGATAGCAAAATCAATATCGGCTGAATTTGCACAGAAAGTTATTGGTATTTTTGTAAATGGGAAGAAGTATGATTTATCCCGCAAAATCAATGAAGACGGAATTGTAAGGTTTATAACATTTGATGATGATGAAGGTAAGGAGATTTTCTGGCATTCATCAGCACATTTAATGGCAGAGGCAGTGAAATCGCTTTATCCTGGGACAAAATTTGGGGTTGGACCAGCAATTGAGCAAGGTTTTTATTATGATATGGAATTACCTGAGGGCATTAATTTGACATCAGAAGATATACCAAAAATCGAATCAAAAATGAAGGAGCTTGCTCAAAGAGATGGTCAATTTCAAAGGTTTGAAATCAGTTGGGATGAAGCGGTTGAATATTTCAAGAAGGAAGGAGATCCTTATAAATTAGAAATTCTCGAAGGATTGAAAGATGAGGAAATAACATTATATAAACAAGGCAATTTCACAGATTTATGCCGTGGGACGCACATTCCTGATACAAAATTGATAAAAGCCATAAAATTGCTAAATATAGCAGGAGCATATTGGCGAGGCGATTCAAATAATAAAATGCTTACACGAATATACGGCATAACATTCCCCGAGCAATCAATGCTTGATGAATTTTTGAAAATGCGTGAAGAAGCCGAAAAACGCGACCATAGGAAATTAGGCAAGGAATTGGATATATTTATGATTTCTCCTGCAATTGGTCCAGGATTACCTGTTTGGCTTCCAAATGGCACATTTATCCGCAGAAAATTAGAGAATTTCCTAAAAGATGAAATGTTAAGGCGTGGATATGTAGAGGTTATCACTCCTCATATAGGTAATTTAAATCTTTACAAAACTTCAGGCCATTACCCTTATTATTCTGATTCGCAATTTCCACCAATGAAGGTTGAAGATGAAGAGTATTTGCTAAAACCTATGAATTGTCCACATCATCATCAAATATATGCTTCAAAGCCACGTTCGTATCGCGATTTGCCCATACGGCTTGCTGAATTTGGTACAGTATATCGTTATGAACAATCTGGTGAATTAACGGGTCTAACACGTGTGCGCGGCTTTACTCAAGATGATGCCCATATTTATTGCACTCACGAGCAATTAAAAGACGAAATCAAAAGCACAGTGGAGCTTACGCAGCTTGTTTTCAAAACATTTGATATGGAAGTAACCACTCGCTTATCGTTTCGCGATGAGAATTCCGAAAAATGGGCAGGTGACCTTGAAATATGGGAAAAAGCACAGAAGGAATTAAAGGAAGTTGCTGATGAAATGGGATTAAATTATACCACAGGCATAGGTGAAGCATCTTTCTATGGTCCAAAAATCGACTTTATCGTAAAAGATGCCATAGGGAGAAAATGGCAGCTTGGAACTGTGCAAGTGGATTATGTCATGCCTGAGCGATTCGAGCTTGAATATACCGATGCGGATAATCAGAAAAAGCGTCCTGTTATAATTCACCGCGCCCCATTTGGTTCAATGGAAAGATTTATGTCGATACTGATTGAGCATTATGCGGGAAATTTCCCTGTATGGATTGCACCAATTCAAGCAATGATTTTGCCAATCAGCGATAAGCAAATTGAATATGCTAAAAAATTAGAAGATGAATTTACTCAAGCTGGCTATAGAGTGCAGATTGATAACCGAAGTGAAAAAATAAATCGCAAAATTGCAGATGCAGAAACCAAAAAAATTCAAATTCAATTTATTGTTGGGCAAAAAGAAGTGGATTCCGAAAGCATATCTTTGCGAATACACGGTAAAGGAGATTTAGGTAAAAAATCTATCGAGGAAGTTATGGAATTGCTTGCGAAATTAAATGTTCCAGGAAGTTCAATCGAAAAAGTTCTAGGATAATATGAGAGTAGCAATACCAACAGATGACAAAACAAATATCTCGTCTGATTTCGACAACTGCATGGGATTTGTAATTTTTGAGGCGGGGAATGAGAATGTGCGATTAATAGAATTCAGGCAAAATCCGTTAAAAAAAGAAGAAAATTATAGCCAAGAGAAAAAGAACGAGATATTATTTAATTTGCTTTGTGATAATGAAGTATTGATATGCCATAAAATTGATAAGGACTTATCGGATATGCTAAAATCATCAGGTTTGAAAATTTATAAGACTCTTGAAACAGTAGCGCTTAAAGGTATTGTTAATACAATATGCCATTAGGCACTTTTAATATAATAAAACTTTTATTTTATTAATAGATTGAATACATAATAATGTTCAATTTTAAATAATTTGTACCAATCTTTGATATTTTGAGTACCTAAGATGCAATAATCACCATAACGAACAACGCCATCATCCCCTTTAATTTTAAATGGGGATGTGAAAACAAATATAGGAACTTCTTTATTTGTTGGAATATAAAATGAATCTGAAGCACCACATTGATTAACGGCTCGTAGGAGAAAATCTTCTTTACATTCAAGAACACCTTGTCTTACTACACCGAGATAATTCAATAATAATTTCATAGAATCATTTTGAAATTGTCCCATCAAATTTATCGAAACTTCTTTAAAATATGTATCGAATAGACATAAGCGTCCCCAATCAATTATATGTTTTAGTGTATCACCTTTACCTGTCACTTCAGGAATTGTATCTACACGTTCTTTAATTTGAAGATCATCGTGATTAACGAGTTTACCTTCTTTATATTCATCAACAGTTAAGAAGAAATGTTTACCACGCAAATTCGTATCTGCACATACTGCACTAATATATTGAATATTCAATAAATCATACAGCATACGGCTTGGAACATCTCTTTGATATTTATACATAAACAATACACTATCCACTTGGGAAAATGCTGAATAGGTCATCACTGAACAAACTAAGATTATGATTAATTTTTTCATTACGTCACCCTATAAAAATGTGAAATTGTATTAAAATTTAAATTATAAAAAAGTATATTTGTAAGCTCAATAAAATTTTTGATTTATAATAAGAATGCAAATTAATAAATTATTTTTAAATTTTATATTCAGCATTTCGTCTAACAGAAAAGATAATTTTTTTATGTATGAAGATTGCTATTCCAAGTGATGATAAAGTGAAGATTGCCCCAAAATTTGATGAGGCAAAGGGATTTATTATTTATGAATTGGATAACAAATTACTTGTTAATTTTGAATATAAAGAAAGGTTGGATGGTGTTGCATCAGAAGATGCAAGCAATCGTAATGATGAGTTAATAAAATTATTGGACGGATGCTCTTCGGTTATATGCAATAAAATAGACAGTAATATACGCCAAGGGCTTGCGCAAAAGAATATTAAAGTTCTTAAAACAATTGAAAGCAATGCAAAAAAGGCTGTGCTTAATTTATTCTGTAGTACTGATTAGTGTACGCCAAGCAGGATTCGAACCTGCGACCCTCAGCTTAGAAGGCTGATGCTCTATCCAACTGAGCTATTGGCGCAGAGAATATTTACAAAATTAAGCAAATTTTTGGATTTGAACAAATGAGATTTTTTCGTAATTTTGTATTTGGTCAAGCACCACATAATTTAAGCAAACCCAACTCCGCCAGGTCCGGAAGGAAGCAACGGTCAGTTTGACTTACTTGTATGTGGAACGCTTGGCCTTTTTTTATTTATAGATGAAGAAAGAAATTATAATTTACCACCGATTGAACGATGTGCAAGTAGCAATCACCGAGGATGGTTCTCTTTCGGAATTGTATTTTGAAAATCCCGAAAAAGAGCGTTCTCTAGGTAATGTTTACTTAGGAAAAATTGCAAAAATTGTTCCTGGCATAAATGCTGCATTTGTGGATATTGGCACAAAACAAGGTGCCTTCTTGCATTTTTCAGATATTGAAAGCTCTCCTGATATTAATCTAAATGATGAAATTGAAGAAATCGAAGAGCCAAAGGAAAAAAGGAAATCAACTTCTCACAAAAAGGAAGATAGTAGCATTTCGACAAAATTTAAAGTAAATAAATCTAAAGAAATCGATTTAAATTTGCAAGAGGGACAATTTGTGATTGTCCAGATTATGCGTGAAGCATATTCAAATAAAGGTGTGCGGGTCACAACACGTATAGGGATACCGGGCAGATATATTGTGCTTTTCCCATTTTCCAAAAATATTGGTATATCGCGAAAAATCACAAATCTCAAAGAAAAAAGCCGCTTGCGTTCAATCGCTCGCAAGAATTTTCCACGTGGATATGGATTTATAATTCGTACAGCAGCTGAAGGAAAATCGGATGCAGAATTGGTCCGGGACGCAAACGATCTTGTGAAATTATGGCAAAACATTCAGGAAAAAGTGCGAACTGCACACGAACCTATGCTTCTCTATCAAGATTTAGAAATTGCCACAAGCGTTGTGCGGGATCATTTCACCCCTGACGTTGAGCAGCTTGTCACAAATTCATCTCGATTATATAAAGAAATCATTGAATATTTGCAAAGGAACTCGCCAAATCTGGTTGACAAAGTTAAACTCTATCAAGGCAAGCAACCTATATTTGAATTCTTCGGCATCCATAAAGAAATTGCAAAAACATACCAAAAGAAAGTATTTTTGAAAAGTGGTGGATATATTATTTTTGACAATACAGAAGCAATGACGGTCGTGGATGTCAATTCAGGGCGGTCTAAAGAACGTGAGCAAGAGGTTAATTCATTCCAAACTAATTCGGAAGCAGTTGTGGAAATAGCAAAGCAATTGCGTCTGCGGGATATTGGAGGCATTGTCGTAATTGATTTTATTGATATGTCATCGGAAGCAAATCAGAGGCGAGTATACTACGAAATGAAGCGCGAGCTCTCGAAAGATAAATCTAAGACAGTAGTATATCCATTGACCCAACTTTGCTTAATGCAAATCACACGTCAAAGGTTAACCCAAGCCGTCGAAGAAAAAATCAGCGATCCTTGTCCTACCTGTGAAGGAATGGGGCGCATACCATCTAAATTTATCATACTCAATCGAATAGAAAATTGGTTGAAAAAATATAAAACAAAATCAGATGAATTCTCGCTCGATTTAGTTGTTAATCCATATATGTTGGAATATCTGAATGATGGTGAAATATCAAATCTAACACGATTGATGATAAAGTATTTGCTAAAAATCAATGTCCGCACAAATGAGCAAATAAAATTAGATGAATTCAAATTCTATTCTATAAGGCAGCAAAAGGAGATCACAAATGAATATTTATAAAATAAGGTGAAAAGGAAAGACACTATATTTCTCTATTTTCGTCTATTTTTATATTTTAATTTAAAAGCATAATGGATTTTATTCTCCAAATCATAGATTTTATTTTGCATATTGATACCCACCTTGAGGAGATTATTGCAAATTATGGAACCATTACATATATCATCTTATTTATACTGATATTTATTGAAACGGGATTGGTGATTACACCATTTTTGCCGGGCGATTCGCTGTTATTTGCTGCGGGAGCGATGGCTGCAATTGGCTCATTAAATATCTGGGCAATTATCATTTTCCTGATAATTGCAGCATTTTTAGGCGATACATCAAATTTCTGGATTGGGCATTTCTTTGGAGAAAAAATTCTATCACATCCAAAAAGTCCTGTTAAAAAGAAACATATTGACAAAACTCATACATTTTTTACAAAATATGGTAATGAGACAATTATAATTGCACGATTTGTGCCAATTGTGAGGACATTTGCACCATTTCTTGCGGGAATTGGCAATATGCATTATGGAAAATTCATTACATATAATATAGTTGGTGGAGTTCTGTGGGTTTTAATTGCGACACTCGCGGGCTATTTTTTTGGGAATATACCTATTGTAAAAGATAATTTCTCATTAGTAATATTTGCGATTATTTTCATTTCAATTTTGCCAATGGTATATGAAGCACTTAAGCATAAGCTAAGCAAATCACCCGATAATCCATCTTAATTTTTTGTTATTTAACTTTTTAGAAACTTTCTTTCATCTATCATTATTATAGAATTTTGTAAGTTTGAATTTTTTTATATAATAAATATCCTATTAAAAATGAAGATTTGGACTATACCTAATTTGATGAGTTTTATCAGATTATTGCTTGTACCTTTTGTTGCATATTATTTATACAATGAAAAAATGGCAGCTGCATTAATTTTGATAGGAATAGCATATATACTAGATTTATTGGATGGCTGGGTAGCAAGGCGATTCAATCAAATATCGGAATTTGGAAAAGCCTTTGACCCTTTTGCAGATAAAATACTTTATGGAGTTATAGCGCTTATATTAGTAATAAAAAAGTTTTTACCACTATGGTTTTTTATTTTCGTAATTGTTAGAGATGGATCGCAATTAATTTATGGTAGCCATATTTTCAAAAAATATAAACGAATAACGCCATCAAATACTTACGGGAAAATTGCTGCATTTTGTCTTGCTATTTCATTATTAGGTATAATATTGAAAATACCATATATAAACCCTTATTTATTAATCATTACTACAATTTTAATGTTCATATCAAGTTGTATCTATATTGTTGAGATCAGGAAATTTGTAAGAAATATAGAGCGCAGTCAGTAAAATAAATATACTTTATTTTTCAAAATTTCAGTAATTTGCTTTTTTTTAAATTTCCTTTTTGAAAATTAATCTATAATTATGTACGATATTATTTGGTTAATTCCTTTATTACCATTATTCGGTTTTTTAATCAATGGTATATTTGGCAAATATCTTAAAAATGAAGCACTTATTGGAACTATAGGTTCCGCAACTGTCGGAGCATCGTTTGTTATATCATTTATAATATTTTTAAATCTTCTTTCACATCCTATCGAAAATCCTATCATAGTTGATGTTTATGAATGGATAGCAGCGGGCTCGTTCTCGGTGAAGGTATCATATCAAATTGATCAATTATCAATACTTTATGCAATGATTGTAACAGGTGTTGGATTTTTAATTCATATTTATTCAATAGGGTATATGCACAAAGACCGAGGTTTTGCGCGGTTCTTTGCATATATGAACCTGTTCATATTTATGATGTTGAACCTTGTGCTTGCAAGCAATTTCCTGCTGACATTTCTTGGCTGGGAAGGCGTTGGGCTTTGCTCATATCTATTAATTGGCTTTTGGTATGATAAGAAATTCGAAGGTGTACGCATCAAATGGACAGGCGATGCAGCTAATAAGGCATTTATTGTCAACCGTATTGGGGATTTTGGATTTCTGATTGCAATGTTTCTAATATATCTAAATTTTGGGACACTGCAATATATAGATTTGCAATCCACATTGTCATCAAATGCAATAATGTATCATTCGCAAGGGTTAATAACAGCAATCACATTACTTTTATTTTTAGGTGCAACAGGAAAATCAGCACAAATTCCACTTGCTGTTTGGTTGCCTGACGCTATGGCAGGTCCTACACCTGTGTCGGCACTTATCCACGCTGCAACAATGGTCACTGCAGGTATATTTTTACTTGCTCGGAACTCTTTGCTTTTTGCTTTATCGCCTACAACAATGTTGATTGTTGCAATCGTTGGAACTCTCACTGCTTTTTATGCAGCATCTACAGCATTAGTTCAGAATGGGATAAAAAAAGTATTAGCGTATTCAACTGTAAGCCAACTTGGATATATGTTTGCAGCATTAGGAGTCGGAGCATTTACTGCTGCTGTATTTCACGTAATGACACACGCATTTTTCAAGGGGCTACTCTTTTTAGGAGCGGGTTCAGTTATGCACGGAATGCACGATGAAGAGAATATTAAGAAAATGGGGGGGTTAAAAAAATATATGCCCGCCACATTCAAGACTTTTTATATTGCTGCTTTAGCCATTTCTGGAATACCTTTGTTTAGCGGGTTCTTTTCAAAAGATGAAATACTCTGGCAAACATTCTCCAATGGTGGTGTTGTAATCTGGATTGTGCTAGCGATTTCGGCATTTTTCACAGCATTTTATATGTTTAGACTTATCAATCTTGTGTTTAATGGTGAAGAACGTTTCGATACAAAAGAAGTTCATCCACACGAATCACCAGCGGTAATGACTATACCACTTTGGATTCTTGCAGTTCTTTCGGCATTGGGTGGCTTTTTAGGAATACCTTATGCACTTGGCTTCTGGTTTAGCGATAAGCCGAATTTTATAGAAAATTTCTTGCATCCAATCTTCAACGACGCAAATACGGTACTTGCAATGAATCTTGAAAGTGGAGCTCACACAGGAGAATATATTTTAATGCTTGTTTCAATTGCCATTGCTGTTTTAGGTATATGGCTTGCATATCGATGGTATTATTACGATGCAAAATGGTCTACACCACGCAGGCTGGTCACCAATTTTAATACAGCATTCAAAATATTATTCAATAAATACTACCTTGATGAAATATATTTCCGAGGTATTGTGGATCCTATTTTTGCAACAGCAAAAAGCTTTCTATGGAAATTTGTAGATGTTAAAGTTATTGATGGAGTCATTAACGGCACAGCATCACTTACAACATATTTAGGTAGTCAAGTGAGGAAAATTCAAACAGGATTTGCACAAAGTTACGCAGTTTATATGATTGCAGGCGCAGTGATAATTTTAACATATTTGTTAATCATTTTATAATTTAATTGAAAATACAATAAAAAATATGACAGCACTATTTTGCACATTATTTTTACCCTTATTAGGCTCAGTGATAGTTTTACTGCTCTCAAGAAACAACACTAAACTGATTAAATACTTTTCATTGGCAATATCAATAATAACTTTTATTTGCTCATTATTTATATTTTTTAATTTTGATAAAAGCAATCCAAACATCCAATTTTATTATCAAGCAATATGGATACCATCCATAGATGCAGGATTTAGGGTTGGAATTGATGGATTATCGATGTTGCTTTTAATGCTGACTGTATTTATATCACCAATCACAATCGCTGCAAGTTTTAGTGCAATTCAAGAACGTGAAAAGGAATATTACTTTATGATATTGCTTCTTGAATTTGCAATGATAGGGGTATTTATTTCGTTAGATTTATTTCTATTTTATATTTTCTGGGAATTAATCCTAATACCAATGTATTTTATAATTGGTATATGGGGAAGCAAAAATCGAATTTATGCCGCAGTGAAATTCTTCATATTCACAATGTTTGGCTCACTGTTGATGCTTATTGCATTAATCTATATGGGAAATTATGTCGGAACACAAATTTTAAAGACAGGATTTACAACAAATTACTTAGTAATCAGACAAGTTTCTAATTTAATTCCTCAAAACATACAGAATTGGCTATTCTGGGGCTTTGCAATTTCATTTTTCATAAAAGTTCCATTATTCCCATTGCATACTTGGTTACCTGATGCTCACACTGAGGCACCAACACCAGGGTCAGTTGTACTTGCAGGAGTACTGTTAAAGATGGGAACATACGGTTTAATAAGATATAATCTTGATTTATTTCCTGCATCCTCAATTCAATTTGGGCCGCTAATTTCTTGGTTTGCTGTAATCGGAATTGTATATGGGGCACTTGTTTCAATGGTCCAAACAGATGTAAAACGGTTGGTCGCATTTTCATCCGTAAGCCATATGGGATTTATTGTGCTTGGTATCTTTTCAATCACAGCAATTGGCTTGCAAGGGGCAATAATTCAGATGATCAATCATGGATTATCGACAGGAATGTTATTCCTAATGGTGGGTATGCTATATGAACGTAGGCACACACGCGAGATTTCTGAATATGGAGGCATTGCACGAGTTGTGCCTGCTCTTTCAACATTTTTTGCAATTGCAATGTTTGCAAGCGTTGGATTACCAGGGCTCAACGGATTTGTTGGAGAATATATGACATTGCTTGGAGCATTCACTTCTCCATTTTTGAATTCATGGGCTTATACTATTGTTGGAGCATTAGGGATTATTTTTGCTGCTGTATATTTATTATGGATGTTCCAAAGAGTGTTTTATGGTACAAATGATAACCCCGCTAATGCGCATTTAAAAGATTTATCAAAGCGCGAATGGGCAATACTTGTTCCTATAGTTATTTTCATTGTTTGGATTGGCGTTCATCCTAAAACATTCTTAAATGTATCAGAAAGCTCAACAAAAGCATTGGTCAACAAAATTGAAACTGTAAAATTTGGAAAAGGATCTTTCCCACAAATGCAAGCAGGACAATTACTAAATGCGCAACCAAAAGTCTTACAACAAATAAATCAAAACAACCTGTTAAATAAAGGAACGAATAAATAATTATGAATAATCAATTGTTATATTTTTTGCCTCTCTTGATAGCATCAATATTTGCTGTACTAACTCCAATGATTGATATATTATCAGGGAAAAATCGAAAAGTAATATTTTATACAACATTGCTGAACTTTATTTTGATAATAATAGTGAATCTTTTTTTGCTAGTCCAACCAGGTTTTAATACTCCAATATTAGATACACAACAATTTGGAAATTTCTTATCTGTATTCTTGAGAAATTCTATTATTTTATCTTCCTATACTATATTTTTTGATTTAATATTTGCAGTAGCTGGATTTTTGACACTACTTGGAGTTAGGCAATATTTAATTAAAGAAAATTATGAACACAAAGAATTCTATTCTTTGCTGTGCTTTGCATTCTTAGGAATCACGTTAATAGTACATTCTAATAGCCTAATTATATTATTCCTTGGAATTGAAACAATGTCTATATCCTTTTATATTTTATCAGGATTCATTCGGAATAAAACAAGTAATGTCGAAGCATCTCTTAAATACTTTCTGCTTGGTGCATTTGCTACGGGCTTCCTTGCTTACGGTATGGCAATGGTATATGGAGCAACAGGTTCGCTTGACCTTTCAGAAATTCGTATCAAAATTGCAAATAATCAATTCAATTTAGTTTATCTTGCAATAGGCATTGGTTTGATGATTGTGGGGCTATCATTTAAAGCATCGACTTTTCCATTCCATCAATGGGCACCTGATGTATATACAGGAGCACCTACAGTTGTTTCGGCATTTATGAGTACAGCAGGCAAATCCGCAGCGTTTGTTGCATTCATTATTATTTCAAGATCTATAATACCATTGGATGCATCAACAGCGAAACCACTATCTTGGGCTGCTAACTTCATATCACAATATTATAGAGAAATTCTTGCATTTATTGCTGCATTTACAATGTTAGTAGGAAATATCACAGCACTGATGCAATCTAATGTAAAGCGAATGCTTGCATTTTCTTCGGTGGCTCATGCGGGATATATGATGATGGGAATTGTTGCTAATAATTCAGATGGATGGAGCGGTATAATGTATTATGCTGCAGCTTATGTTTTAATGCAAATTGGTGCCTTTATAATTGTATCTCTCATTGAGAAGGAAGATGACCAACGATTGAATTTATCCGACTATAATGGCTTAAGCAAAAGCAATCCATTCCTTGCCGCAGCTATGTCGGTATTTATGTTATCTCTTGCGGGTATTCCACCTTTTGCTGGATTCTTTGGGAAATATTATTTATTCTTTTCAGCAATCGAAAGTGGATATCTCTGGCTCACAATTGTAGCAATCGTTGCGACACTTATTTCTCTATATTTTTATATTGGTTTAATTATTAATATGTATTTTAAATCAGAAAGTGGTGCAATTGAAAAGGTGCATCTTGGATTAGCAAATATATCGGTAATAATATCTGTTATTGGAGTGATTTTCTTGGGGATCTTTCCAAATACAATTATGAAATTTGCTATTCTATTTTTTAAATAAATATGAATTGGAATAATTTAGAAATTTTTCGTAATTTTGTAATATTATAAAATGAAATTTTAACTATGGCAAAGAAAGAACAAAGAATAAATATTATTTTAGAATGCACTGAAGCACGAGCAGAAGGAAAAACTCCTTCCCGTTACGTTACGACTAAAAATAGGCAGAATACACCTTCGCGACTTGAATTGCGAAAGTATAACCCTTTTTTAAGAAGATACACATTGCATAGAGAAATAAAATAAAGTAAATTAATTTTTTCATTTTTTGAACCTCCACATTAAAAAACCTACGTTGAGAAACGTAGGTTTTATTTTTTAAAAATCTCATTTTAAAGGAATTCTATTATCCCCTCCATCTTCCCCATCCATTTCCTGGTCGTGGTCCTTTCTGTTCTGCAACCCATTTATCCCAGATTACAATCTGTGTATCATCTAGGATGGATCGAATATTGGAAAATAATATCTCTGTGCAATCAAATAGTTCGTTTTGCAATGTTGTGCGAGCCCCCGAATTAGCTATTGCTTGATGCATTTCTCTACAAATTACATTCAACCTTTGTAATGCTGTTGTGCGGTCATATAATCCTTGCTCTAAGCTATCAAGCACTGCTTTTCTTTGAGTATTTGCGTTTTCAATAAAAACTAATATAACTTGATAATATGTTTCTCGTGCAGTGCTCTCACAATCAAGATGTTCTTTCATAAATCCTTTGATTGAATCAAGTTGGTTTGCTGTCAATTTCAGATGATTAAAAATCGGTCGAAATTGAAACTGTGGGGTTTTGCAAAATTGCATTCCATTCCTAACTATTTCCTCATCCCTCGAATTCCTAATAACTGCGGGATACTCAATTGATGGTTCAGTTATCTCTAAATCATCAATTTGAGCTCCTCCTGATACATATTCAGGGACATTTGTGTTGTCGGTTCCAAGATTTGGTGAAACAGGATCATCTTTTGAACACGAACTAAGACCAAATGTCATAGCACTCGCAAACAGAATTGCAAGAATTTTTGTGCTTACGGTTTTGCGCATAATTCCTCCTAAATAAATTTTTATTTACAGTATTTAGACAAAAATTCAAACAAATAGTTTAATCTTCGTACATAGTTAATATTTCTAATGACATACTAACTAGTAAAATTGTTTTTGATTAATCATCCCAATATTTTACAAGTCCCCAACCTATTCCGTTTCCTGGATGATATTTCTTATGATGGAAAAGCCATTTTTCCCATTTGTCTTTTTGTTTTTCTGTCAAAACAAGGTTCACATTGACCATCAATACATCTACACATTCAGTAAGATTGGTAATCAATATCGCCCTTGCATTTGAATTCTCAATCGCACGCCACATTTCAGTATTGATTTGAGTTAATCGCAGGCCTGCATATGAAGAGTCGACCATACCCGTACTTAGGCTATCAAGTAGTAATGATCGCTTTGCATTAGCAAAATCAACATATTTCAATACTGTATCATAATATTGCATCCTTGCATTACGTTGACAAGAGTAATGTTCCATCATAAACTGATTAATTAAAATAAGTTGATCCTGTGTTAAGTGCAATTTGCGGAATATTGGACGAAAATGATATTGCGGACCCACTTTGCAAAAGAGCAACCCCGATTCAATTTTTTTTGGGTCCATATCAACATCGATGTAAGCAGGACTTTCAATTGAGATATTGATGATAGTTAATTCATCAACATAAATACCACCCGAAACATATTCAGGCATATTGGGATATTCGTTTTCTGGAGAAACAGGGTCATCGTTAGTGCATGAACTAAGCACTACTGTCATTGCTGCAATTATCAAAATTGTCAGAAATGATATTGTTGAATACTGTTTTTTGAACATAATTCCTCCAAAATGATAAGTTTAAATTTTTAGAAGAAAATATTTAAAAATTATTTGATTAAAAATGAAGTTTTTATTAATTAAATCAATTATTCAATTTTTACTTTATAACTTTTCCCGTCTCTTTTGCCCATAGAACGAGATCTAATATATCTGAATCGAAATAGATATGTTCAGCAAAATCTTTATAAATTTTTTCTACTTTGAAGTAATCTTTCCAATTATTTATTTTAAAATCTTTTTCAATCAACTCAAGTTCTTCTAAATTTCTTAGAATATGCCTATCCAATATTGCCAAACCCTTATATCCAATATTCCTCATAAAATGAGATGATTCTTTTAAACTAAACCCTCTAACTTTCTTAGCAAGCATATTCCTTTTTGAAAAATTATCAATATCATCATCCAATATTTTTTGAATTTGTTCAAATTGCTCCATATTTTCCATAATATATTTCGCTTTTTGATTATGAAATCTGATATAATGTTGCGGATCGCTTAATATTTTTTACAGGATTCAATGGATGCTGAATAAAATCATATTTTTGCAATTTCATTTGAACCTGTAATGCATTTTCTGCTTTGCTCATAGGTGTGCAAATACAATATGCCAATTCATAAAAATATCGCTCGGGAGGAACTTTTGCAAAATCATCTATTCGTGTATCAATTTCAGTATGAAATTGGCCATATATTTCAAAATATTTATCGATAATTTCATTTTTTTTCATAATTAATAAGAATAATATAAATTTCAAAATTACAAAAAAGATTAAATTTGTAATTTTGCTAAAATTATTAATTAAATATTAATGACGCTTGACTTTTTTCATTTAGTAATAATACCTTTGCTGATAGTATGCGCTCGTATAATGGATGTCAGCCTAGACACATTTCGTATAATATTGGTTTCAAAAGGTTATCGCACTATTTCGGCTGTTCTTGGATTTCTCGAATCATTTATTTGGATTGTTGTAGTAAGCCAAATCCTAAAAGGAGTAAATAATTTTCTTTATTATTTTGCGTATGGAATTGGTTTTGCACTCGGCACATATATTGGCGTCACACTTGAGCAACGTGTATCGCTTGGGCAAGTTATTGTCCGCATTGTTACTCGTTTGCCTGGCGAAAAGCTCGCTGAATATTTAATTTCAAAAAATTATATCGTGACACGTGTGGATGGCGTTGGGACCCTTGGCAAAGTAAACATCTTGTTTCTTGTCATTCATCGCAAGCAACTTGATGAAGTAATTGATATCATTAATCAATATAATCCAAATGCATTTTACACTATTGAAGATGTTAGGACGGTTAGTGTTATGCATCAGAAAAAACCTAAAAGAAAAATAAATGATGTTAAATTTTTTAAATTTTTCCAAAGATAAAAGGAGATATTATGCAAGATAATCAAAACAATGTTGTATCCTTACCCCAAAATGCCTACAGAGAATTAAAGCCAGGCGAGGAATACATTCCTGTTATTCCCGCTTCACAAATTGTTCCGCAAGTGACAACTTGGTCGGTTATTTGGGGCTTGATTATGGCAATCATTTTCTCAGCAGCAGCAGCATATTCAGGGCTAAAAATCGGTCAGGTAATGGAAGCCGCTATTCCAATTTCTATAATTGCAGTAGGAGTTTCGACATTATTCAAAAAGAAGTATGGTCTAAGTCAGAATGTAATTATTCAATCAATCGGAGCCAGCTCAGGTGTTATAGTAGCAGGTGCTGTTTTTACAATACCTGGCTTATATATTTTGAATTTGCCTGTTAATTTTTTCCAAATCTTTTTTTCTTCTCTTTTCGGGGGATTTCTTGGAATATTATTTTTAATTCCATTCCGTAAATATTTCGTAAAAGATATGCACGGTAAATTTCCTTTCCCCGAAGCAACTGCTACAACTGAGATTTTAATAACAGGCGAAAAAGGTGGCAAGCAAGCTGGCTTGCTCGCAATTAGCGGTTTGATTGGTGGACTTTATGATTTCTTATTCCAATCTTTTCAATTATGGTCAGAAGTATTTACTTCACGGATTTTTGGTTTCGGACAAGTTCTCGCCGAAAAAACTAAGATATTGCTTCAGTTTAATGTTAGCGCAATGATTGTTGGATTTGGTTATTTAGTTGGTTTAAAATATGCCTTGATAATAACGCTTGGCTCATTTTTATCTTGGTGGGTATTTGTCCCACTAATAAATCAAATTGGCAACATAATCGCCTCCAGCAGTGGTGGGGTCAATATTTTTGCAGCAATGGCACCTGAGCAAATTTTCACAGATTACGTCCGGCATATTGGTATCGGAGCTATAGCGATGGCAGGTATTATTGGCGTTATTAAGGCTGCGCCTGTAATTGGCAAAGCATTTTCACTGGCTACAAAAGGAATTTTCGGAAAAGGTGTTGCTGAAGAAACAGAAATCCGCACACAAACCGATATAAAGATGACATACATTATCATTTTCATTGCCCTTACAATTATTGCAATATTCATTTATTTGCTAGTTGGCTTTGATATTACACTCGTACAAGCAATAATTGCTCTTCTAACAATTGTAATCATTTCATTTTTATTTACAACTGTGGCAGCAAACGCAATTGCTATTGTAGGGAGCAATCCTGTTTCGGGAATGACCCTAATGACGCTAATTCTTGCATCCGTTATATTATCAGCAGTAGGGCTTTCTGGACCAAAAGGAATGACAGCAGCGTTAGTTATGGGGGGTATTGTATGCACTGCACTTTCTATGGCAGGAGGATTTATCACTGATTTAAAAATTGGATATTGGATAGGCACTACTCCAAAAAAGCAAGAATCTTGGAAATTCTTAGGAACATTGGTCTCAGCTGCAACTGTTGGTATTGTAATATTTATATTGAATCAAGCATATGGCTTTACTCCGAGCCCTGAACATCCAAATCCTCTGGTCGCTCCTCAGGCTAATGCAATGGCTGCTGTTATTCAACCTTTGATGACAAAGGGTGCCGAAGTACATTGGATATTGTATTTAGTTGGCGTCATTATGGCTTTAATTGTTAATTTCTTAGGAATATCTCCATTACCTTTTGCTTTGGGTATGTATCTTCCAATGCATTTAAATATACCATTGCTTGTAGGAGGAATCATTTCTTATTATATGCAAAAAAGCAAGAAAGGAGAAGCAGTGGCAAAAGCACGCCATCAAAGAGCAACCCTTATTGCATCAGGATTTATTGCCGGTGCGGCATTACTGGGTGTTGTAGGCGCTTTGCTGAAATTCTTTAATGTTGATTTATCAACAAATTTATGGACAACAAATGAAATAGGCGGCGAAATTGTTGCAATTATTGCTTTTGTTCTATTAATGGTATATTTCGTTTGGGATTCGCGTCGAGCTAAAGCCGAAGAATAAATTATTATTTATGGAAATTGCAAACCCGAAGCCGAAAAGGTTTCAATTCATAGATGTTTTGCGTGGCTTATCAGTGTTTTGGATGATTGAGGCGCATTTAACAGATGTAATACTCGATTCAAATTTTAAGAAAACGGCTTTTTTTCACTATATAGATATTTCGAACGGATTTGTTGCTGTAATTTTTCTTTTTTGTGCAGGAGCAAGCTTTTATATTTCATCATCCCGTAAATTTGATGATTATAAACATTTTCGAAAACCTTTTTGGCTTTATTTGAAACGATTAGCATTTATTCTTGTAATTGCGTTTGCTTTAAATCTCCCACGTCTTTCTATTCGATTAATTAAATATGCTTCATATAATGAAATTTTGAAATTTCTCGAGTGCAATATCCTCCACACAATTGTTTACTCGTCAATTCTTGCCCTGATTATATTTTTAATAATACCAAAGTTAAAATATTTAAAATATATCTCATTAATAATTGCTCTTGCTATATATTTTGCAACATCATATATATGGACACTTGACCCATTTCAATATATGAATGCATTTTTTGCACCTATGTTTGCAGAATGGCCTATATCTCATTTTCCATTATTCCCGTGGATGGGACACTTTTTTGTAGGAATTGCTATTACTTCATTTTTTATGGAGGCAAATGACAAAGTTGCTATATCTAAAAGACTTGGCATTATTTCATCAGTATTAATTTTAATTACATTATTAGCAAAAAACTTCAATTTATATAATTATCCTTATGTTCAAAATTGGTGGGATACAGACCCAGGACATTTCATTTTTAGAGTAAGTGTGACTATTTTATTATTCAGCATTTTGTATTTAACTGAGAATTTATATAGCGATAAATGGTACTCTAATCCATTAGTATTGATGGGACGGGAATCATTATTTTATTATGTCGGAAATGTCATATTAATCTATGGTTCTGTTGCTAATATCGGTTTTAAACAAATATTCCATTCGAGCGCCTCACCTATTTCTACATTGATTGTATACATAGTTTTTACTATTGCCTTATATTATATTGGTGTTTTATGGTTTAAAACTAAGACAGAGAAACCTAATTTAGCCAAAAAAATAATATATTCTATAGGTGGATTATTAGTCACAATAATGATATTTAACAAATAAAAAAAGGCGGATTGAATAAACCCGCCTTTTCTTTTTTGTTTTGTATTTTTGTCATTACTCAAATCTAAAGCTTTGAATACATTGCTCAAAAATGGGTAAATAATCTTGTTGCTCACCTGCAAACCAGTTCATTGTTATTCGATAGAGTTTATCTCCATTAATCACAAAATAAACACGTGATAAGACATCCTTACGTGCGCTATAGCTCATAACGTAAGCATCTTTACCCCCAATTTTTGTCTTTTGAGGTGTTGCATTCTTGTAATTAGGTCTATTTTCTTCTACAATTTTTTGAAGATTTTTATTTTTTGATGCATCAATAACATCCACTACAATATTGCAATCTGCACGGCGAGTGCCAATATAATTCTTTGATTCTAATACCCCCGATGAAGATGGGCCACGTTCAGCAGAAAAATTATCAGGAATTTTTATTGAATATCCCATTCCTGACTTTGTAACTAATGTCTTTGAGGGTGGTGGTTGTTCAGTAACAGTTTTGACCGTATCAGAAGTCGCAGATGGAAACTTACCTGGTTTAAACGATTTTATGGCTCTATCAAAGGCTTCTTTATATTTATCATAAGTGCCATCGAATGCTTCAATCTGAAATACATTCACAGTTGTCGGATCGTTTTGAAGCACATAAGTTTCACCATAAAATACACCACTATTTAATTCAAATGTATAGGTCAATTTTTTTGCAGGATATCCTGCAAATTGCACATCTTTTATTTCGTAAACATCATCAGTAAATTTTTTGATTTTCTTGATAACACTATCAATTGTCATCGCTGAATCCATTTCGAAAAGATTAATATCGATTTTTGCACCTGGGAAGCCCTCTGGATCGTACCGTACAAATCGAGTTTTACCTTCATTTGAATTAAAAACAACAAATCGTATAGGATTAGTTGTTTTGACCCAATTTTTTGGGTATTCAATTGTTAATCCTGAAGTATTATCGGTATAAGTTTCATAGCCTTCTACTTTTGGAGCTTTTGGACCTTTTGAGCAACTCGTAAGAATTAATACTATTGTAAAGAAAGCAAATAATGTTGTTATTTTTTTCATATCAACCTCGTAATAATTGAAATTTAATTTAAAGCAAAATTAAGAAAAAAGGTTGTGAAAAATGTAATGAAAATAAATTAATTTAACAATGCACCTTCCTTAATCCATTGCCTTACACCTCGGATATGATTGTCAGTTATAGATCCCCGATAAAAATATGTTAAATGTGGTAATCGATTCTCAAGAATTTGAACTAAAATACTTCCATCGGGATTGCCGGGAATAATTAATCCTGGATATTGCATTATCTCAAAATAATCATCAAGGACAACTCCACCCGCTTTTGAAAAACCACTATGGCAACCTGCATAAGCGCAATTATACCTCAAAAATGGAAGTACTTGCGCAGTGAATTTGACATTTGAATCGGGGAAAACAATATTTTCTCCATTAGAATATATACTCGATTCGCTGCAACCATAAGTCATAAGAATAAGTACCATCAAGGAAAATGTAAGCAATATTATTTTAAATACTTTCATCATGAATAGCTTTCATCAAGATTAGGAAATTCTGAATTTTTAATATCCTCTAAATATCTCGATGCCGAATCGCTAATTTCCTCGCGTAAATGTGCATAATGCCTTACAAATCGGGGTGTAAAGTCTGTTGTAATACCAAGCATATCCGTATAAACAAGAATCTGCCCATCGCAATGTGGACCCGCACCAATGCCAATAGTTGGTATAGATAATTCGTGAGTAATTCGCTCTGCTAATTGAGATGTGATTTTTTCAAGCACAATAGCGAATGCACCTGCTTCTTCAAGTACTTTTGCATCGTTGAGAATGCGGTCTGCTTCTTCTTGGGTGGTGCCACGAGTGCGATATGTACCAAATTTATAAATACTTTGTGGAGTAAGCCCAAGATGCCCCATAACAGGAATACCTGAATCTGTAAGCATTTTTACAGTATCAGCCACTACTTCCCCACCTTCGAGTTTGACAGCTTCTGCACCTGCCTCCTTCAGCAATCGTCCTGCATTATAAAATGCATCTTCTTTTGAAATTTGGTAGGACATAAAGGGCATATCTGCAACAAGCAATGCTCGTTTTATCCCATTTTTAACAGCCTGAGTATGGTATATAATTTGGTCAATTGTGACAGGTATTGTAGTTTCAAGCCCTTGCACAACATTGCCTAGCGAATCGCCCACCAAAATCACATCCATCCCAACTTCATCAAAGATACGGGCGATGATCGCATCATAAGCAGTCAGCGATGCAATCTTTTCGCCCTTTTCTTTCATTTCTTGCAATCGCAATGTTGTTACTTTACGATTGTCAATTTTAATATTTTTTGTCATATAAATTTATTAAACATAATTTAAGGCTTGAGTTAAATCTGCAATTAAATCATCAGAATCCTCAATTCCAATTGATAAACGAACAAGTCCATCAGTAATTTTTGCTTTTAAGCGAGATTCTTTATCCATACCCGCGTGTGTCATTGATGCAGGATGTTGTATTAGAGATTCAACTCCACCGAGGCTGACTGCTAATTGGAATAACTTCACGTTATCCATTAATTTTGTTCCTGCTTCATATCCACCCTTTAATTCCATTGAAATCATCGAACCACTCCCTTTTTGCTGTCTTTTGGCTAGCTCATATTGTGGATGGCTTTTTAAT
>JAGOIG010000142.1 GCA_017995735.1 Candidatus Kapaibacterium sp. | reverse complement strand
GCTTCTCCAATTATCATTACATCTGCATTGGGATTGCCTTCCCCAAAAACAAAATGTGTGCGATTTGCTCCAAAAGGACATTTCTGACAATTCTTAATATTAGAATAAAGCTCTTGCAATGTCTCCGAATCTGACCAATTTATTGGATTTTTATCATTCTCGTTTGAATTATCAAGCATTTCAGTATGTTCAATTGTATTATTTGGATTATGTAATATTGTGTGAGGAATATTGACTTTATTAATCACGTGGGAATCATTATTTACTGAAATAAACAACCGATTTCCTTCAATTGATTTGAGATATTCTAAATAATTTTCGATATTTTCAAGAAAAGTATAATATTCCATACCCGCAAAAATACTAAAATTTGTTTAGTTATTGATTTAAATCAAAAAAATCGAAATTCGTTTATTTATCTAAAAATTAGATTTTGGAATTGAGATAATAAATCGTGTCCCCTCGCTAGGCTGGGAGCTTACATAAATTTCGGCATTGAGCATTTCAGAATATTTTTGAACAATTGCCAAGCCTAAACCTGTTCCAAAAGTAGTATTCCGCACATTAGTACCCCGATAAAGTGGTTCAAAAATCATCGAAAGCTCATCATCAGGGATGCCCACACCATCATCTTTAACAATTATATTATAAAAATATTCATCTAGGATGACCTCGAGGGTAATTGTAGAGTCAAGTGGGGAGTATTGGCAACTATTTTTCAATAAAATTCGGATTATAGCTTGTATTATCAATTTGTCGCTTTTGCACTGTATTGTATCTCTATATGTTATTAATGAAATATTATGCTTGTATTCATCATTTGCTTTTACTTCATCAATAATTTCTTTGCAAGCATTAATCAAATCGAAATCCTCTCGTTCGACACTGCGTTTAATCTCATCATCGGATAACAAGTGAATATTTTCCATAGCATCGACTAATTGTTGAATGGAAATATCCATTCTTTCTAAAATTTCAGGTGTCGTTTCGAAGCTTCCACTCGTATTAATAATTCTTAATAAATCTACAGATGTTTTAATAACAGAAATTGGGTCGCGAAATTCTTGCAATAATACATTAAGAAATTTATCCTTCAATTCTCTTAACTGTTGTTCATTTTTAAGTAGAATTTGAAGCTCTTCTTTTGCTTCAAGAAGTTTTTGCTCGACAGATTTGCGTTCAGCAATCTCTACCTCGAGATAATCAATTGTTTCTTGCAACTTTGTTGTGCGGATAATTAGCTGACTTTCGAGATCATTTATTATATCAGCAAGGTTAAGCTGCAATGTCTTGTTATCTGTTATATCAAAAATTGTTATAATAAAAATTTCCTCAGCGGGTGATACAACAGTAATATTGTACCATTTACCTGTTTTTTCATAATATCTTTCGCTTTTGAAAGTCGAACCCGTAGCGGCAACCGTCGCACAGTTATTCATAAATTTTTGCATATTTTCATCAATTGGATAGAGTTCGGAGACTAGTTTGCCTTTCATCTCACCATCATCAAAGGAAAATATATCTTTAAGTTCTTGATTATAATACAAGATGCGAAAATCGGTTGGCTCATTTAAATTGTCATATAACATTCGATTTACTGATAATCCAAATGGTAGGGCGTCGATTATCATAAGAAAAATACCAACTAAAGTATTGTTTTCTTCATTGGCTTCCCCAACTAATAATAAATATTCCTCTATCTTTTGTGCTGCTTGCATCTATGCGGTATTAAAATAACTATAAATGCAAAAAACAACGCAATAATTGTGCCGAAATATTGAGATTTCACCCACGTTCGTTAGTCTATGATTTTATTGTTCATTAATTTTTCGAGTGATTTCATTAATAATTTTTGTATTCTCGTTGATATGTTCAAGAGTAGAAATAAGTTCCAATTCGCTTAAATCTTCTTTTCTTAATAATTTTTGTAATGATTTAAGTTCTTGATTTATTTTATCAAGCTTCAATTTTAATTCTATTGACTTAAATAATGCTGCATAATTTCGAATTTGACTGTCATAATCATTATTATATTTTGACCAGTTTTCTGATTCTGCCTCTTTTGGAAGCATATAAATAGTAAGTGTGTCGCGCAAAATGGGGTTGAAGTCATCTTCATTCATTTTTGATATCAATTCTTTTATAGAATTATATTTTGAAACGACTTCAATTATCCTTTTAGCTTGCGTAGAAGTCAATATTTCGTGATTAAAATCTAAATTTTTAAAATAATCAAAACTTTCTTCATTTTCAAGTATTAAACGCAATAACGATTTTTCTGTAGGGGTAATTTTTTTGGTTATTTTTTTAATTAATTCGTGATTATTTTCTAATTGGCTCTTTTCATTTTCTAAATTTGATGTTTTTGGTTCTTGCGTTTTTTTTATATTTGTTTTTGCAAGTTCATTTTTAATTGTATATAAATTATTAACCTGGGGACCAATAAAATCCATTTTATAAATCAGTATTTTTACATATTCATCTTGCAAAAGCATATCAGGAATTAAATTTATATATTCTAATATTTTTCTTGCAAGTTCAATTCGAGTTTTCGGACTATTTAATTTTTCCTCGCTTTTATATTTATTATATAAAAACTCGATAAAATTTAATTTTTTATCGAGATATTGCCGAAATGCATTCGGACCTTGTTCCCGTAATATACTATCTGGATCCTCTCCTTCAGGCAATGTGATAATAGAAATATCAAATTCCTGTTGCAATGCGATCTCGATTGCACGCTCTGCTGCATTTTGTCCCGCTTCGTCCGCGTCATATAATATATTTAGATTTTTTGTATATCGGGATAGTAATTTTAATTGCTCTGCTGTTAGTGAGGTTCCACTTGAAGCTACTGCGTTTTTATATCCCCATTGATGCATTGTTATCACATCCATATAGCCTTCAACAAGAATTGCTTCTTTCTTATTGATTATTTGACTTTTTGCTTGTGATAAACCATAAAGCACACTACTTTTGTCGTAAAGCATTGTCTGTGGAGAATTTATATATTTAGGTTGTGATTTATCAGCATTGAGCGATCTTGCCCCAAACGCAATCACTCTACCAAATATATCAGTAATTGGAAACATTGCCCGACCTCGAAATCGGTCGTACAGGTTTCCTTTCTCGTTTTGAACAAGTAATCCCGCATCGAGTAATATTTCATCGCTATATCCCTTTGACCGCAAGTAATTACCTGCTTCATTAAATGAATCAGTTGAATATCCTAGTCGAAATTCTTCAATTGTTTGTTGAGATATTCCACGTCTTTCTAAATACTCAAGACAGCTTGTGCCTGATTTCTTTTTCAATAAAGATTGGTAATAATTTGTTGCCTCTTCCATTGCATTGAGTATATCTTCCTGTTTGGATTTCTTTTCTTTATCCTCTTCGGTTGCATCAATTGCAATTCCATAGCGTTTCGCAAGATAATTCATTGCCTCACGAAATGTCATTCCATTATTTTCCATAAGAAATGTGAAAACATTGCCCGAACGCCCACATCCGAAACATTTGTATATCTTCTTTTCCGGCGATACATTGAACGATGGGGTTTTCTCCGAATGGAATGGGCATAATCCAACGAAATTTTTACCTACTTTCTTCAAATAAACACTTTCTGAAATAATCTCAACAATATCGCTCCGCTCCAAAATTTCCTGCTTTATTTCCTCAAATTTCATCTTTCCGAATTACTTTTAAATTGTCTTTGCAATTTAATAAAATTTTATGAATTGATAAATTGAGTAAGGGATGAATATAATCCGGAGCAATCTCATCCATTGGAGTGAGTACAAATCGGCGATTTTCAATTTGCGGATGGGGGATTGTTAGTTTTGGATTTTGCAAAATTATATTGTCATAAAATAGCAAATCAATATCTAATTCCCGCTCGGTCCAATGCTGGCGTATCCGCCTTCCAAGATAAACCTCAATTGTTTTTACAAATGTAATCAATTCATAAACTGAAAATTCAGTTTGCCCTTTAATTGCCATATTATAAAACCAATTCTGACTTTTATATCCCCAAGGCTCAGTTAAATAAATTGACGATTTTTTAATTAATTCTATAATTCCGCTATCTATTAACCAAAAAATTGCTTGGTCAAGAGATTCTAAAGAATTTCCAACATTTGAGCCAAGCGATAAGAAAACTCGATGCTCACTATTCACGCTCAAAATATTGCTCTGTTTCGATATAATCAAGAATGCCTTTAAATGGAATATTGAATTTGCGTATTCTTACAGTTGCCTTTTTCAAAATAGAATAATTATCAGCTACAACTTCTAGAATTTGATTGCCAAGTGTTTCAATTAAATTGAAATTCTTATTAGCGAGTTCCTCTGCAATTTTATGCAAAATCTCCTCGAAGTTCAATGCATTTGAAAGTTTATCGGTTGCAATTGCTGATGATGAATCATAATATAATTCTAAATCCATTTGATACCTACCCCCAAGTTTCTTTTCTTCGTCTTTTACTCCGTGGAATGCATAAAATTCAAGATTTTTAATTGTCAATTTTGTTAGATTATTTTTCATTTTCGTTTAATAATTTTTTCAAATTTATTGAAAATTTAAATAATATAATACCG
>JAGOIG010000141.1 GCA_017995735.1 Candidatus Kapaibacterium sp. | reverse complement strand
CGGTTGGAAAAGTATCATTCGAACTTTGTGATTTATTTACATCATCATTTGGATGAATCGGTTTTTTGCTCCCCATCACTCCACCAGCAATTTCAATTGCACGGTTTGATATAACTTCATTAGCATTCATATTAGATTGTGTTCCTGAACCCGTTTGCCAAATAGAAAGTGGGAAATGTGCATCGAGTTTTCCATCAATTACTTCATCAGCTGCTTTTGTAATCAAATCCATTTTTTCTTTTGGTAAAAGTCCAAGTTCATAATTGGCAAGTGCAGCAGCTTTTTTCAATATTCCCATAGCACGAATTATTTCGTGCGGCATTTTTTCTGTACCTATATCAAAATGAATTAATGAGCGGGCTGATTGAGCACCATAATACATATTATTTGGAACTTCAATTTCGCCCATCGAGTCCTTTTCAATACGATATTCCATTCTCTATACCTCTAATTAAATAAAATAAAAACAAATTTATGAAAAAATATAATTATGCTATAATCAAATTAATATAATTTAGAATTCAGTTAAAATATTAGGAAGCATTTCGCTTTTTTTAGTATTAAAAACTATATTTTTGTTCTTATATCAACTGCATAAATTTCATCACCCATCGCTATTAAGGGATTTAAATCCATTTCAGTAATTTCAGGAGCAACATGAGTTAATTCAGAAATTCTCAAGATAATGTCAATTAATTTCTCTTGATTGATTCCTTTTTGCCCACGAATCCCTTCAATTAATGGGTAACTTTTTATTGATTTAATAAGTCTTTCAGCTGCTTTTCTTCCTAAAGGTGCTAACTGATATACAACATCCTTAATAACTTCAATAAATATTCCGCCAAGACCTAAGAAAATTAAATGTCCAAAATTTTCCTCTTTCTTTACACCAACATAAAGCTCTGTTCCTTTTAGCATTGGTTGAATTAATGCACCATCAGCCCCAGGTATTGCCATAATTTTTACAAAAGCATTCTTTAATTCATCCATATTTGGAATATTCAAAATCACACCCCCAACATCCGTCTTATGAATCGGCCCGGTTACTTTCATTACTGAAGGAAATACAATTTTACCTGCAATTTTGTCAATTTCATCCGCATTTTTTACAATTATTTCGGGAACACGTTGCACTCCAATAATATCTAAAAGCTTTGCATTATCTTTTGGGGATAAAAATTTACCCTTTTCGGAATTTCTTAGAATTGAATTAATTGAATTTATATCAAAATCAAATGATGGAAAATTTTCCTCGATTAATTTTGGGGAATTATAGACCCGTGCTATTGCTTCTGCTAGCCTAGTTTCATCGTGGAATATCGTATTTCCTAATGAAATAAAATAATCTGTTGCTTCTTTTGTTTGAACAGGAGATGGCAAAACAGCAAATATCGGCTTTGTTGATTTTTTTATTTTCTCATCCAAAACTTTATATACAGGAGTATTTTCAAAGAGACCAGGCGATCCAAATATTACTACACTACCATTAATATTGATAAATTTATTTTCTACATAATCCAAAATAATTCCTAATTGCTCTGCTGTTCCCGTTGCTAAAAAATCAATTGGATTAGAAACCGATGATCCAAAAAACAATTTGCTTAGCAATTCATCTGCATCTTTACCTTCAATCTTAGGAACATTAAATCCATCCCTTGTAAGCTGGTCTGTACAAAGAATTCCAGGACCACCTGCGTGAGTAATTACTGCAATATTTCGCCCCTTTAATTCTTTATACATTAATACACTTGCAACAGTCACTAATTCATCTCTGCTATAGCAACGAATAACACCTGCCTTTTTAAATAATGCATCAACAGCTGTATCAGACCCAGCCAATGCACCTGTATGTGACGATACTGCGCGAGCGCCCGATTCAGTAGTCCCAGCTTTTAATGCGATAATTTTAGCCCCTTTCCTGATTAATGACGTCGAATGTTTATAAAATTTCGAAGGATTGTGAATCTGTTCCACGTATATCATTTTTACTTTTGAAGTTTCATCGGAGAATGTCTCATCCCAATATTCAATAACTTCTTCAACCCCGATTTGCGCACTATTTCCAACTGAATACACACTTGAAAAAGGCAATCCCTTTATTATTGCTTGCTCAACAATAAAAACTGCTGTAGCGCCAGACCCTGTAACAAAATCAACTCCGTGAATCTCCAACTTTGGAATTGCACCTGCAAAAACACCCGCATAATTTGTATTAAGAACACCAATACTATTAGGTCCAATTAAATTTGCATTATATTTTTCAACAATTTTCAAAAGCTCTTTTTCTAACTTTTTGCCTTCTTCATTTAACTCACCAAATCCTGCCGAAAATACAATAAATCCCCGTGTATTTTTATTCTTAGCAAGATATTCTACTGTCTCATTTACTGCATTGGCAGCAATAGCAATTATTGCACAATCTGTTTCAGGCAATTCTGAAATATTGTTATAGCATATTAGTCCTTGAATACTTGATTCTTTTGGATTGACGGGATAAATTTCTCGAGGATAGTGTGCTGTCAAAAGATTCTTTATTACCTTGCCTCCAGGCTTTGTTGTATCGTTTGAAGCACCAATAATAGCAATATTTTTCGGATTTAGAATTGAATTATTTAGCATAATTTTATGAATTATTAATTTTCAAAATATAGAAAATTTAAAATTAACTCTTTTAAGATAAATAGGCAAATTTTCTAAAATTATAAGATAATTTCACACAACAGATGGCTTTTGCCATCTGCAATCTTTTCAACAGATGGCTTTTGCCATCTGCTACTCCTTATTCAAATAACCATATCAACAGAGGGCTTAAGCCCTCTGTTGCAGTATATACAGAATTCCAAGAATGGTGTTTCGATTTATGCAGCACACTATCTCGTGTATAGGCTACTATAGAAGACTAATGCCCTCTGTTGTGATTGTGCAATTTTATTAAATATAATACGTTTATAAAAATATTATATATTGTTTATTGAATTTTTGCTAATTTTGAATTCGTGGAAAGTATAAGTATATGGGATGCTAATTTTGTAGTTGTTGACACAGAAACAACAGGACACTCTCCCCTCCAAAATCGAATTATGGATATTGCTGCCATAGTAGTGAGCGATGGAGAAATTCAAGATGAATTTCATTCCCTAATTAATCCCCATCAATTCATCCCCCCATTTATTTCTCAAATGACAAAAATTACTAACGATGATGTTGCCAATGCACCTGAAGAAAGAGACGTCATACCGAAATTCAATGAATTATTTAATAATAATAATAACACAATTTTTGTCGCACATAATGCTAATTTCGATTATAGCTTTATATCAGAAGCATATCGTCGAATAAGTTATGGGGAATTTAATCCACCTATTCTCGATACGTTGAAAATTGCCAGGCATATTTTTCCTGAAAATCAAAAGAAAGGTGTCTCAAGCCTTGCTTCTTTCTTTAGTATAAGAGTCCGCAACCGTCATTCTGCTTATGGTGATGCTAAAGCGACTGCAAAAATTTTAGTTTATCTTCTTGAAATACTTGAAGATGAATATGATATTGAGACAATTGAAGATTTGCTTGCTTTTCAAAATACAAAAAATCCTCATTATATTTCAAAACTTAGCGATTATGATTTTATTGAAAATAAATTAAATACAATTCCCGAAGAACCAGGTGTATATTATTTCTATAATTCACATAAAGATGTCATTTACGTTGGCAAAGCAAAAAATCTACGCCGCAGAGTAATGAACTATTTCCAAGCTGCAAGTCGCTCATCATATAAAATGAATGAACTTTCTAAGCATATCCACGATATTGGCTGGGAAGAAACCAATAATGAACTTTCTGCACTAATTCAAGAATCAAAAAAGATTTTTGAATTAAAGCCAAAATATAACACAATTGGCCGCCGCTTGCGCTCATTCCCATTTTTGAAGATTACAACGATGGATTCCTTCCCAAAAGTTGAAGTCACTTATCATCCCGATGAAATTGGTGAATATTATGGACCTTTTGCAAATAAATGGATTGCAGAGCAAATTAAAGATATTATTGATAAAAATTTCCAACTTATTAAATGTGATAAGAATATAAAAGGCACCGAAAATATTGAACCTTGCATTTACTTTCAAATGCATCGATGCCTTGCTCCTTGCTCGTCTGAACAAAGAAATAAAAATTTATATGAAAATGAATTGCAAAATGTTAGAAATTTTCTAAGGGGCAATGCTGAAAAATTAGTCGAAAACCTTTCGAAAAAAATGATTGAATTTTCTGATCGATTTGAATACGAGAATGCAAATGAAATTAAATATGCAATTCAGTCTATCAAAAAAGTATTAAATAGCAATGAAAATTCCTATAATTCTCTTGCTGATAAGAATTTTATTTTAATTTTGCCAAATGATTCATCCGAACGATTAATTGATATTTTCTTTTTCAGAAATTCCCGTCTCTACAATCATCAAACTCTTGGTAAAAAAGGCAAAATCAATGAAATAATAGCAAATACTATCCATCAAATTTACTTCAATGGCATAGCTGATAATAATATATTATCCAAAGAAGATATTAACGAAATCAAAATCACAAATGCCTGGCTTGCTCTCAATAA
>JAGOIG010000012.1 GCA_017995735.1 Candidatus Kapaibacterium sp. | reverse complement strand
AAGAATCTCTATGTGTTGCAAGGTGGAATGCAAGCTTTTGCTAATGATATCATTGACTTTAAGATGCCCGTTAATATGGCAGGAATATCCCCGAATTTGATTGCCACATACACTTTCCGAGATAATGCAAGTAAAACAATAGAACAGCTTATCAAAGATAGCAAGAAATCCAACGTAATAGTTAAGGATAAGAAGCGGGTGCTCGGCGGCTGCTAGCAGTGTGATAAATTCTTTCTTATTTCTGAAATACCTCGTTAAAAAAGCAGGGAGGGGGATGTGCTTTGAACCTACGACTTAAGTCGTAGGTTCAAATGTAGAGGCAATTCCTGAATTGCCTTTTTCAGATGCCTTTGTCATTCCGAGTGTAGCAAGGAATCCATATCGGCGGGAATGGATTCTTTACTACGTTCAGAATGACAGAGTAGCACAAGCGGGGATGCTTATGCCACATAGAGACACGTGCCTGCCCCATACAGATGAGACACACTCACCCTACCACTACAATATGCAATAGAGGGCTTTAGCCCTCTGCCATAGATTCTGCACCAAGATGGTGCAGCCACATAAAGTAGCTCAATTATCCTTGATTGTGCTTTGAACCTACGAATTGAAGTCGTAGGTTCATTCTGTGGAGTATTCAAAATTATGAACCTCTACAATTACATCATTTATTATTTATATTCGTATTAATAAGAAGCAATTATTAAGTGCTAGAAAAATTGAATATTAATTCTGTAAGTCAATTTCAGTTCCCTTCACCATTTGTATGGAGTGATTTTCCCAAATTTGATTCTAATGCATCACTTAAAAATGCTTATAAACTATGTAAAATGATTT
Source organism: Candidatus Kapaibacterium sp. (assembly GCA_017995735.1). Classification (GTDB taxonomy): domain Bacteria; phylum Bacteroidota; class Ignavibacteria; order Kapaibacteriales; family UBA2268; genus UBA2268. The sequence continues at coordinate 21,642 of JAGOIG010000012.1, read as the reverse complement.
CGCAAAACCATTATGAGAATTTCCCTATTGCTTCTTTTATAATTCCTAAAAAAATTAGAAAGCATTTTTATTCAATTTATGCTTTTGCACGTTATGCTGATGATATTGCCGATGAAAAATCAAATCTTGATAGAGCTGACCGAATATCAATTCTTGATAATTTGAGCTATTTTATTGAAAATACTAATGATGGGCAAATTGAACAATACCCAATTTTATTCGCTTTACGTAATACAATCAATGAAATGGCTTTGCCCACTGAACCATTTTTGAAATTACTTAAGGCATTTAAAATGGATATAGGCTTTAAGCAGCCCGAAACTTGGCAGGATTTGATTAACTATTGCGAACATTCAGCAAATCCTGTGGGCGAGTTGATATTGCGATTATTTAATGAATATACACAAGAAACAGCATATTATTCAGATAAAATTACCACAGCTTTGCAATTAATTAATTTTTGGCAAGATTTATCAATTGATTTGCAAAATAATAGATGCTATATACCAAAAGAAACAATTAATAAATATATTAACGAAATTGAGACTAATGAGTTAGGAACAATTGATGAAGATTATCAGAAGCAAGATACTACTGCCACACAAAAGAATCAGGAGCTGGATATAATTGAAATATTGAATAACACGAGTTGGGAGCAGAATGCTCCTGCCACAATTCCTATTGGTATATTGATTGACAATTTATTGCAAGATGCTGAGGCAATACTTTCGGAAGGAAGAACTTTAGTAAAATTATTAAATAACAAAAGATTACAATTTGAAATAAGATTAATCGTAAAATCGGGAGAGAGGATGCTTGCGAAAGAAAAGTTGATGAATTATTTATTGCTATTCAATAGGCCAAGGCTTTCGTTACGTGATTATTTTGTAATATTTATAAAAAGTATATTATGGAAATTTTAACACCAACTCATTTAGCATTATACGAGAATGAACCTATTGAAAAAATAGAGGGTTCAAATTTCGATATGTCATTCAGAGTATTACCAAAAGAGAAGCGTAAAGCAATTACATCAATTTATAATCTATTGAGTTACCTTGATAATATTGTTGACAAGCCTGAGTTGACAGAAACAGATGCAAAGGAAAAAAAATTAGACCGTCTTGCTCGATGGGAAGAAACTATTTATAATATTTATGATGATAATAAGCATATAAGCCCGCTGCTTGCACCATTGCGTTATGTGATTCGAAGATTTGATTTACCTTCTCAATATTTCTCAACATTAATTAATGGATTCCGCAGGGATTTAACGCAATATAGATATGAAACATTTGATGATTTAAAAAATTATCTATTTGAGGTTGCAAGCGTTGTGGGACTTATCACAATTGAAATTTTTGGATATAAATACGAAACAACCAAGCAATATGCTATAAATTTGGGATATGGATTGCAATTGACAAATATTTTGCGCGATATAAAAACAGATAAAAATCGCGGTTATATTTATATACCACAGGAAGATTTAGAAAGATTTGATTATAGCGAGGAGAATCTTATTAATGATGTATATAATGACAATTTTATTGAATTAATGCGATTTGAGACCCAACGCGCGCGTGAATATTATTTCAAGGCACGTTCATATCTCAGACCAGAGGAGCGAAAGACATTGCTTGCAGCTGGTATTATGGATGAAATCTATTATAGATTACTTGAAAAAATTGAATTGAAAGAATATAATGTTTATCAAAAGAAAATCAAGGTAAATAACCTACATAAATTAAGCATTGCTTTAAAACATCTAATAAATGTCAAATTCTTTATAAACCGAATAAAGAAATTGCCATAAATTATTAACTACATATAAGACATATACTTAATTACAAATAAAGCAAAATAATCTTTTTTCCGTCTTAATTCCAAATTGTGAAAAAATAATTTTAATATTTTTTAAATTTTTTTTCTAATTTTAATTTTTCATAAATATAAATTTCAAATAATTAAAATTCTATTTAAAATTTTTAAGGTTGATAATGAAAATATCCCGAATATATACAAAAGCTGGACAAAATCCATACGATTTATTTTCCTATACTAAAAGAAAGACACAATTACGCAATACCGATGGCTCAATAGTCTTTGAATCTGCGGAGGTTGAGGTGCCGACAAATTGGTCGCAAATGGCAACCGATATTCTAGCCCAAAAATACTTCCGCAAAACGGGAGTGCCTCAATATGATGAACAGGGCAAACCATTATTAGATAAGGATGGTAATCCTGTACTTGGCTCGGAGACGAGTATAAAGCAGACAGTACATCGCTTGGCATACACTTGGCGATGGTGGGGCGAAAATAATGGGTATTTCGATACACCCGAAGACGCTCAAGCATTTTATGATGAGATTGTTTATATGGTACTTAATCAAAATGCTTCGCCTAACTCACCGCAGTGGTTCAATACAGGCTTATCGACAGTATATGGAATAACGGGCAATAAGCAGGGGCATTTTTATTATGACCCTGTGGATAAACAAGTTAAGCAATCTAATGATGCATACTCACGCCCACAACCTCACGCCTGCTTTATAAATTCTGTTAAGGATGATTTGCTAAATCCAGGTGGGATATTTGATTTGCTGACCCGTGAAGCAAGAATATTTAAATTCGGTAGCGGTTCAGGATCGAATTTTTCTCAATTACGAGCAGAAGGCGAGTTGCTTTCGGGAGGTGGTGTATCGTCAGGCTTAATGAGTTTTTTAAAAGTATTTGACCGCGCAGCAGGGGCAATTAAATCAGGTGGCACAACACGGCGTGCTGCAAAAATGGTTATTTTGGATATTGATCATCCTGATATTGAACAATTTATTGAATGGAAAGCAAACGAAGAACAAAAAGTAGCGGCAATGGTCACGGGTTCTCGCATAATATCCAAATTCCTCACAGCAATTACAGAAGAAGCAATTAAAAACGGCACTAATCCAAAGGAAAATAAAGATTTAGAAAAATTAATTCAAAAAGCACTAAATCGCGGCGTTCCTGCAAATTATATTAAACGATATTTAGATTTAGTAAAACAAGGATTTAAAAATTTTGATTTTAAGGAATTTGATACAAATTATGAAGGGGAAGCATATTCAACAGTAAGCGGGCAAAATTCAAACAATTCGGTACGAGTGACAAATGATTTTATGCGAGCAGTAGAAAATGATGAAATATGGGAATTGCATTGGAGGACCACAAGGCAAGTTGCAAAGACATTACCTGCCCGCAACTTGTGGAATAAAATATTAATGAGTGCCTGGCAAAGTGCGGATCCTGGATTGCAATTTGATACAACAATAAATGAATGGCACACTTGCCCAAAATCAGGCAGAATTAACGCAAGCAATCCTTGCAGTGAATATATGTTTTTAGATGATACAGCGTGCAACCTTGCAAGTTTAAATTTAATGAAATTCTATGATGAAGCAAATCAAGTATTCAAAATAGATGAATATCTTCATGCGGTTAGATTATGGACAATTGTTCTAGAAATATCAGTATTGATGGCGCAATATCCCTCTCCTGAAATGGCAATCAATAGCTATAAGTTCCGGACACTTGGATTGGGCTATGCAAATCTTGGAACACTATTAATGGTGAATGGGATTCCATACGATTCACCTGAAGCTCTGGCATGGACGGGGGCAATTACATCACTTCTCACAGCGCAAGCATATAAAACATCAGCAGAGATGGCAAAGGAGCTGGAGCCATTTGAGGAATTCAATATAAATAGAGAGGATATGTTGCGTGTAATACGCAACCACAGGCGTGCATCATATAACGCAGTTCCGAGCGAATACGAAGGGCTAACAGTTCGCCCAAAAGGAATTAATCCAAAATTTGCTCCAAAATATTTAGTTGATGCTTCCAAAAAAGCTTGGGACGAGGCGCTCAAATTAGGTGAAAAATATGGATATAGGAATGCGCAGGTTACTGTTATTGCTCCTACGGGAACAATTGGGCTTGTGATGGATTGCGACACAACGGGGATTGAACCAGATTATGCAATTGTAAAATTCAAAAAGTTGGCAGGTGGCGGATATTTCAAAATTATAAATCAATCTGTACGCAAGGCATTGCAAAAATTAGGTTATACAGAAAATCAGATTGCAGATATTGAAAAATATGCAAAAGGAACAGGCACACTTTCGGGATGCCCTTATATCAATAAAGCAAGTCTACTGGAAAAAGGATTTACCGAAGAGAAAATTCAAACCATCGAAAAGCAATTACCAAATGTGTTTGATATTAAATTTGCATTTACTAAATGGTCATTAGGCGAGGATTTTCTGAAATCTCTTGGGATAAGTGAGAAAGCAATGAACTCTCCATCATTCAATTTGCTAAGAGAATTAGGATTTACTGAAAAGCAAATTGATACAGCTAATGATTATGTTTGTGGTACTATGATGCTCGAAAATGCACCTCATTTGAAAGAAGAGCATTTGTCAATATTCGATACTGCAACAAAATGCGGGAAAAATGGAACGCGTTTTATACCATATATGGCGCACGTTCGCATAATGGCTGCTGCTCAACCTTTTATTAGCGGCGCAATTTCAAAAACAGTAAATATGCCCGATGAAGCAACTGTTGAAGAAATTGGCTCTGTTTATATGACCTCGTGGAAATCGATGATTAAAGCAATAGCGATATATCGGGACCATTCAAAGCTAGCTCAACCATTAAGTGCAACATTGGACGATGAATTAATTGAGGAAGTCACTCTTTCGGATGATAAATTTAATGATGGGGATCTGCCTGCTGAAATAATTGTAAAAAATCCAGAATTTAGAAAGCCTGTCAGGCAGAAGCTTCCTCCATTGCGTCATGGTCATATCAGGGAAGCCACTATTAATTTCCACAAGATTTATTTAAGAACGGGGGAATATGAAGATGGAACATTGGGGGAAATCTTCATTGATATGTATAAAGAGGGTGCAGCATTCAGAGGACTACTAAATAGTTTTGCTATTCTGACTTCAAAAGCATTGCAATATGGGATACCATTGAGCGAGTTAGTAGATACTTTTACGTTTACTCGTTTCGAACCATCAGGTGTTGTGGAGGGTCATGAACGTATAAAGACAGCAACATCAGTACTTGATTTTATTTTCCGTTCGTTAGCAGTTGATTATCTCCATAGAGATGACTTAGCACAAGTGCCCGCACATTTTGATGAAGATGATATTCAGAAATCTCCACAAAGCAAGGTTATTCAAAATGATTATTCAGAGCAAATTGAGGAAAACGATTTGCAAAATGACAATGTCGCTCCACAACCTCAATCGAATAATATGAGTGAAAACCAAACAGATTCCGCTGAGACTAATTTTGTAAAAAAATATGCAAATTTACAAGCAAAACGCGAATTCAAAATGGAAATGAGCCAAGTACCAAATAATGAAGCTACATCATTTCATAATCATACACAAAATGGTAATTTGCATAAATCTGAAAGCGAGCAAGCAAAATCCGCTGAAAAATCATTTGAATTATCGGCTGATGAAGCAGTGTCGCTTGGGTATACAGGAGAGCAATGCGACAATTGTGGAAGTATGAAGGTGAGACGCAATGGAACTTGCAGCGTTTGCGAGGATTGCGGCCATACAACGGGATGCTCCTAATATTGCTTGATAACTGATTTATCTTTTATTTAAAAATTTTGCATAATTTCGATAAAAGCAAAAATAGAATTGTATAATTTAATTAATCAAGCAGGCGAGAAAATAATACACTCTGGATATACTGTTGCATTTAGCGGCGCGGGCATATCTGTTGCAAGTGGAATTCCGCCTTTTCGTGGTGAGGGAGGGATTTGGACCAAATATGATCCACAATATTTTGAATATGAATACTTTTTAAATCATCCTGACGAATCATGGATGCTCACAAGGTATGTTTTTTATAATCCAATGGTTGATGCTGAGCCAAATGAGGCACATTACGCATTAGCAGAACTTCAAAGGATAGGAAAATTGAATTCAATTATCACACAAAATATTGACAATCTACACCAGAAAGCCGGTTGCACAAATGTTATTGATTTCCATGGAAATTTAAAATATTTGGTTTGTTTAGGTTGTGGCAAAAAATACAACTCAGTCGATTATTATCAATCAGAGAAAGCGCCAAAATGCCCCGATTGCGGAAATTACCTAAAGCCTGATTTTATCTTTTTTGGCGAACAAATACCCGACAAAATTTATCTTCAATCCATTCGTGAGGCTCAATTCTCGGATTTATTATTAATTATAGGCACAAGTGGGGAGGTTATGCCCGCTAATTTAATACCTTACACAGCAAAAAAAAGCAATGCTTATGTTATTGAAATCAATACTAAACCATCAAATTTTACAGATAATGTTACAGATTTATTTTTGCAAGGCGAAGCTGATACAATTTTAAAAGAAATACAATATTTAGTCGTTAATAGACTTTCTAAATTATAATTAATATATTAAATATTATTTTCTATTTGTAATTTTGAATTATTAAGAAAGTAAATAATAATAAAAAAATATTTTAAATTTAGAAAAAAATAAAACAATAAATTAAGGCAAGAAAAATGGAATCACATTATAATGAAAATAAGAAATATTCTATGAAAGACGATGATGATTTGTATGATGAAAATATTTCTGATGATTACGATGACGATTATGAAGAAGAAGATGATGATGAGGATTATGATTACGAGGATCTTGATGAAGGAGAGCCTTTAGACGAAGATGATTTCGATGATATAGAATATGACGACGAAGATTTTGAAGATATAGATGAAGATTTTTAGCATTCGCGCATTTTGCTTAATACTAGTTCTAATTTGCCAAATCGAAAATGCAAAATCTTCCGAGCCTGTTATATTGAAAAATGCCGATAGCTTGCTTGGCACTGCAGAAGAAAATCTTCAATATCGAACTTTTATTGGCAATGTAGTTTTTGAACAAGGCAATGTAATTCTTTTCTGCGATACAGCACGTCAATATATGAATATTGACAAAATTGAATTAATGAGTAATATTCGTATAATCCAAAATCAAACAACTATTCTTGCTAATCGAATTGATTATTATGGTAATACAAAAACAGCAATCTCAAACACAAAATTTTCAATAATCGACAAATCAAATCAGCTTGTTGCCTCCAAAGGTGAATACAATACCGAAACCGAAACGGGGCATTTTTATGGCGATGTATTAATCGAAAATGATACAGTTCAAATATTTTCGCAGGAATTAATATATAATTCTCATACAGATGTATCGATTGCATACAATGATGTGAGAGTCTTTGGCAGGCAAACGCAATATGCAATAACGTCTGATACATTAATTTATCGACAAAATGATAGATTTCTCAACGCAAATGGGAAACCAATTTTTTATTATATAGATACAGTAAAAAAACGTTGGGATGTCCTTGCTAATCAATATTTTTATACTTATGATACACTTGCAGTAAGTTCGCGGCACTTAATTGGGAGTCAATCATTAAATAGTGAAGAATATTATCAATTTACCGATAGTGTCGAAATTACTAAAGGCAATATTGCAGCGCGATGCGAAGAGGCAAGCTATTTCAAAAATCAAGCAAAATTGGAATTGAAAGGCACACCCGTTGTTTGGTATGACAGCTTACAACTTTTTGCGGATACTATTTTTGTGTATTTTCCAGATAATAAAATCGCAAAAATCAATCTTTATCATAATTCACTGACACTTTTAAAGAACGACACAACTGACCAAAAGAAAATCGACCAGATATCTGGCGAATATATTGATATATATTTCGAAAATGATAGCCTGAAATCGCTTATCAGCAAAATGCAAGCAAATAGCCTATATTTTACGAAAGATGAGCAAGGCGAAAATGGATTACAAAGCAGTGGCGCTGACACAATTCATATTTATATATCTGAAAATAGTGTATCAGATATAACTTGGAAGTCCGCAGCATATATTGAATTTTATCCTGAAACAATGTTTGAATCTGATTTAACAAAATATTATTTACCAAAGTTTAGAATCCGTTTCGATCGTCCTCAAAAAAAATATTACCCTTCAATACCTTCATATTATATTGAAGCCGCAAAAGCCCCACAGAAATAATATATAATTGCTATTATTATTTAAATATTTTGTAATTTTATATTTCCGATAAATATTAATGTGGTAAAAATTGTGACATTTCATAGATTAGATATATTATTCATATTTGCATTATTCTTTTCTATATGTTTCAGTAATACAAAGTTGGATGCTCAAGATTCTACAACTACAACAAGATTATCTTCTTATGAAGGCATCCATTTTCTTGTCGGCTTTCTGCAGAATGAATATTATGTAATTTATGAGCAATTAGGTGTAGATCTGAGAATATTTATTGCAACTAAGGAGAAGACAAAAGTAGATATTATATTCCCCGATAATTCAACCACATCGTTCACACTCCCCGCTGATACAGTAATATCTTTAAGTATATCAAACAATTATTACAACACAAAATCTGAAAAAGTAGTAAAAAATGCAATTGAAATTAATAGTGACAATCCCATAGTAGTTTATACATTTAATAGCCAAGAAAGGACAAGCGATAGTTATACGGCAATACCTATTTCAAATTGGGGAACAGAATATGTTATAATGTCAATGCCAAATGACCAATACACTCTAAGCCAACCTCCTCACGATATTGTTGATTCGCTAGTAAATTACACACCACGTAATTCAGAATTTCTAGTAATTGCTGCTTATGATAGCACTGTCATTACATTCAAACCCAAAGTGCTTACAGAAGCTGGGAAACAAATCTATAATTATTATTCTGTGAAACTTAATAAAGGCGAGACTTACCTTGTTAAGTCATATCCAACACCTATGGGAACAGGTGATTTAACAGGGACGTTGGTCACAGGTAATAAACCATTTGGAGTGCTATCAGGTCATTTACGGACATCCATTTTGCAAGGTTTGCCCGAAGGCAAAGATAGTAAGGATCATCTTGCAGAAATGTTAATGCCTGTTTCATCTTGGGGCACAACATATATTTCTGTTCCATTTGGAACCTCTCCTAATGGCGACTATTTTCGGATCACTTGTATTAGACCTCAAACAAATTTATATGTTTATAAATCAGATTATCCGGACGGATATTCATTTACTGATTCGTTAGTTACTATAAATATTCCGAGTATTAATACCCCTGTAATATGGCAAGCAGATAAACCTATCCAAATTGCACAATTTATGCAAAGGACAGTCAGCAACGATGAATCGAAATATTACGACCCATCAATGGTGATGCTGCCACCGCGGGAACAATTTGTGCAAACAGTCCTTTTCACTGTCCCAGGGGGAACAACAAATCCAAGACAATATTTAGTCCACTTTGTGACAATTATTGCCGAGCAATCTGCAATCCCTACTTTATTTTTAGATGATAAAAAAATCGATACAATTACAAATATATCAAAGCAACAAATACTTAACACAAATCTATATTGGTGCTTAATTTCCGATACACTCTTCGACACGAAAAAAGCTCATAAAATTTCTTCAACATCAGGTAAGTTCTCAGGTATAATATTTGGCAAAGGCGAATTCGATTCGTATGCAATGGCTTTGGGATCATCACTTGTTGACGCAGAAATTACTGATGAGATTCCTCCTGTAATAATTGTTGACACAAATTGTTTTACTATAAAAGGCAAAATTTACGATTTCGGCAATTTGAATAAAAGCGGAATTGATTTCGCAAGTGTGAATGAATCTGAGACTAAGAATTTCAATTGGAAATTTGACCCAATTGCTCCAAATGATACGATAATAATATTCACTGCTGATGTGGTAAATATATATACAACAGGCAAATTAGTAATTGATTATTGGGATAAAGTTGGTAATAAGGGCACTTATATATACAATTTCAATCCTGTAAAATTACAATTGCCTACTGATCTCGATTTCAATTCTGTCAATTGGACTGATTCAGTTTGCATCGACTTTGTAATTAAAAATTTGGGTGAGGATTCTCTAATTTTACAATCCGTTGTTTTTCCAATAGACCCACGCATTTCATTATATTTTGAGACTAATTTTCCCAAAATATTAAGAAAAAATGAATCTATTCTTGGGAAAATTTGCTTTGACCCCGAAAATTCAACTCAAAAATTAACTGATTCCTTACAATTGCAGTTCAACTGCGGAATAATTAAATCAATTCCTATTCGAGGAAATATTATTGCTCCAGATTTAGAAGTATCAGGATGGGATTTTGGCAATGTGTATTTACTTGATTCGGCATCAGGAACAATATTTATCAAAAATAAAGGAAATGTCCCGTTAGTAGTGGATTCTTTGCATTATCTTAGCAGGGATAAACAATTTGAAATTAATGATACAGGAATATTTATTTATAATTTGCTCCCTGATAGCACATTAAATCTTAACGTAAAATTCAAACCCACTTTAAGGGGACAAGCAAGCGAGTCCTTACAATTTTCCAATCATTTGAATTTAAGCAATCAATTAGAACTAAAGGGAATTGGCGTTGCGCCTGAATTTTCATCACAAATTATAGATTTCGGCAAGAAAAGAATTGGCATTAATTATGATAGTATAATTTCAATTAAAAATACAGGGAATATTGCTTCGGTGCTGAAATTTAAAGATTTTGTTTTGAAAAATAATGATGATTATAACACAAATTCAATTGCTGCAATTAATTCATCTGTTGATATCAATAGCTCCTATCCACTGAGCTTGCAATTCGGTCCAATCGACACAAGCAATTATCATATTATTGCTAATCTCGAATGCGATTGGAAGCACCATCCTGCAATTCAAATTGATATTTCAGGCAAAGGAACAATACCTGTAATAAAAACTCAAAATGTTAATTTCGATACTATTTCTTATTCTTCTCAGAAAAGCTTGGCGCCTATAATTATATCTAATACAGGCAATGAAGATTTGACAATAGACTCAATATTTGTATTATCGGGAAGTCAAGGATCTTTTACAATAAATTATTCTGCTTTAAAGAATTTTAAAATCCCAATTGATGGGAATTATACACTCCCTATTACATTTATCCCCCAAGAACTTGGAGAGAATATACTTTTGCTTGGTGTTGCAAATGATGCACTTCCCTCATACCAACGGCGCTTAGATACAGTTATAGTGCGTGGTTATGCAGTTGCACCAAGTAATTTAAATGTTGATATGAAAATTCTTTCTGATATGGATTTCACATCTTGCTTGTATGATACACTTAATGTACAGTTTATAAATAATGAACCATTTGAAGTATCATTGACAAAAATTGATTACAAGCAAACACCAAATGATTGGCAACTTGAATTATTAGACAATACATTAGATAACTTACCCGTAATTATTCCTGCAAAAGGGAAATATGAATTTAAAATGCGTGTGCTATTTAAGGCAAATCAAAGTGGAGAGATTTCTTTGACAGGTTATTTCAATGATTCCACTATTCGCACAGCTCAATTGACAATTCAACCAAAGACTAATATTCTCGACATTATCAATTTGGAAGATATGAGTTTGCCACCTGATTCTAATATAAATATTACATTTTCTGGCAATATATTGAGCTCAACAGATATTCCAACATCACTAAATTTCAAATTAGATTATGATGTGTATGTCATTTATTTGCTTGATAAGGAAGCAAGCATAAAAATTATAGATGTAAATAATAATATAAATATATATAAATTAAAACTCACACAGTCAGCGACAGGGATAGAACTCGATTGGGACGATGCTCCTCGGTTTTTTTCAAAAGGTGAGAAATGGGAAATATCGCTCAATTTTTTGCCTGTTGTAAGCAAAGCTAAATATTCTGATTTAATATTTTCAATAGAGGATCCAAATTGTTATAATAGAAATGAAATCAAAGCAAAAGCTAATATTTTTGCTGTATGTATGAACGACTTAATTATTATTACACTCGATACTACAAATTCATATATAGAAATTTCACCAAATCCTATTAAAAATTTGTTAAAAATTGACCTCTATTTATTTAAAAATACGTATATTCGTATTTTTGTATTTGACGAATTAGGGAAATATTATATTCTCGAAGAAAAAAAATATTTGCTAAAAGGTAAAAATTCCTTAATTTATGTAGTAGATAATTTGACAAATGGAAAATACTTTTTAAATGTTCAAATTGACAATAAAATTGAAACAAAAAATATAATATTAAATAGGTGATTAAAATGCGAATTAGTGTACTAAAATTCTCGCTACTTGTATTGTTGTGTGCTGCAATACAAGTGTCTGCGCAACAAACAGAAGAGAATCCATTAATGCCACATCAAGAAAGAAGACCAATTTTCTTGGGCCCTGTATTTGGTTATAATAGGTCGATGCATTCTGCCAGTTTGAAAACTTATCCTGATTATGGCAATGTTAACAATGACCCGTGCCCAACTTTCGTAAATCCAAATGATAATGGATTCTATGTTGGCTTTTCATACGAGCAACTTTTGGGCGATTATAAAAATTCAAATTCTTCGATAATTGCTCGCATTATGTACCAAACAATGCCCTCTTATAAGGAGGTAGGCGGAAGACGTTATCCTCAAGTTGTCGATATCATAGATCCTAATACAGGCATATCGATAGGACAACAAACTGTTTACTCGACACTACTCAATACAAATCAAATCAGTTATAGTATGGTCACTCTTGATGTTGTATATAAGATTAACCCATTTGAAGGTATGACGTTAGGCTTTACAATTGGGCCAACTTTTGACTACATTTTAACAAAAACTTGGGACCAACGGGTTTTACTTGTTGAACCAAGAAATGCCCAATTTCAAATTCCTGATACAATTCCTCCGGGGGTTCGATATATTAATAACAATCGGACAATTGTTCTAAAGGAAGGCGATATTCCAAATTCGAGCTCATTTAGGTTTGGAATTAAAGCAGCTGTTCAATATGAAATTTTAATGGGTTCGTTCTATTTTGTTCCGACAATTGCATATAATTTTGGTATAACAGATGTGGCTTCAGATCAAACTTGGCGAGTTAGTGCTTTGCAAATTGGAATGGATATAAGATATGCCTGGCGAAGGTAATCTGATATTTTTACACAAACAAAATAGTTTAATAAATATTCAATAATTATAGGGGCGTTAAAATTCGCCCCTAAATTTTTTACACCTTTTTGAAAATATATTTGAAGAATAAAAGAGCTATAAGATAGCCAATTATGGCACCAATCACCGCTCCGCCAATGACATCAAAAGGATAATGCGCCCCAACCGAAATTCTTGAAAATGCAATAAGTCCAGCTATACCGTAAAAAACCCAGTTATATTTCTTGAAATTATATGCAAGCACAGTAGCAAGCGAAAAATTGTTCACAGCGTGTGATGATGGGAATGATTTCCCCGCCCCGCAAGGTACAAGCAGATGTATATTTGATAAGCTTCGGCAGGGCCTCAGCCTCCCTACTGCTTCTTTAATCACTTGGCTACTTATAAAATCTGAAATACCAACCGCAACAAGCAATACAAGCACAATTATTAAACCCTTCTGCTTATATTTGATAATTAAAAATAAAATAAGACCTAAATATATAATATACCAATTCTGTTGTTTTGTGATAATTGGCATAATAAAATCAAATACAGGATTTGCAATTGTGGAATTTAAAAAATAAAATAAAATTACATCAATATTAATTAAGAAATGTATCAATTTGATTACTTAGGCATTTTTGTATAGTCAATTTCGGAACCTAATAAACTATGCGGAATGAGATACACAGCAAGCATAACGACAGTCGCAGCTGTAACCCAGCCACGCCTTTCAGGATGTTTGCGTATTTGCAGCACAGCAATTAGCCACATAATTAACGACAGGAGAGTTTTGTTATCAGTTAAATCATTGCCAAAGGGCCAGCCCGTCCAAAATGAGCCAAATGCATTATATTGAACAATAGGACCAAGAATAATTCCGCCAATTATAAACAGAATCAAAGTCCATAGAGATGTGCTATATAAATGTTTGTCATTTTTGTATAGTGAGCCTAATCCCGCCCGCATTCCAAATACCATAGCAAGAAACATACACAAAATATGTGGGAAAAGTATATACAATGGCACACTGTCTTTGAACCGCAGAACGACAGGATTCTCGCTCAACTTCACATTTTCGCCATTTAAATTAATAAGATATACCTCATAAATTATCTTACCAGCGGGTGGTTGGGTTGGTAATGAGGCAGAAATCATATTGCCATCACGCTCCATCTGCCTAATTATCCATTCATCATTACTTTTATATCTTTTAAATTTTATATACCCTATTATATTTTCATCAGGGACGTAAAGTTGAATAAATTTAGTCTTCCCTATATCAGCGGAACGAGGCAAATGATACTTAATCTCTTGCCCACTGATTTTGACTTTTCCATCTACAGGATAAGTTGGACCTGTTATTCTTTGATAATAAGCAAGTGCTGCCATCAATATAAAGGCAACAACCCACAGAAATGCACTAGTTGATTTATTCATAATTCCTGTATTATTTTTTTAGTATATTCTTAAAATTTAAAATACTTTCTTTTGCAATTTTAATTGGTTCGTCAATTTGCGAATAACAATATCTGAAACCATTATTATCCCATAATGTATATGCGATTAACGATTTTAAATAAGTTCTAATGTAATTTTTATCTTTCTCAAAATACACGTCGTTCCATATATTTCGAGAAACTGAATATTTATGATATTCTTCAACCATTTGGTCTGTAACCTCGAATTCCTCACAAAATTTGCTGAAATCATTTTTATATTTCTTTAATATGTTCTCTTTTTCTTTATTTAAATATAAATATACATATTCGAGAAATATGCCTTTTTGTATAGAAACACGCGTAAGCAAAGTGAGCGTATCATTTTTCGCAAAAATATCAGGAAAAACCCCACCACCACCTATTATTGTCCGTCCGTTTTGGGTCTTGTAAAGAGGTAATTTAGTCTTTCCACCCATAGATTTAATAATATCTTCCAAATTTTTAGTTTGTTCTTCCCCAATTTGCAAATTCAACGCCGGATCAATTATAGGATTTCCCTCTGGGTCAATTTGCTTTTGGATACTTCTACCTGAGGGAGTCTTGTATTCTGCAAGGGTAATACGGAAGCCGCTGCCATCATTGATTTTCCATATTCGTTGCATTGTTCCTTTTCCAAAAGAGCGCTCACCAATTATCAATGCCTTATCATAATCTTGCAAAACGCCCGCAAATATCTCGCTTGCAGAAGCTGAATTTCGGTCGATTAATACGCAAAGCTCAAGATCTTGATATTTGCCATTTCCGTGTGTATAATATGTTGTATCAAATTTTCTACTCCGACCCCGCATTTCAAGAAGTTTTGTATTATCAGGTAAAAAATTCCCAAGCATTTCTATTACTTGGTCTAAATATCCACCAGGATTACTACGCAAATCAATTATTAACCGCTTCATTCCATTCTTTGCTAATGTTTTCAATACATCTGAAAATTCAGAATCGCTTTTTTGTGAAAATCTATTTAGCAATATATATGCAATATCTGTATTTTTAAATAAAAATGCCGCTGAAATGCTAGGAATATTATATTCTCCACGCACAATTTTATATTCATTTAACACCGATGAACTCGGTCCGCGTTTAATAATGAACGATACAATACTTCCCGCATCGCCCCTAATTAAAGCATTTGCATCATTTGCAGACATACCAATTGTAGATTTACCATCAATAAAAAGTATCTTATCGCCTGGCTTAAGCCCCACTGAATCAGCAGGGGAGTTTTTTGCAATATATATAATTGTCAGAGTATCATGCAAAGGCACAATATCAATACCAATTCCTTCACCTTCTCCTTTGTTCTGCGATTGCAAAACTTCGTATTCTTCTTTTGAATAATAGACAGATTGCGGGTCCAATGAATTAAGAAGCTTTTTATATGCATTAGCCGAAATCTTTTCAATATTTACAGAATCTATGTAATTTTGATAAATTGTTTCGAGCATATATTTATATTTATTTGCTTCAAAATTGATTTGATATTGAGTGGCTGAATCGATTTGTGCGTGAGTATAATTTATTATAAAAAATGGAAATAATATTAATAAATTGATTCTTGAAATGTTTATTTTCATTAAATTAAATTTTAGAAAAAAACAAAAATAATAAATGAATGATTAATTTTAGATTATTTGAAACAGATATGCAAAAAGCGGTTCATATTTATTTATCAGACCCGTCTAAAATTTTCTTTACGAAAAATAATGAACCAATTCAAATATTGTCTCCGGGCAAACTTAACTCTGCTGAAGGTCCCGATTTTTTAGAAATTGCTTTATTAATCCGTGGAAAAATTATAATAGGTGATGCAGAATTCCATAAAAATTCAATTGATTGGGTTGCTCACAATCATTCAATTGATGATAATTATAATAACGTTATTCTGCATATTGTCCTTCAAGAAAATAATCGTCCCGATTTGCCATTCAACACATTAATTTTAAATGAAGAAGAAATACTTGTTATTTTAAATGATTTGGCAAATAAAAAAGAGAATTCCACAGATTTATTTTCACTTGAAGAATTACAGAATTATGCATTAATTAGAATTCTGCGGAAAACTGCTGACGCACAAAAAGCACTCAATATTTATGGACTGCAAGATGCTTTGTCTTTTCTTGTGCAGGAATTTATTAATAAATACAAATCTAGGAGGCGGCGCCCCGTTTATGAAAGTTCTGATTTGCAATCAATTATTGACGCAATTCCAAAATCCTACATTTACAAATTTCTTGAGAATTTATCGCAAGTTTATCCCGTTTCAGTTCCCGATGCAATGATGCAAATGATAAAAACAAAAATTGCAAAGGAAGGCGCAGCAATGCGTCGTGAAATTATTTTAAATTGCGTTTTACCGCTTGCTCTCACTATTGCAAATGAGGATTATCGAGTGAATTTGCTTGTATGGTATTGGTCGACTCCTGCGCTCAATAAATATGGTAAGCTCAGCCGTCGATTTAGCGAGATTCCTCAAAATTACATCTGGCAACAGCAAGGGATGCTCGAATTTATTAGCGATAATTATAAAAATTCCAGTATTATCTCTGACGCAATTAACCAATATAGTATTGGCAATTTGCTTAATTTCTTGCAAATCGGATTTAAAGAATAATATTTGCAGTTATGAATATACTTGGAATAATGACAGGCACATCGCTTGATGGAATAGATTATGCATTAGTCAATTTCCAGGAGGTGTCAAGCAAACCTACTTTTTCACTTATAGCAACACATTTTTTTGAATATACTGAAGCATTAAAAAATAAAATTCGCGGAATCATTTCTGAAAGCTTGCCTATTTCTGAATTTTCTCAATTTAATTTTTATTTATCATATTTATTTAATGAAAAATATCAAGAATTTCTTGATTTATATTCAATTAATCCAATCGATATTGATTGTATAGCAACGCACGGCCAGACAATCTGGCATAATCCTAATAATACATCATTTCTGGATAAGCAAATCCCATCCACTTTACAAGCTGGGAATATCTCTATACTTGCAAAATTAACAGGAAAACCCGTTGTGGGTGATTTTCGCTCAGGCGACATTGCACTTGGCGGGCAAGGTGCACCACTTGTTACAATATTTGACTATGATTATTTCCATAATAATAATGAAGATAGGATTTTGCTTAATATTGGTGGAATATCGAATATTACGTATTTACCAAAAAATAGCAATTTATCCCAAATTCTTGCTTTTGATTGCGGACCTGGTAATATATTAATTGATGCTATTGCATCAGATTATTTTTGCGTTGCTTTTGATAAGAACGGCGCAATTGCAAAAAATGGCAACATAAATCATCAATTGCTTGATATTTTATTAAATGATGATTTTATTAGTAAATTACCTCCAAAATCTACGGGCAGAGAGAAATATAATAAATATTATATCGAAAAGGTACTTTCCTTAATTCCTTATCAAATTGGCAAAGAGGATATCATACGAACTTTTACAGAATTCACTGCCACAGCAATTGCAAAAAATATAATTCAATTTGCAAATCCTCATTCTACTATTATTGCGTCAGGTGGAGGTAGAAGTAATATGTTTTTAATGGAATTACTGCATAATAAATTACCACAAGCTAAATTTAATAATATTGAAGATTATGGTATTCCATCTGATTTTAAAGAAGCAATTGCTTTCGCTTATCTTGGTCATTTGAGATTAAATAATATGCCAGGGAATGTGCCTTTCGCAACAGGTGCGAGCCACTCAACAATTCTTGGAGCAATTGCACTTCCTTGAGATTGCGAAATTATTAAAAATACTAGAGAATTTTTGAAAATTCCTCAAGAAATGATTTTTCTTCTGCGTTAAGAGAATTAAAACCTTCTTTATTTATTTTATCTAAAATAGCGTTTAATATTTCTTCATTTTCTTGTGAATTTTCAGAGATTTTTAAATGATTTTCATCTTCCAAATCATCAGAAGCTACGAGGTTGCTCGCAGATAAATCACTGGTGGAATGCAATTTCTTCTTTTCACGCACTACTTCATCAGCAATTTTTCTAAGATCATTATAAGCACGATTGCGTCTATGAGGGAAATAATATTTCATAACAATATTCATCTGCAACTTTATAGCTCCCGCCGAAAGCAATCCAAATAAGATTGGAAAAATATATGCAAAATAATTATTGAAATCCACATTGATTGCATTTTCAATCCCAATTGAAATCCATATAGCATAAAGTACCGCAACTGCTTTATAATTATTGAGTGATTTTAGATGGATAATTTTTAATGAATCTTTCGGGAAAAGAAATATGCTTAATCCTAACACAAATGAAGTTAGCACATCTGTCCCATATAAATTTATATCTTTACCCCAAAATATTATTGTTTCGATGCAGGATGTTAAAGGTATTAACAATATTAATAATATATAGAACAAAAACTTATTGAAGTATTGCTCTAATGCAGGTGCAAAAATCAAAAAAGCAATTGCAAAAAATAGCAATGAAGTAAGTGATGGTTCAATAAAAGGATATAACAACAATCGCCAAAATTCAGTAAAATTTGCAAGATGCATAGGATTCAAAGCAATTAATTTATCTAAGTTCAAATGAGCAAAGAAGTTAATTGCTGTCATTACAGATATAAAAATTACAGAATATTTAGCAATGGATTTCATTAAAATTACACTCATCTACATATAGTAGACAATTAAAATGCCAAAAAGTTACATATTCTTAGAAAAAATTATTCCAATTCGCTTAAAAGTTTGTCAATTTTGGCGGCATCTACATTATAATAATAATCCTCATTTATGGCAATCATAGGGGATTCGCCACATGCACCCATACATTCCACTGCTTCGAGCGAAAATTTTCCATCCTGTGTGGTTTCAAGATTGCCAATTTTTAATTTCTCTTTGATATATTCATAAATATTATCGCCCCCAAGCAACATACAAGATACATTTGTGCAAACCTGTATATGATATTTGCCCATTGGCTTTTTGAAATACATTGTATAAAATGAGACAACTCCCTCTACACTTGAAGGAGGTACGCTTAGCAATTGAGCTATATATTCAATTATCTCAGGCGAAATCCATCCCCATTTCTTTTGTGCTAACCAAAGCACATCCATAATAGTTGATCTTATAGAAGGATATTTTGATTTAATCTTTTCTATTTGAGCGAGTTCTTCTGAATTAAAGCTTATTTCCATATTAGTAATTGAAATAATTTCAAAATTAAAGAAATTTTCCGAAAAAATTGATAATTTCCAAAATAATATCGTTAATGGATTCCTCACTTCGTTTGGAATGACATCACTACATAAACATATTATTTTCCCCTGTCATTCTGAACGTAGTGAAGAATCTATACTCAAAACCTTGAAAATTGATAATTTTTTATTA
Source organism: Candidatus Kapaibacterium sp. (assembly GCA_017995735.1). Classification (GTDB taxonomy): domain Bacteria; phylum Bacteroidota; class Ignavibacteria; order Kapaibacteriales; family UBA2268; genus UBA2268. The sequence goes on along the minus strand of JAGOIG010000012.1, from coordinate 1,622 downwards.
TTTACCTTCCGGTATTTCTATGTATCTTTTCAATTCTTATCATATGCCTTCCACCCTCAAAATCCTCTGATAGAAATGCACGTATAATATCTTCCGCTTGTTGGTTAGTAAGTATCCTACTACCAAGGGTTAAGATGTTCGCATTATTATGACGACGTGCCATCCGCGCCATTTCTTCTGTTGTGCAGTCCGCTGCACGTATTCCCTGAACCTTATTTGCTACTATCGCCATTCCAATCCCTGTCCCACAAATAAGTATACCCATATCAGCAATAGTTGAAGCAACTGCTTCTGCTGCTGGTAAAGCAAAATCAGGATAATCAACTGGATCATTTGAATATGTTCCAAAATCGAGTACCTGATGCCCCATCATTTTAAGCAAATCTATTACTTTCTTCTTTAATTCATAACCCGCATGGTCTGATGCAACTGCAATTTTCATTATTCACAAATTATTAACAATATTATCTTAAAATTTTACTTTGATTGTGTAAAATTTCCCGTTATTCACCAAAAAATTTATATAACATAAATTATGTTAATATAAAGACGATTTTACACTCGTTTTTTTATATTTATCCACAATATTTTTGATTATAATCGCTTGAAAATTTTACAAATTATTGAATTATCCACTAAATTCACATACGTAACAATAATAATAAATTAATTAAATATTAAGATATATATTTAATTATTTCACACTAATATCTTCATCTTCATCTAACTCATCTAAATTATCTGTTAACTCCAATGCAAGAACAGGTGCAATTACATTTCCCGCAATACCGCGAATCGAACCATACATACCAATAGTATTTGCAATAACTTTATCGATTTGTTTTTCTCGCTCCTTCCATATTTTTTGCATTGCGCGTTTCTCACGGTCCATCTCATTTTTTAACGATGAAAATCCCTCTACAATTCCCTCTACCCTTTGCCGAAATTCATCGCTAACCAAATAATTATAAAGTGATTCCATCTTATCACCTTTGTTTTCTTGAGATGACAGAACAGTATATTCCCTGATGATCATTTCCCTCAAAACATAAGTCAAAGCTTTAACATCGCTATAAGTACAAATCCAAATTCCATCCTTCCGACCGAATCTATCCATATCACGTGGCAAAGCTTCTGTAACAATTACAGCAATCATTGCGTTTTGCTCACGTTGGTCGTTTTTTAATTTTTCTATCCATCCATCGGAAAAGTTTTTTGTACGTTTGCTTTCGTATATAATTTTTCCACAGATATGCTGGTGCTGATTTACCACAGTTTGAATAACATCAGCCCCTTGAATTCCTTTCGGTACATCATCAATTAAATCAAATGGATATTCTGCTCGAAGAAATTCAGCAAGCGCCAGCTCCTGAACCTCGCCTTGCATCTGCATTGAGCCTTGCTCTGCTTTTCGCTTCATTTCATCAATCAACTTCTTTTGGTCTTCCAGCATCTTTTCATATTCTTTGAATTTTAATTCATTTTTCTCTTGCTCCCGCTTTTGAATTTCTGATGCAATTTCATCTCTTCTTTTAAGAGTCTCACGTTCAACCTCTAATTTCATTTGCTCTTCTTTTTCTTTTAGCTCGGTTTCTTTCTTTAATAATAATAATTCTTTATCC
>JAGOIG010000140.1 GCA_017995735.1 Candidatus Kapaibacterium sp. | reverse complement strand
TTTTTTAAATTTTTTGATGAATTTTACTCAAATTTTACCACATTATCAGATGAGGATATATATTCTTTTATAGATAATAATTTAAATCAAATAAAAGATTATAAAATTGGGCAACAGTATATTATAAATTATCACCCCGAATTGAAAAAAATCCATAATTTTATTGGTTCCATTAAAAATTCTAAATACGATGAAAAATATTTAACTCAACTTTATGATCATTCTAAAACATTATTGGAAATATCCCTATTAATTCATCAGCAATATGATAACTATAAAAGAGATATGGGATTAATTGATTATAATGATATATTGTGGAAGACCTATTACTTATTATCAAATAACAAGGATATTTTAAATAAAATCAAAGATCAAATAGATTATCTGCTTGTTGATGAGTTCCAAGATACCGACTTAGTGCAATTCGAAATTATGAAATTGTTAGTTCCATTCTCAACAAGTAAAGTAAATAAATTATTTATAGTTGGCGACCCAAAACAAAGTATCTATGGTTTCAGACAAGCAGATGTTAGAATTATGAATCAAATGCTTAAAGAAATTCCTTCGGCTAACCAATCACAACTTAATGTTTTTAAGAGAAATGAAGAAGTTTCTCTCTATCCAAATCAGAGATATAGTCTAATGCATAATGAAGATTCTTTCTATGGTGTGCATCGAATAAAGATTAGCCATAGGTTAAATCTCATCAATACCGCATTTGTAAATCAAGCATTTGAGAATATATTAGTGAAGGACAATTTCCATTATAGTGTGGGTTATGATAAATTTATTATCGGTAGAGAAATTCACGATTTTAATAATATTGTTGATTTATCATCTCAAAATAATGAAATAGATGTTGATAATTTTACACCTTATTATGGGCGAGTAAAATTACTGACGGCAATTTCAAAAAAGAATGAAAAAATTTTAGATGAAACAGGCGATCAAGCGTCACCTGAAGAAGCAGAATTACTTGCAAAATATATTGCATCTCTGATTTATTCTCATACACAAATCTACGATGATAAAATTCAGCAGCTACGAAATATTGAACTAAAAGATATTGCAATATTAATTAGGTCTCGAAGTAAAGTTGCCTTGTTAACTAAAGCACTTGATAATAATGGTTTGCCATATATATTGAACACTTCCGAAAATTTCTTTTTAACACAAGAGATACTTGATATTGTTTCATTTCTCAAATTTCTGGATAACCCTGACGATGATTTATCGTTTGCTTCACTTGCAAAATCCTTATTTTTTAGTTTGGATGATAATTTTTTGATAGAATTGAGGCAGACCAATCCTGAAAAATCATTATGGAGAAATTTTCAAGATAATTATCAGCAAAATTATTATGAAAATCGCACAAGGGAGATACGCACAATGAAATTATTAAATGAATATATCAATAAATTCAGCGAATTCAATCCCTTAGAACTTGTTCAAGATATATTATTTAAAACGCATTATAGTGAGTTATTTCAAAGCCATCCATCAAGATTCACAATTTTAAATAATATCGAAAAATTCATTGACTATTTGAGAAATTTTAATTCGCGATATATATTTTCAATTTCGGATTTAATTGCGGAAATTGATAAGGCAATAGAACTTTCGCCGCAGGAAAGCGAAGTTGTTATTTCCGAAGAAAATGCGATAAATATTCTTACTATACATGGCGCAAAGGGACTCGAATTCCCTGTTGTTGCAATTTATAATATGAACGCTGCAACAGGTAAATCAAATACATATTATATTAATGATCAATTTGGACTTACTTTCAAATTCTACTCTGACTCTCAAAATAATGAGGATAATGATGCAGCATTTGATGAAATCGAAACACCTGATTATGTTTTATCAAAATTATATCAAAAGCAAATTGAAGAATTGGAAGAGCAAAGAATCCTATACGTTGCTATGACAAGAGCAAAGGAATTTTTAATTCTTTCAACAACTATAAAGTTAAATAAAGATGGGAAACCATTAAATTTTAATGGCTTGTTCAAAATATTATTCGATGGTTTAAATATATCACCAGACGATATTATATCTTATCACTCTTTACCTTTTTCATCAAGCGTTGCTGTCAGCAATAATGATAATATCGAGGAAATTGAATTAAACTATAAAGTAGAGATAATTAATAGAGTGGCAGATGTTATCGCTCTAGAAGATGCTGAGAATTACGTTGATGAATCAATAAGTAACAATTCTCAACCATCTTTTTTGCTTGATGATATGAATATTGCTGAACCTCGGGAAATTCTCTCCCCTACTAAATTAGAAACTTATATAAATTCCCCAAGAGAATTTATCGACAAGTATATTTTAAATATTGATACTATTGATAATTTGTTGCTTATTGAAAATCAAAACAACAATAATAATGTAATTAATTTACCTGGCTCAGTTCGTGGCACAATAATACATCGAACTCTTGAGCAATTACAAAATTGGATAAATGATGATTATTCAGTTAATGAAAATGATCTTATCAAATCAATAAATGATGCACTTTTCGAAAATGAATTATCTATAAATGAAATTCAATTTAATGAAATCAAGGGAGAATGCATCGCAGCTGTTTCAGCGGATATTATCCAATCAATTCTGAAAAATAATAATAAAATTGAATTTGAAAAAAAGTTTATGCTGCCCTACCAAACAGATTATTTGAATGCAATATTGGATATTTTATATCGAGATAATGAAGGTAATTATCATATTTGCGATTGGAAAACTAATATTATACAAGGTAAAGACGATTTTGAATTGCTTTGTACACATTATTCACTGCAAATGAAATTTTATGTATATATGGTGTCATTTTTAAATCCAAATCAAAATATATTCACAGCTAGGCTTTTATTTACTCGACTTGCAAAGGATAATTCGCATAATGAAAATTGGACTCATTTATTTCAATGGAATCGTCAGGAACTTAAAGAATTTGAAAATTTACTTAATAATTATATTCCAAAAATAAAAAGCTTAGATGCTTTAAAAGAATATTTAATAAGCAATTTGTAATTTTTATTAATTTTGCTATTCCAAAGAAATTAAAATGATAAAAAAGGTACTCGTTGCAAATAGAGGCGAAATTGCTGTGCGTATCATCCACGCTTTAAAAGAAATGGATATAAAAAGTGTAGCAATATATTCAGATGTAGATAAAAATGCAGTGCATACACAACTTGCTGATGAATCAATAAGAATCGGTCCGCCTCCCCCATTGGAATCTTATTTAAATCAAGAAGCAATTATCAATGCTGCTTTGGAAACGGGATGCGATGCAATACACCCAGGATATGGCTTCTTATCTGAGCGTTATGATTTTAATCAAAAAGTGCGGGATGCAGGACTCATATTTATTGGTGCTAATCCCAACTCTATGCGATTGCTTGGTTCAAAAGTCCAATCTCGTCAAATTATGGCGGAAGCGGGGATTCCTATAATTCCAGGAATGATGACAAGCACAAAAGATTATCAAGAGTTTGAAGATTATGCAAAAAAAATTGGTTTTCCAATTATTATAAAGTCATCTGATGGTGGCGGTGGAAAAGGTATGCGAATAGTAAGAGAAATGAAAGACCTCCATTCTGCAATTGACACAGCAATACGTGAATCTATTTCTGCATTTGGGAGTGATGCTATATATTTAGAAAAATATATTGAAAATCCACGCCATATCGAATTTCAAGTAGCACGCGACCATTTTGGAAATGCAATTCATCTAAATGAACGCGAATGCTCAATACAGAGACGACATCAAAAGATAATTGAAGAGACACCATCCCCTGTTATGACAGCGGAATTACGCAAAAGAATGGGAGCAGCTGCCATTCAAGTTGTTAATTCTGCAAATTATGACAATATCGGCACGGTGGAGTTTCTGGTAGATAAAGATTTGAATTTTTATTTTCTGGAAGTAAATGCACGCGTTCAGGTGGAACATCCAATTACAGAATTGACAACAGGTATTGATTTAGTTAAATTACAAATTAATATAGCAGATAATCAACCAATCCCATATAAGCAAGAAGATGTCCAACAAAATGGTCACGCAATTGAATGCCGCATTTATGCCGAAGATGCTGATAATAATTTTGCACCCTCTCCAGGTAAAATACTTTATATTAAAGAACCATCAGGACCGGGAATTCGCTATGATTCAGGTATTGATATAGGCTCAGAAGTACCAACATTTTATGACCCAATTCTTTCAAAATTGATTGTTTGGGGTAGCACTCGCGATGAAGCAATTAAACGAATGGTCAATGCTTTAAAGCAAACTGTTATACTTGGTGTTAAGACCCCAATCAATTTTATGATTAATGTACTAAATCACACTGAATTTAAGGCAGGCAATATAAACACAAATTTTTTGTCTGAATATTTTTCTGAGAAAATCGAAACATATCAAGATGATTTGCAAATCGCTTTAGCTGCAGCTTCATTTTCAGAAAATTATATTAATTATTATAACAACATAAGTCAATTTTCTAAAATCAGCAATCCTTGGCTTGAAATTGGAAAATGGGAATTATTCTAGATAAATCCGAATAGTAATGAAAATAAAATATGATAAAGAAATATATAATGTTGAAAATTATAAAGAAAAAGAAGATCTTTTTGTAAAAATTAATGG
>JAGOIG010000011.1:12032-22868 GCA_017995735.1 Candidatus Kapaibacterium sp. | reverse complement strand
GGATTGGAATCGCCAAAATCAAAGGAAGTCAATGGTGCAGTAGTGAGTGATTTATTTGCACAAGGAGAATATTCAGTAATAGCGCATTATTGCTTGCGTGACGTTAAGGCAACTTGGGAATTATTCAAGCGGATAAGGAAATATTTATTTATATAAAGACTGAACAAATGCAAGAACTTACAATTGAAATACTGAAGGAAGAAGCAATACAATTTGCAACAATCGAATCGCAACATTATGAAGCATCCATTTATGGTATTACAGATGGGAAAGCAGTTGGCACATACCTTGAACATAAATTCCAAAGCTATTTAGAAACAAAATATACATATCAAAGAGGAAGTTCAGCAAGTGGCATTGACTTTCCAGCACTGAATGTTGATATTAAGAATACAAGTATAATTCAACCACAATCATCTTGCCCTTTTAAATCAGCACGTCAAAAAGTATATGGGTTAGGATATTCTCTGCTTGTATTTGTATATCAAAAACAAGATATTGAAGAAATTAAGAAGTCAAGATTAGATATTATTCACACTGTTTTTGTAGATCAATCACTTACAGGTGATTATCAATTAACAACTTCAATAAATGCTATTTTGGATAATAAAGGTAATAAAGATGACTTAATCAGCTTATTATTTGAGAAAAATCTACCCATTGATGAAATTGCAGCAAGTGAATTAGCAAATGAAATATTAATAAAACGTCCTAATATTGGATATTTAACTATTTCAAATGCATTGCAATGGAGATTACAATATTCACGAATAATCGAATTTGCGGGTAAAATTGAAGGAATTTTTAAATTGATTTGAAAATAATGAAGGATAATAATAAAATAGAATTTGGTGATTATCAGACACCAAAGATATTAGCTCAAAAAATGGTATCAATTCTTCAAAATATGAATATATATCCCCAAATTATATTTGAACCAACTTGTGGAACAGGGGAGATTCTTATTGAGGCAATAGAACAATTTAATCCTGATACTTCTTTTGGGATTGAAATTAATAAAGAATATGCAGAAATTTGTAAAAGCAAGGCTAATAAATTTGATAATATTAATATTATTAATGCAGATTTTTTTAATGTTTATAATAAACCAATCTTTGACATTGATTCAAATAAAGAAATCTTATTAATAGGAAATCCACCATGGGTTACAAATTCGGGTATTGGTGCAATAAATGGGAACAATCTTCCTAATAAATCAAATAGTAAAGGGCTTAGGGGAATTGAAGCAATAACTGGGAAAAGTAATTTTGATGTAGCTGAATATATTCTAACAAAATTAATTGAGATATATTGCAAATTCAATTCTGTCTTTGCATTTTTGTGTAAAACATCTGTCGCTCGTAATATATTAAAAAATATTTGGAAAAATGATATTCAATATAAAGAATCATTCATTTATCCCGTTGATACAGCCAAATATTTCAATATTTCTGCTGATGCTTGTTATTTTATTATAGATTTTAGAGAAAAATTTAATAATAAAATTTGCAATGTATATAATTCAATCGATAATAAATCACTTGCAACTGTTTACGGCTATTATCCACCCCTAATTATTAAAAATATAAATGAATTCAATAATTTCAATTATTTTGGTAAATCAGATTATGTATGGCATAATGGAATTAAACACAATTGCTCAAAAGTAATGGAATTAACAGTGAAAGGTGATAAATTAATTAACGGTTTTAAAGAAACTGTTGATATTGAAGACGATATGATTTATCCCCTTTTCAAAAGTTCTGATTTAGCAAAAGAAAAATTAAATGAAATTAATAAGTATGTTATAATTACACAGCATTTTATCGGCGAAGACACCATTTATCTAAAATATAAATATCCTAAACTTTGGAAATATTTAAATGAATATTCTGATTTATTTGATTCAAGGAAAAGTTCTGTCTATAAGAATAAACCAAGATTTTCAATTTTCTCAATAGGAGAATATAGTTTTAGTCCATATAAAATAGCAATATCAGGACTTTATAAAAAATTATCATTCAAGAAAATAGGAATGCACAGAAATAAACCAATTGTAGTTGATGACACTTGCAACTTTATCTCTTGCTATTCTTCAGTGGAGGTAGAACTTATTTATAAATTATTAACTAGCAATGAAGCGAACTCTTATTTAGAATCATTAATATTCTGGGATTCAAAGCGCCCAATTACAACAGAGATATTGAATAGTGTCGATCTTGAGAAAATTGCTGAGAATAAAGGTTTAAGTGAATTATATAAAAATTTATGTTCGGGTAATAAAAAAATCATAAATAGATTACCTCAACTAACACTTTTCTAAAAAATATACTTATTCACAATTAATTTATTTAAGTTGCAATAAACTAAAGTTATAATTTGATCTTTTTAATTACTTTTTATTTTCCCCTGACAATAAAAATTTTTGTAAATTGTATATTCTAAAAATGGTATAATGTTTAAAGAATATTTAGAAAATCTCCAAAACACGTTAAATAGAGGCGATGCTCGGGAGGAAAGCTTTTACGAGCATTTAAAAGATTTGATTCTTTCGTATGCAGACTCAAAGAATATCCCAAAAATTGATATAACAATATTGCCAAAGAAAACCGAGGCGGGCAATCCCGATTTTCGTATCTGGGATGGCAGAAATCATATTACAGGCTATATCGAAGCAAAAGATCCCTCAATCGAAAATCTTGATTATATAGAAAATACTGAACAATTAAAAAGATATAGGGAAACATTTCCGAATGTAATTCTTACAAATTTTTATGAATTTCGTCTTTATCGAGATGGCGAGCGCATTCGTCAAGTGGCTATTGCTCGCCCTGCGATTGCAAATAAATTACGCACTGCTCCACCATTAGAACATATTGAGGAATTCCAAGAGTTATTGGACTTATTTTTTTCATTTTCATTACCAAAAGTTCAAACATCCCGCTCTCTTGCAAAGGAATTGGCAAAACGAACACGATTTTTGTGTGATGAAGTAATAACGATAGAATTAGCTGAGGAGGCAAAGAAAGGACAGAGCATTTTGCGGGCTTATTATGATGCATTTCGTGAATTTCTGATTGGAACACTAACAGAAAAGACATTTGCCGATTTATATTCTCAAACATTAACGTATGGATTATTTGCAGCGCGGTCAAGGGCAACAGGGGAATTTAATAGACAATTGGCTTTTCAATATATTCCACAAACCATTGGTATACTAAGGGATGTGTTTCGATTTATATCATTAGAGGATCCACCAAAATCTATGCAGGTGATAATTGATGATATATCAGAAGTGCTTGCAGCAACAGATGTAAATAAAATATTGCAGGATTATTACCAGGAGGGTAAGGGACAGGATCCGATAATGCACTTTTACGAAACATTTTTGACGGAATATGATCCCAACATCAGGGAAAAGCGCGGGGTATATTACACGCCGGAGCCAGTGGTGGGCTATATTGTTCGCTCGATTCATAAATTATTGAAAACACATTTTGGGATAGCGGATGGATTGGCAGGAGATGGGATAACATTGCTTGATCCAGCAGCGGGGACTTTGACTTTTCCCGCGGAAGCAGTAAAATTAGCAGTTCAGGAATACGAAGAAAAATATGGTGCAGGAGGAATCTCAAGTTTAATACGAAATAAGATATTGCCAAATTATTATGCATTCGAATTAATGATGGCACCGTATGCCATTGGACATATAAAGATTGGATATTTATTAGAGGAGCTGGGATACAAGTTAAGCGATGATGAGCGATTTAAGTTATATTTAACAAATACGTTGGATATGGAAGACTTAGCGCAGATTGAAATACCATTATTCCGTTCTCTAAGCAGAGAAAGTCATTCGGCAGCAGAAGTCAAGAAAGAAAAGAATATTTTAGTTATACTTGGTAATCCACCTTATAGCGGTATTTCTGAAAATAAAAATGAATGGAGCAATAACATTGTTAAAAAAGATGCAGATGGGGCGCAAAGTTATTATAAAGTCGATGGGCATCCCCTTGGCGAGAAAAAAGTATGGTTACAAGATGATTATGTGAAATTTCTGCGTTTTGCTCAATGGAAAATTCATAAAGCAGGAATAGGAATTGTTGGAATGATAACTAATCATAGTTATTTAGACAATCCTACATTTCGAGGTATGCGGCAAAGTCTAATGGGCACATTCAATGAAATATATATAATTAATTTGCATGGAAATAGTTTAAAAAAAGAAAAAGCCCCTGAAGGTGGTAAAGATGAGAATGTCTTTGATATTCAGCAAGGAACAGCAATCACAATATTTGTAAAACAAAAAGACAAGACAGGGTGCGAAGTTTATTATCGAGATTTATATGGATTGAGGGAAGAGAAATTCGAGTGGTTAAATAAAAATGAGTTAAATAAAGAAAATTATATAAAAATACATCCCGATACCCCTTGGTATTTTTTCATACCACGTGATACTGAAAGTATAATGCATTATCAAAAGTGGGAAAATGTGAAAGATATATTTCCTGTAAATGTTACGGGAATTGTTACAGCAAGGGATAATTTTGTTATAGATATAGATAGAAAAATGTTAAATAATAGAATATCTCAATTCCGAAATAAAACAGTATCAGATGAAATAATCCGATATACATATAAATTAAAAGATACGCGTGGTTGGAATTTATCTGAAGCCCGACAAAAACTAATGAAAGATGAGAATTGGCAGTCATATTTTAAGGAAATTCTTTATCGTCCTTTTGACATAAGATTTATCTATTACACTGATACTATGATTGATTGGGGCAGGACTGATGTTATGCAGAATATGTGGAATGGTGGAAATTTAGGATTAATTACAATACGTCGCTCTCGAAACCCAAAATTATGGAATTATGCTTTTGTGAGCGATAAAATTATAGCAGGAGCAACAGCAATAACTTCACTCGATATTAATTATTTTTTCCCCCTTTATATTTTCACAGATGAAAATCATGCTTTTAATCATTCAAAATCAGAAAATAGAAAGCCAAATATAAACCCAGAAATATTTAAGAAATTGAGGGAACAATTTACACCCTCACCCCTAACCCCTCTCCCAGAGGGAGAGGGGAATTGGCAAAGTCCTCTCCATCAGGGAGAGGGTAATATCACTCCTGAATCGATATTTTTCTATGTCTACGCCGTGCTTTACAGCAATACCTATCGGGAAAAATATGCAGAATTTCTGAAAATTGATTTTCCGCGTATTCCATTTACCTCTAATTACAATACATTTTTGAAATTTGCAGAATACGGCAAGCGATTAGTTGATTTACATTTGCTAAATAGTTCGGAGCTTGAGCGACCCATATCGCACTATCAAGGCATATCTGCTAATGACAAAATTGAAAAAATTGAATATAACGAGCACGAGCAAAGGGTGTATATAAATAAAGATAAATACTTCGATAATGTTTCTGAAGAGCTTTGGAATTATTATATTGGTGGTTACCAAGTGTTGCAAAAATTTTTAAAGGACCGTAAGGGCAGGACAATGGACAACCCTCCACAATATTGCAGAATTATCACAGCAATTGCAAAAACAATTGAAATCCAGCAACAAATTGATGAAGATTATAGCAATGTGGAGAGTCAGTTAATATAAAAATATGGGCAAGATATACTCGCCCATAATTAAATTTATTGTAACTAAAATAATATTAAATACGCACAGGCATATTTAACATTAAAAATTCATCCATTTTTTCTTTTTGGCAAATAATATATGCTTTTTGAGGTCCATTAAAGAGAAGCTCTATCATATCATCATTTGCAATTTCTTCATTAATATGCTGTAAAGATTGCAAAATATAATCGTAGCGGACACCAATTCGGAGATCCTCACCCATAAATTCGCATTGAATTGTTTCTTCGGCAGATTCACCCGTCTCATCATTTTCAGCGCTGACAAGCAAGGAATTGCCGCTGAAATTGAAAATAACTGCTTTTGAAATACGATAGGAGCTCAAAGATATGCGTCGGACAGTATCCAATAGGTCATTTATCGGTATCAAAGCTTGATATGCAAAGCTTGGTGGAATAATAGTTTCGTAAGGTGGAAACTTTTCGCGAATTATTCGAGATGTCAAAATAGTATTATCGAAATCGAAACGGAGGAATTTAGATTCGTCACTTGGTTCAATTAAAGTCATTGTTATTTCACTTTCCACGCGATGCAAGTAATCGACAGTGGTTGAAGGAATTACAACATCCATCATCTTAGGGAATTCTTCTTCATCAGTTTTATAATTATATCGATTCATTCTGTAGCCATCTGTCGAAACAGCAGTGAGCAAATTGCCACGAAATTGAAAAAGAACACCTGTCATTGCAGGCCGATATTCTTCATCAGATACGGCGAAAAGAGTTCTAAATCCAATTCTTGAAATCAATCCTGCAGGTAGTATGGCTCTATTTTCTGTATTATCAACAGGTTTGGCAATTTCATCAATATCGGGATTATCGCTTTCAAATAAATATGGAATTGAAACATATTCATCAGTTCCCAAACCTTTGAATGCAAATTTTCCTTTGTTATAACGCAAAACAATTTCATAAGTGTCAATATCGGCATCAATAGTAATACTTCCGCCTTTAGGTAAGACCCTGATAATATCATTTAATTTTTTTGCAGGAACTAGAATCTCACCATTTTCTTCACCTTCAACTTCATAAGACGACAACATTGAAATTTCTTCATTTGTAGCAAGGACCTTGAGAGTATTGTCAATCAAAGAGAAATGGAAATGTTGAAGTGCCATAATTGTGGCTTTAGTTGGAATAATGGGGATAAACTGATTGAGAATATCCTGCATTTTCTCGATTGTTATTGAAAATTTCATACTTTCTCCTATTTTATAATAAAATTATTATTTTCAATATTCATAAGTTTGCAATTTAAAACATTTTCAAATAAAAAATGATATCAAAATACGGAATTGATAATTTTTTAATATTATTTTTCTTCGGAGTAATATTTATAATTCTTTGTATATATTTATATAAATGGAGCAAGGGATTATCAATAACTTTTTTAATAATCGGGATATTTTTTGTTGCAGTAGCATTGTGGTTTTTCAGGGATCCTGGTCGCAAAATTCCTGAATATGCTTTGAACAATCCAGCAGTGGTTTTATCCCCAGCTGATGGGAAAGTAATGGAGATTGTAGAAGATTATGAAGATAATTATATACACTCGAAAACAAAACGAGTGAGTATATTTCTATCTGTTATGGATGTTCATGTTAATCGTGTACCCGCCAGCGGAGTGATTGAATTTATTAAATTCATTCCGGGCAGGAAGCTAATTGCAAGCAACAATCAAGCATCTAAGGAGAATCAGCAGTCATTATTTGGTTTAAGAAACCCGAATGGAAAAATACTATTTAAGCAAATTGTTGGAGTTCTTGCTCGTCGTATAGTATGGGATATTAAGGAATCCGATACAGTTATTGTGGGACAAAAATTTGGTATGATGAAATTTGGTTCGCGAATGGATATACATTTGCCCGTAGATGCTGAAATAAACGTAAAAGTAGGGCAAAAAGTCAAAGCTGGGCAAACCCAGATAGCAATATTAAAACAAAAAGAAACGGGAAATTGATGAGATTAAGAATAACTCGCTCAATTATTCCAAATTTACTGACACTTGCCAATCTATTTTTAGGTTTTACAGGCATAGCATATATATCAGAGCACGAATATGAAATGGCGGCATTAATTTTGTTATGTGCAGGAATATTTGATGTTATGGATGGCATTGTCGCACGATTAGTTCATTCAGCAAGCCAAATTGGAATTCAATTGGACTCATTTGCTGATTCAATTTCTTTTGGAATTGCACCATCAATGATGCTTTATATGGTTTATTTCCACACATTAGGTCCAGTTGGTTTATTGTTAGCATCGATAACTTCCATTATGGCTGTGCTGAGGCTCGCACGGTTCAATTCACAAGCTACTTTTGAAGATAAAATGTATTTTAAGGGGATGCCAGTACCATCCACTGCTTTGCTCATTGTTTCATATATTATATTTTATTTTCTAAATCCAAATTATGACAACGAATGGAAAATAACCGTTTTATATGCTATTGTTATTATCTCAGCTATATCAATGATAACAAATGTAAAATTCGATAACCTACCCCGCCCTGATTTAGCAATGATAAAAAAATATCCTATTAATTTTCTTGTTGCACTCGTTGGATTTATTTTGATAATTGCTACATCGGGAAAACTATTATTTCCATTTATGGCATTTTATGTTGTAGCGTCTTACATAAGGCATATTTATGAATTAATCAGGAAAAGAAATCAAAAACATAAATTGAAAAAAGATGAAAAAATATCTAGCGTCGATAAAGATTATGCTTAAACACGGGATTCTCGACGTCCAAGGGAAAACAATTGAGAATTCATTACATTCAATAGGATTTGAATCAATGCAAAATGTTCGAATTGGCAAATATGTTCAGCTCGAAATCCACGCTGATTCAATCGAACAAGCAAATGAATTTGTAAAATCTGCTTGCGAGAAACTGATTGCAAATCCAATAATAGAAGATTATAATATTCAAATTGAAGAAGTTAAGTAGGGAAGGAATATGAAATTCGGTGTAGTTGTATTTCCGGGATCTAATTGCGACAGCGACGCATTTTGGGCAACCTCACATAATGCTAAGGCAGAGTCTGTATATCTTTGGCATAAAGATAGTGAGTTTCCTAGCGATATAGATTGCTTGATTTTGCCTGGAGGCTTTTCATATGGAGATTATTTGAGAGCTGGTGCTATCGCAAGATTTTCACCAATTATGAGAGAAGTAATAAATTTTGCAAATAATGGCGGTTATGTTTTAGGGATTTGTAATGGATTCCAAATTCTTACAGAAGCTGGATTACTTCCGGGCACTTTGATGAAAAACAAATCATTAAATTTTATTTGCAAATATGTTTATTTAAAAACAGAGAATTATAATACAGCATTTTCATCAGCAATACCCGAAAACAAAATATTAAAAATTCCAATAGCACACGGCGAGGGTAATTATTATGCCGATAATGAAACAATCAATGAATTATTGTCAGATAATCAGATTGTTTTTAAATATTGTACAGAAGATGGTGAAATCGATGACAGTGCAAACCCCAATGGTGCAATGCTCAATATTGCGGGAATAATCAATAAAAAAGGGAATGTAATGGGAATGATGCCTCATCCCGAAAGAGCAAGCGAGTGTTTATTGGGAAGCGAGGATGGTTTATATATTTTTAACTCGTTAATTTATTACTTAAAATAATTAAAATAATATTATTTATAAATAGTTTATATAAAAAAATAGAGGTAAAAATATGCCGAGTATTGGCGGATGGGAAATAGTAGTAATAGTTCTTATAATTCTATTACTTTTTGGTGCGAAAAAAATACCTGATATGATGAAAAGCCTTGGTTCAGGCTTAAAAGAATTCAAGAAAGCAGTAAATCCCGAAGACGAAAAGAAAGAAGAAGGAATTACAAAGAAATAGTAGGGAAAAAATGTTTGATATTGGCGGTCCTGAGCTGCTGGTTATTATATTAGCAATAATTTTATTATTCGGGCCTGAAAAAATGCCCGAAATATTAGGTTATGTTCGA
Source organism: Candidatus Kapaibacterium sp. (assembly GCA_017995735.1). Lineage (GTDB taxonomy): Bacteria > Bacteroidota > Ignavibacteria > Kapaibacteriales > UBA2268 > UBA2268. Next base: position 13,211 of record JAGOIG010000011.1, on the reverse strand, counting down.
AAAGGAAATGCTAAATATCAACAAGCTAAAAATGAAATCAATAAAGAAATTACATCACTAACTGAGGAAATAACAAAAGATATTCCAAAGGATATTTCACAAGAAATAACAAAACAGCAATAAAGATATGGATTATCCAATAACTTATAATGAATTCAGGCAATTAGCTCAGCGCAATGAATTGTCTACAATCGAGATACTTGAAAATTTCTTAAATAATATTAATAATAAAACAAATCTAAATGCTTTTATTACTCTACGAAATAAAAACGATCTCTTAGTGGAAGCAAACAAAAGCGATTTGCATTTTAGAGCAGGAAATCCGCGGAAATTAGAAGGAATGATAATTGCTATAAAGGATAATATTTCGACAAGGGGGTTGCGTACAACTTGCGGTTCGAAAATGCTCGAGAATTTCATACCGGTTTACAACGCAACAGTAATTGAGCGAATAAAAGAAGAAGGTGGGATAATTTTAGGCAAAACAAATATGGATGAATTTGCAATGGGTTCGAGCAACGAAACATCCTATTTTGGTCCTGTTCATAATCCATATAATTTCGATTATGTTCCAGGAGGATCGTCTGGTGGGAGCGCTGTAGCAGTTGCAGCAAATATGTGCCATACAGCTCTCGGTTCAGAAACAGGTGGCTCTGTTCGTCAGCCTGCAAGCTTCTGCGGAAATATAGGACTTAAACTAACATATGGTAGAGTATCACGTTACGGACTTGTTGCGTTCGCATCCTCTCTTGACCAAATTGGTGTATTTGCTAATTCGATTGAAGACACGGCTCTATTGCTTGATGTAATTTCGGGGAAAGACCCACGAGATTCCACTTCTTCTGATTTACCAGCAACAGATACTTATAACTATTTGAAAAATAACAATATACATAATTATAAAATTGCTGTGCTTCCCCAAACTCAACTTGAAAATTGCGATCCTGATGTTATTTCAGTTTATTATAAAACACTTGAAAAATTAAGTGCAATGGGATGCGAAATTGCCGAAGTAGATATGGGAAATTTTGAGTCAATGATAGCAACTTATTATATAATTGCAACTGCTGAAGCATCATCTAATTTAGCACGGTTTGATGGAATGCGGTATGGTTTCAGAGCTGACGAAGAAGATGGCGTTGATTTAATCACAAAAACACGGTCAGAGGGATTTGGCAT
>JAGOIG010000011.1:0-11932 GCA_017995735.1 Candidatus Kapaibacterium sp. | reverse complement strand
ATATAATTGCAACTGCTGAAGCATCATCTAATTTAGCACGGTTTGATGGAATGCGGTATGGTTTCAGAGCTGACGAAGAAGATGGCGTTGATTTAATCACAAAAACACGGTCAGAGGGATTTGGCATGGAAGTTAAACGCAGAATTATGCTTGGCACTTATGTGTTATCGTCAGGATATTACGAAGCATATTATGGGAAAGCATTGAAATCGCGGAAATTGATTTACGATAATTATAAGAGCATATTTAGCAAATACGATTTCTTATTTTTACCGACATCTCCAACACCTGCATTCCGATTAGGCGAAAAAACAGACGATCCTATCTCTATGTATTTATCGGACATATTTACAACATCAGCAAATTTAGGCAATATACCCGCTATAAGCCTCCCCCTTGGTAAATCCCATGATGGATTACCTATAGGAATGCAATTGCAAGCAAATCATTTTAATGAAAATGAGTTATTAAGTTTCTCGAAATATTTATTAGAAATAATATAGTGCAAGAAGTTAATTCAATTCAAGAAATTGAGAATTTGATTAGAAAAAACAATTTTGTTTTATTATATTTTTCGACTCCAGATTGTGCAGTTTGTAAAGTGCTAAAACCAAAAGTTGAAGAAATGGTAAAGTACTTTCCTGAGATTATTTCACTATATATAAATCTTGACAAAATTGAATTTGCAAAAGGCACATATTCAGTATTTACAATTCCAACAATATTATTATATATAAATGGCAAGGAATATGTAAGAGAATCACAATATATTAGTGTAGAGGAGTTGAAAGATAAAATTGAAAGATATTATGAAATATATAAATTGGAGTAAAAATGGAAAAAAGAATTGACAATAGTAGAGTAGTTAAGACAAAAAAGCATTATCAGGAAAAAAATGCAAGCGAACGATCGCCACACGCCCATAGCAAACAAAGATTTACACGTTCTACAACTGAGGTGAGTCATACTGGCAAACCGAAAATTTCGCAAAAAAAAGCAACAACCTCAATGCAGCAAAACGACAAAAATCAGTTAACTCGTTTGAACAAAGTTATTGCAGATTCGGGAATTACTTCCCGCAGGAAAGCTGATGAATTAATTGAAAAAGGCGCTGTAAGGGTTAATGGAAAAGTTATAACAACGCTTGGATTTCGCGTTTCAGCTGATGATGAAATAACAGTAAATGGCAATCCAATTCCACAAAATGTTAGGAAAATTTATATAGTTCTAAATAAACCAAAAGATTATATCGTATCCGCCAAGGATGAACATAACCGACGCACTGTAATGGAATTAGTTAATATTAAATCGCGGATATTCCCTGTTGGCAGGTTGGATAGAAACACAACAGGAGCATTGCTAATGACGAATGATGGCGAGCTTTCACACCGCTTATTGCATCCCAGCTACGAAATTGAACGCACCTATTCAGCTCTGCTTGATGAGGATTTAAAAGAGAAAGATGCGAAAACTATTCTCTCTGGTGTTGAAATAGAGGGAAGCAAAACAACTGTTTCTGAATTATTTATTGACCCAAATAATAATAAAAAAGTATATCTAACATTAAACGAAGGAAAAAATCACGAGGTTAGATTAATATTTGAGACACTGGGTTATAAGGTGAAGCAGCTTGATAGGAAAGCGTTTGCAAATATAACAACGTCAAGATTGCCAAGGGGGGAGTGGCGCTTTCTGACCCGAAATGAGGTCTTTGAGCTTAAAAAAATGGTTGGAATATTATAACTCCCTTTTTAATAAAAACATTCATTTTCCTTAATTTTGTAAATTTTATAAATTATTATGAAAGCAAAAGAAATTCGCCAATCATTTCTTGATTATTTTGCATCAAAAGGACATAAGATTGTACCTTCTGCATCCGTAATTCCTCACGGCGACCCAACCTTATTATTTACAAATGCGGGAATGAATCAATTCAAAGATGTATTTCTTGGGCAAGGGAGTCGAGATTATACCCGCGCTGTTGATACACAAAAGTGCATCCGAGTAAGTGGAAAACATAATGATCTTGAGGAAGTCGGTGTAGATACTTATCATCACACGTTTTTTGAAATGCTTGGAAATTGGAGTTTTAATGACTATTATAAAGAGGAAGCAATAGCCTGGGCATGGGAATTATTAACAAAAATATGGAACATACCCGTAAATAGATTATATGCAACAGTATATCGAACTGATGACGAAGCATACAACATTTGGAAAAAATATTTACCCGAAGATAAAGTGCTGCGATTTGATGAAAAAGATAATTTTTGGGAAATGGGCGATACAGGTCCATGCGGTCCCTGCTCAGAGATTCATTATGACCGAACGCAGGATTTGAGTGGATTAAATCTTGTCAATACGGGGTCACCCGATGTTATTGAAATATGGAACCTTGTTTTTATACAATATAATCGCAAAGAAAATGGTGAACTCGAGGAATTAAAGGCAAAGTTTGTAGATACAGGAATGGGTTTCGAGCGCGTTACGGCTGTAATACAAGGCAAAACATCGAATTATGATACGGATATTTTTCAGCCAATTATAAATGAAATTGAGAAATTAGGTAATAGAAAATACTCTTCTAATCCTTCACATCCTGATGGTATTGCAATGCGAGTGCTTGCAGATCATATCCGAACATTATCAATAGCAATTGCAGACGGAGCAATACCCGGAAATGAGGGCAGAAGCTATGTCCTCCGTCGTATTTTGAGACGTGCTGCACGATATGGCAGAAATTTAGGATTCAAAGAACCGATATTATATAAATTAGTACCACAAGTTATTGAAACTCTTGGTGATACTTTCCCTGAATTAAAATCATCGCAACAGACAATTGAAAAAGTTGTTAAAGCAGAAGAAGAAGCATTTTTATCAACACTTGATAGAGGCTTAGCAAAATTCTCAGAAATCATCAATAAGCAAGACACTATCGAATTGAGGGAAATCTCAGGACAGGATGCATTTCTATTATATGATACATTTGGATTCCCATTAGATTTAACTCAATTACTAGCCAAAGAGCAAAATCTTACGGTAGATACAAAAGGCTTTGAAAAATTTATGTACGAGCAACGTGAAAGGTCACGTCAATCAAGAAAAAATCATAAATATGAAGTTTTGCAACCTGATGAACATTATATAACAAAATTTACAGGATATGATAAATACGAAGAAGAGGGACATATTCTTTGGGTAAGAAATAACAAATTAATTCTTGATAAAACTTGCCTTTATGCAGAAAGTGGTGGGCAGGTTGCAGATACAGGCACAATTTTGCTTGGTGGCGAATTATATAACGTGGAAGATGTGCAGAAATTCGGAAGTGCAAGTGTAATAATATGCGATAGAGATGTAGAACCATTGATTGGTGAGATTGCTATTTCCAAAGTAAATGTTCGCAGGCGGAAATTAATAATGAAAAATCACAGTGCAACACATTTGCTTCACGAGGCATTGCGGCAAGTGCTTGGGAATCATATAAAGCAAGCAGGCTCACTTGTAACGCCCGATTATTTAAGGTTCGATTTTAATCATTTCCAAACAATAACAGCTGAGGAAATAAAACAAATTGAATCGATTGTAAATGAAAAGATACTTGAAGCTCACCCTGTAATAATCAAAGAAATTCCACTTGAAGAAGCTCGAAAAAATCCAAAAATCAAGATGTATTTTGATGAGAAATATGGCGATATAGTACGTGTTATAACAATGGATGCAGGATTTTCCATCGAATTATGCGGTGGCACACACGTTCAAAATACTGAAGAAATTGGATTATTTAAAATTATTTCAGAAGGCTCAATTGCATCAGGAGTAAGAAGGATTGAAGCAATAACAAGCATAGCTATTCAATCATATATTTATGAATTACAAAATACAATATCTCAGAAAGTAAAGGAACATCAGGAAGCTTTAGAGCAGGTAAAGCAATTAGAAAAATTGTTAAATCAAAGCAATATAGAGAAATTAAAATCAATCATTGACCAATCTATCAAATCAGCGCAAAAATTCGACGGATTAATGATTGCAACAGGAACAATCGAAGATATCGATATAGATTCATTGCGTGTGCTAGGCGATGATCTTAGAAATAAGCTTCGCAATAATGGAATAGGATTATTGGCAAGCGTAAATAATCAGACTGTGCAATTATGTTGTGTTGTTACTGATGATGTAAAAAATCAATATCCTGCGGGAAAACTTGTCAGCATTGCTGCACAATATCTTGGAGGAAGTGGAGGGGGGCGACCTCATCTTGCAACAGCTGGTGCAAAAGATATTGACAAATTACCTGATTTAATGAAAAATTTTGTGGAAATTGTAGTAAAAAGAATATAATCAAATAATCCGTTTATTTGAGAGAGAAATAATTGTCAAATATATCTTATATGCAATTTAATTGTGGTAATGCTTAACAGTTGCCATATCACGAACTGTTTGATGTAATTCCAAAACACTCTTATATTCACCTAAAGCATCAGTTATATTTTGGAATTGAATACCTAATTGTTTTTGAGCTTTTTGATTTAGTAATCCTGCTTTGATGGGTCTGCGAGCTTGGAATTCAATATCGGTTAATTCAATTGGAGTTATCAAACTTTGATTAAATCCAAAAACATCAGCAACAGCTTTTGCAATTCCATAACGTGAAAGATAATTTGGACCTGAGAAATTATATATTCCATAAGCTTCCAAAAGGATGATACGTATCACTCCATAAGCAATATCGTTAGTAAGAATAGGCGAGGAATAAAGAGAATCGACAACTTTTATTTTTTGATTATGTTTTAGGCTATCTATAAGATTCGAAACAAAATTTGGTTTATTTAGAGCAGTATGACCAAAAAGCAAATTAGTGCGTATGATTGAACTTCTAATTTTTGCAAGTTTTATTTGATTTTCTGAAGCTAGTTTGGATTTTCCATAAAAATTAATAGGATTAGGGCGAGATGTTTCAAGGTAGGGACCAGCTTCGCCATCAAAGATATAATCGGACGAAAAATGAATCAAATGAGAATTATAAATCTTTGCATAGCGGACAAGTCGATTGACTAAATCAACGTTCAATTTCCAACATTCTGCTCGCTCAATTTCCGCATCATCCACATTCGTGTAGGCAGCAGCATTGATTATAATATCAGGTTTTGCAAAAGCAAAAATATTACGCAATTCATTAAAATCTAATATATCTATATTAATGTGATAATTTTTCCAATATTTAGTTTTTTCATCTGTTAATTTTGATAAAGCAAAAACATCGCAATTCTTTTCCTGTACTAATAGATTAGTTATTGCTTCGCCAACTTTTCCAAATGGTCCGAGTATTACAATGCGTTTTTTCATAATTGTTCCACGTGAAACATTAATTTCTCAAAAATAATGAAATAATTGAAATATCCGTTGCCGATACACCTTGAATACGAGAGGCTTGTCCCAATGATTTCGGGCGGATTTTCATTAATTTATTTCTTGCTTCAGTCGATATAGATGGAATTTTAGTATAATCAAAGCTATCAGGTATAATTTTCTCTTCATTTTGCAAAAAATATTCAACTTCTTTCAATTGCCTCTGTATATATCCCGAATATTTAATTTCTAATTCAATTTGATTTAATAAATACTTTTTTGATTTTATTTTTGAATAAATACCATTCAAATGCAAATGATCTACCAATCTGTTCAGTTCCACTTTCGGACGTTTAGCAAGTGTATAGAGATCGATTGTTTCAGAAATTGTATTTTCCTCAATTTCTTCAAGATAATCATTGACATCAGCAGGTTTTATACTTGTTTGCATTGCAATTTCAAGCCCCGTTTGAAGTAAATTTTGATTCCTTTGTATTTTATCAAATTCTATATCGCTCAATAAGCCATATTTATGTCCATATTTAGATAATCTATAATACGCAGTATCCTGTCGCAATAGCAATCTATATTCTGCATTTGATGTAAAAATGCGATATGGTTCGCTATGTTCCTTATTGATTAAATCATCAATCAACACGCCAATATATGCTTCATTACGTTTTAATATGAATGGATCGTCATTGCGTATCTTCAATACAGCATTAATTCCTGCAATTAATCCCTGAGCAGCAGCTTCCTCATAACCCGATGTACCATTGATTTGCCCCGCAAAAAATAATCCATCAACTAACTTTGTTTCTAATGTAGGCTTCAATTGGTATGGATTGAAATAATCATATTCAATTGCATATCCATATTGCAATACCTCTGCATTTTCAAGTCCGGGAATAGTTCTCAGAGCATCGGCTTGCACTTGTTTTGGCAGACTTGTAGAAAATCCATTAACATATATGGATTGAGAATGAACGCTTTCGGGTTCAAGCACAATCTTATGTGAATCTCTGTCTGCGAATCTATTGACTTTATCTTCAATTGATGGGCAATATCGCGGTCCAACTCCATGTATTAGTCCTGTAAACATTGGCGATTCATCGAAGCCTGTGCGCAAAATATCATGAGTTTCAGCTTTAGTGTTTGTTGCATAGCACATCACAACATTTTTGACTTCCGCAGTTCTGAAAGAAAATGGTTCAGGATTGTCATCTCCAGGGTGCAATTCTGTCTTTGAATAATCAACTGTATTAGATTTCACACGTGGTGGTGTCCCTGTTTTCAATCTTGAAACTTCAAATCCTATATATTTCAATAAATCCGATATTTTATCTGCGGCGGGTTCACCAATTCTTCCGCCTGGTGTTGATTGTAGTCCTGTCCACATTAATCCATTCAAAAATGTACCCGCCGATAGTATCACGCAATTTGAATATAATATTTGATTGTTATTTGTGCGAATGCCTTTGACTTTATGTTTTTCAACTAATATTTCTTTTGCTGTTGTTTCTAAAATCGTCAAATATTCTTGTTTTGATAGAAATTCCAGAACAATCCAAGGATAAATTAATTTATCAATTTGTGAGCGTGGTGACCAAACTGCGGGACCACGCGATTTATTCAACATTTTAAATTGCAATCCACCTTTATCAGCAAGCAAAGCCATTGCCCCACCAAGTGCATCAATTTCTTTTACTAGATGGCCCTTAGCAGTACCGCCAATAGATGGATTGCAGGATGGGCGCCCCATTGTGTATTTGCTCATCGTCAAAAGTGCAGTTTTTACCCCCATCTTTGAAGCTACATATGCTGCTTCAATTCCGGCATGGCCGCCACCTATTATAATTATATCGTATCTATTTTCTATCATTTTTATTATATTTAAATTGTTCCACGTGGAACATTTATTTCCCTATACAGAATTTTGAAAATATATTATTCAATATTTCCTCGTTATATACTTCGCCCGTTAATTCTCCAAGATGATTTAATGCCGAACGAATATCAATTGCTATAAATTCATTTCCCATATTATCATTAATTGATTTCAATGCATCTTCAAGATTTTTCTTTACTTTTTCTAATATTGCATAATGCCTAAGATTAAGTAATATATCTTGCTCTCTGCTTATTGATTTTATTGCATTTTCAGAAATCACTTTTGTTAATTTATCAATTCCCGTTCCTAACTTTGCTGATATATAAATCTCATTTTCGGTTTTTTCAAAATTACCAATATTTATAATTTTATCTATTTTATTCTGTATCAACAATGTATTTGCTGAGGTATATCTTTTATTTAATTCATTATATAGATTATTTGAATTATCCATTGAAATTGAGGCATCATTCAAAACAAGAATTAGATTGCTTTGCTCTAGCAATGATTCAACAAATTTGATTCCTTCTATTTCAATTATATCAGTTGTTTGGCGGATACCCGCAGTATCAATCAATTTTATTGGAATATCATTTAAATATATAAATTCCTCAAGATAATCGCGTGTGGTTCCTGGTATCTCGCTTACAATTGCTCTATTTTTTTTCAATAAAGTATTGAATAATGTGGATTTCCCAGAATTGGGATAACCCACAATTGCAACAAAATATCCTGACCGTAGAATTTGTGCCGTTTTATAAGAATCAATTAATATTTGAGCAAAGTTTATAATTTCTATTACTTTATTTTTAACTTTTGTTTTTGAAACAAATTCAACATCCTCATCTGTAAAATCAAGTTCAATTTCGAGTAACGATGCAATATCAATTAAGTCTTTACGAAATTTGCTTATTTGCTTAGTGAATTCACCAAATAATTGCCGGGCAGAGGTTTGCTCTGAGATATATGATACAGAATTTATCAAATCTGCTACTGCTTCTGCTTGCAAAAGGTCCATTTTTCCATTGATAAATGCCCGCTTGGTATATTCACCCGGTTGCGCTAATCTCGCTCCATTATGTATTAATTTCTTTATAATTTCATTATAAATAATCATCCCACCATGGCAGGATATTTCAACAACATCTTCACCTGTATATGAATTAGGTTTACGGAATATTGAAAGCGTTACATCATCAATACATTCTGAATTATTAACAATTTTTCCATAGTAAATACGATGCGTTGGCGAATTCCGTAAATCGATTTTCCCTTTAAAGCAAGATGATGCAATATCAATTGCATCATCGCCTGAAAGCCGAATTACAGCAATTCCACTTATACCAGGAGGGGTCGCCAATGCAACAATTGTATCTGCCATATATTTTATAATAATAATTATTTAAAGAAGTTAGAACAATTGAAATATTGCATAACATATATTTCGTAAAGAAATATACAAGTATTGTAAATTGGTATTATTTTTGATTATATTAAGTTATGAAATTTGCTTGCAAAATATTACCAGTTATACTACTAATCTGCCTGATTAACGCTTGCCAGTCGACTACTCGATTCACAACACAAAATAACGCTTCTAAGACAGAGAAAGCAAATTCTTCTAATAATAACAAAAGCCCAAATAAATCCAAAAAACAAAATTACACATCCTCATATCTCTCGATGAATGAAAAACAACGGACTGTATTAAATGAAGCAGACAAATGGATTGGCACACGATATTGTTACGGTGGTGAGGATGAAAATTGCGTGGATTGCTCGGGATTTGTTCAAAATGTCTTTATGCGTGTAGGCATAAATTTGCCACGCACTGCACAACTTCAATATAATTACACTTTGCATGTGAGGCAAAATGAACTTGAACCTGCCGATTTAGTATTTTTCAAAAGTCACGGCACAGTCAATCACGTTGGAATCTATATTGGCAATTCTGAATTTATCCACGCAAGCACAAGCAATGGAGTCATCCACGATAATTTGGACAGATATTCTGCTTTTCATACAATCGCAGGTTACGGCAGAGCCTTGAGATAAATTATACAAAATATTCTTATTTTTGAATTATTAATTTTTCCCCTTTATAAGAGAGAGGATTAATGGAGTTGTTATCCTATTTCTGAGAGCTGAAACCCTTGCTGCAAATCAAAAACAATCGCGGCAAGTGGCTATAACTACTCGCAAACAACATCCCCCTACCCCTTTTTTTAAAGGGGAATTATTGGAGATGATTATTATACTTATAAATATATATTATGACAGTGTTATTTTCAAAAAGAGCAGAAATTGCAATTCAATCTATGTTATTGCTAGCAACAAAAGGCAATAATCATGGTGCTGACGCTCGTTCTATTTCAGAAGAACTTGTAATTCCTAAAATGTTCTGCGCTAAAATATTACAGGAATTAAAATATGCAGGATTTTTAACTTCAAAAAAAGGCAAAAATGGTGGCTTTTGCCTTGTGGAAAATGGGAATAATATAACTATTTTGCAAATTATTGAAGCAATCGATGGCAAATACGTATTTGGAAATTGCTTGTTGGGATTCAGATATTGCAGCGATGAACATCCCTGCCCCGTTCATCACCGTTGGTCATCTCTTCGCAATGATATTTATGAGATGCTTAATCAATTATCAATCGGGGATTTGCAAGATGTTTTTCTAAATAAAATCAAATATGTTCAGTCTTTACTGAAAAATTGATAATTTTGAATTTTTTTAGATATAATGCTTAACGAAAAGTCACCTACTCTACCAAATATTCGCACTTCTACAAATTCATTGAAGAAACCTATAATTAGCACTGTTTCTTCAACACAAACTTTATTGAGCATAATTATTCCAACTTACCAAGAAGAGAAAATCCTCCCAATATTAAAAAATGTATATACAAAAGAATTAAAAGATAAATATAATTTTGAAGTTATTATAAGCGATGGTGGTAGCACTGATAAAACTCTTGAAATTGCAAAGGAATTTGCTGATAAAATTTATGTGCATAAAGAAAACCGCCGGCAGACAATAGCGGAAGGTCGAAATAAAGGTGCGGAATTAGCGCAAGGTTGTGTCTTGATTTTTATAAATGCCGATACTATCCCAAAGGATCTTGACATTTTCTTTAGTTATATACGCAATTGGGCAGATAATAAAAACTCACCATATCAAGCTTTATGCTGCTGGGTCTATTCTTTACCACAAGAGAGAAAGTTCCGCGATTTTTTCTTTTATTCTTTTCACAATAATTATATTCGCTTTTTGAATTTTATAGGGATTGGAATGGGCAGAGGTGAATGCCAAATTATCCGTAAGGATATATTCAATAAAATTGGTGGATATAATCCTGAACTTGTTGCAGGTGAAGATTATGATCTTTTTAAACGCATTGCGAAAATTGCTAAAATTAAATTCGAACGCAAACTTGTTGTACTTGAATCCCCGCGTCGATTTAGAAAATATGGATATATTAAAACAATTTTATTTTGGATAATGAATTCTCTATCAGTTGATTTTCGTGGGAAGTCCGCTTCGAAAGAATGGGAAGTCATTCGCTAATAATTCGATTCATCTCGCCAGGTCAATATCCTCCATCGATTATTTTCAGTATCCCATTTTAATCTAAAATTTGCTATACCATTTACTCGCACAATATCTGATGGATTAAATACAATTGTCAATACAAAACTGCGCGATACATCTCGAATCAATGTGTCCCCAACATTGATTAATATATCATTCCAAACCAAATCCATACTTTGCGTTGCTTGAAACATACGATATGTTGTAAGCATTTCTTGGTCTCGTCCCCAGGATTCATCAACGCCCTTATCATAATCTGTGAATACAAATGTAAAATCAGGGTCGAGCAAATTACCATAAACAAGCGTATCACGGAAAATATAAGCATAACGGAAATTGTCAAAAACGCCATCTATCGTTTGCTGTGAATTAAGCAATCCACTGTTAGAAGATGATTCCTGATATCTTGGTGCAAAAGGATTATCACATGCAACAAAGAACATCATTATAGCAGCTGTTATTATCACAATTCTCCAATTTCCTTTATTCATCAATTTTGTCATCCATACGTATTTTAAAATGAAATTTGCCCTTTTAAACTGCTCCAGGTTTGCGATGTATCACCTGTGCTGAAAGTCATATCTTGCCACCTAGAGATTTTCCATATTCCATCACTTGCTAAATAAAATGTTAAACGTGAGGTCCCGCGATAAGTTGTAATCTCATTTTTTGCAGTAATATCTATTGTATATTGTGCTAATAGTATAGCCGAATCAGCAGTTTGTAATTCGTAATTGCTATTTTCCCATTGCAAATCAGGTTTTGTCAATTGTTCAAGATAAGATTTTAATCCGAGAATAAATGTCCGTTCATTATCTGCTGACCAATTTAAAAATACAGCAGGATAACGTGCAGCAGATGTTGGCTCAGGTATAAATTGATATTTTATCGTGCTATCGCTTGCAATAAAGCATTTATAATATTCCGCATCATTTAGTTCTTTAAATGCTGTTGTAAAATTGCTAAATAATACACTTGGAGAGGTTGCGGGCTGATATATTGTAGAGCTTTGGTCAGGCTCCTCGGGTGTGCGTGTTTTAAATACATCGCATCCATAGAGCAACACACTTGCTAATATTAATATATATATTTT
>JAGOIG010000139.1 GCA_017995735.1 Candidatus Kapaibacterium sp. | reverse complement strand
ATGCAGCCGTGGCAAGTTTTGTTGGGTAATGAAATATACCAATGAGTGCAGGAACTATAATAAGGCCTCCACCAATTCCAAATAAACCTGAAAATACGCCAGTGAATATTCCAAGGGCAAGCATAGCAAAAATATTATAATTCTCATTTTCAGGATGACTTTTTGAGGGTGGCAATTTTAATAATTTCATGCGTATGATTTCATAAATACCTGTAAATTGGATGCTTACATATATTAAAAAGATTCCATATAATTGCTTTAATGTTGATGCGGGTAACGAAAGTGCAATTTTACTTCCGAAAATCACTCCAATAACGATGCCCAATGCTATTAGTGCAGATGTCTTAACTCGTAGATATCCTGCTTTCCAATATGTAAGTACAGCAAATATGCCAACAGGCATAAGTAATGCGGCAAGTGATGTGCCATTTGCTTTTGTCAACGAAAATCCTAAAAAATATATTAATGAAGGTACAATGACAACTCCCCCCCCAATTCCAAACAATCCCGAGAGGACACCTGCAACACTCCCAATCAATAGCAGTATTAAATATTCTATTTGCATAAAATTACAAATTTACTTAATTGCAATCTTTTAATCCTTTTTTTTATATTATTTTTGATATTTTAAAAAACACATTTTATATGAAAGTAAAAAACCTAATAATTTTAATTCTCATTTTAACATTAGCTATTATAAGTTTTAATAGTTGCTCAAATAAAAAATCTTCAGATAAAAACACAATTACTTTTTGGCATTTTTGGAGCGAACCAAATCAAAAGCGTGTGATTGATTCTCTTGTAAAAGAATTTGAAAAAGCAAATCACTGCACTGTCGAGATAACTGAATTAAGTTGGAATGATGGAAAGACAAAACTTTTTGCAGCATTTAATTCAGGTACAGCCCCTGATGTGCTTGAACTTGGTTCGGATTGGGTTGCGCAGTTTTCAAGTTCAGGTGTTTTGCATCCACTTAATACCGATAGTATGGAGTTTTCTAAATATATAGATTACTCACGGGCGCCTTCTCTTTGGAATGGGCAGATTTATGCAATTCCCTGGATAGTAGATACGCGCGTGCTATATTATAATCGCGATATTCTGAAAGAAGCAAACATCAAACAGGAGGCTCCGAATTCATTTAATGAAATCCTTGCAAATGCTTCAAAAATCAATTCATTGGAAAATATTTATGCTTATGGTGCAATTGGTAGTGATGCGCATAGATTATATAAAAATATAGTGATTTTCTTCTGGTCAAATGGTGGGGATTTGTTCGATAGCACAGGAAATATTCTGCTGAATTCTCCAAAAAATATCCAAGCACTGGATTTATACGTTCAGTTAGCACGTAATGGATTTATTGAAACTCAAAAGCAACTTGATAATGCATTTGCGCAAGGCAAAATTGCTTATTATATTTCAGGGGCATGGTTATTGGACGAAATTCAGAGAGGGAATCCTTCTCTTGATTTTGGTATATCGCTTATTCCCTCAATTGGCAATCATCAAGGCGTATCATTTGCAGGCGGAGAATATATTTCTATTAATGCAAAAACAAAGAATTATGAATTATCCAAAAAATTTGTAAAATATCTGACTGATGGAAAAAATGCAATAGAATTTTGCAAACAGATAAATGAAGCAGGATTTCCCGCTGATAAAAATTTTTATAATGACACATTTTATCAAAGTCATCCATATAGAAAAGTATTTGCTGAACAATTAAATTATGCAAAAATGACCCCTGTTCATCCTAAGTGGTTAGATATGGAAGCAATACTTGAAAATGCTGCTGTTAAAGCAATGTATGGTGAGCAAACCTCTAAAGATGCGCTTGATGATGCACAAATGAAGGTTTCAGGAATTTTATTAACAAAAAATAAATAAGCGGTCTTTATTTTATTAATAATATCAGAATTTAAATGATTACAAAAGGAATCATATTGGCAGGTGGAAATGGGACACGGCTTTACCCGACTACTGTAATTCAAAGCAAACAATTACTGATTGTTTATGATAAGCCATTGATTTATTATCCATTATCAACCCTTATGCTTGCTGGAATTCGGGATATTTTGATTATAACAACACTAAAGGATCTCGATAATTTTAAAAAGTTGTTGGGCGATGGAAGTCAATTGGGATTAAATTTGCAATATGCAGTCCAGGAAAATCCAAATGGTATTGCGGAGGCGTTTATTATAGGTGAACATTTTATTGGAAATGACCAGGTGTGTATGATTTTAGGAGATAATATTTTTTATGGAAAATTAGATTTCCTGCGTTTTGCAATTGCAAATAATCAGGGAGGCTGGATATTTGCATATAATGTCGTGAATGCAAATGAATACGGTGTTGTAGAAATTAGTAAAGACAATCGAATATTATCTATTGAAGAAAAGCCCTTACTGCCAAAATCGAATTTCGCGATACCGGGGCTATATATTTTTGATAATAATGTTTCTGAAATTGCAAAAAAACTTAGTCCAAGCCCACGCAGAGAGTTAGAAATTACCGATATTCAGAAGGAATATTTAAAAAATGATAAATTAAATGTCACAAAATTGGGACGTGGTATAGCATGGTTCGATACAGGCACACCCGAGAATTTGCTTGAGGCAGGTTTATTTGTGCGAGCAATACAAAAGCGGCAAGGTAGGCAGATTGCTTGTATTGAAGAAATTGCATTATATCAGCAATATATAACTATTAATGATTTCAATAAATTAATATCTACATTTCCCGGATGCGATTATAAAACCTATTGTGAGAATATTGCAAGTGAATATAAATAAATTATGTTGGACTTAATGTATCATTATTTCATTAAATTTTGCTAATTTTAAAAAAATTAAAATGAAAATAAAAAAATACATATCGACAAGTTTGAAAGAAGGCAAAGATAAAGTTCTCCAAGAACTTGGCGAGAATGCCGTGATTCTTTCGAGTCGAAGCTTCAAAGATCCAAGCACTTCGCAGGACCTAGTAGAAATTGTTGCTGCAATTGATGAATTGATACCACAGAAAAAGCAAGATATAAATACTATATTAGAAAGAAAAAAGAAATTAGAGAATCATAAAGAAGATTTTACGCAATTTGCTTCATCGGTTTTTAATGAGATACAAACTTTAAGGGAGCAGATTGAGGAAATATCTGAGCAATTGAAATTTAGTCATTTACAGAGCTATCCGAAACACTTACGGGATATTTACAAAAGATTATTAGAAGCAGAGATTTCTCCCGAATTCGCTTTAAAAATTTTAATGAATTTAGAGCATCTTCCTGACAATTATACAGAAGAAGATATTAGAAAAGAAATTAAAAAAATTATTGTAAAGAATATTCAATTTGGAACCGAAATTGAGAAATCTGAAAATCAGCAAGTCATAATGTTAATTGGACCTACAGGCTCGGGAAAAACTTTGACACTTGTTAAATTGGCTGTGCTCGCAAAAATTGCAATTACAAATAATATTGCAATTATCTCAACAGATAGTTATAAAATTAGCGGTGCAGACCAATTGCAGACATATTCTTCGATTGCAGGAATTCCATTTTTTGTGGCTTATGATACAAATGAATTAAAAAAAATACAATCCAAGTTGTTCAATACAGATATAATTTTTATTGATACAATTGGAAAAAGACAATCAGATTTTGATAATCTTGAATACATTTCTGAAATCAAGCGTGCGGCGGGAGTAACGACTACATATATGACACTTCCTGGAAATTTAACTCGCAAGAATTTTTTGGATTATTTGGATAAATTCAGATCGCTTGAACCAGATGGAATTATATTAACAAAAATTGATGAAAGCATTTCATTCGGAAACGTTCTTGAAAGTGCTGTGACATACCCAATTAATTTATCATATTTCGCAAATGGACAGCAAGTGCCGTCGGATATAAAGCCTGCAACAAGTGATGAATTCATCGATTTTTTAATGAAAAATTTGTGGAATCGAAATGATTGATATTAAACTAAAAAATCTACCATTAATCATCTCTATTGCTAGCGGTAAAGGTGGGGTGGGGAAATCTATCATTACGTCAAATTTAGCAAATACATTAGCAAACGATGGGCATCGAGTTTTGGTATGGGATGGAAACTATACTTTTCCTAATCAACATATTATGTTTGGAGTTGAGCCACCATACCGAGCAAAGGATACATATATTGGACGCGTAGATTTGAGCTCAGTATTATATAAAATGAACGACAATTTATATTTGCTTGCAGATTATTCAGTAAATGAAATCGAATTAGAAATTGATATAGATAAGATACTGAATGTTTTTAAGCAACTTATAACAAATTATGAATTCGATTTTATATTGATTGACACAGCAGCAGGATTATCTGAATTACTATTGAATTTTATTAATATTTCACATCTTGTATGCATAGTACTCGATGATAATCCGTCTTCATTAATAGATAGTTATGCATTAATTAAAATATTTCTGAGGTTCATTAATCCAGAACAAATTAAATTAATTATTAACAATATTATAGATAATGAAGATTTTGATGAAATTAATACAAAAATTAACCTTGTATCGAGGAATTTTTTAGGACAAAGTTTTGAGACAATTGGTTATTTACCTTACGATAGAGAAATTCACAAATCTATTATCCATCAGGAACTCTTTACAAATTCAACAAATAAACAATTAAAGGAATATATGGAAAATTTGGCACAATATTTTATAGAATATTACAAGTATAATAA
>JAGOIG010000138.1 GCA_017995735.1 Candidatus Kapaibacterium sp. | reverse complement strand
TATAAAAAATATATAATAACCATTTTTTTGCTTTCCATAGCCAGTTTATTGGGATGCAAGCGGTGGGATAATTTCACGACGTATTTTAATACATATTATAACCAGCAACGTTTATTAAAAGAGTCAGAAAATGAATTTGCATATCAGAAAGAAACGGAAGCAAATATGCCACGTGTTATTGTGCCTGATTCATCTATAATAGCAGCAAGCACAACATCATCGCCACCACCATTTATGCTTGAATTTATTGTAACACAAAAGCAACGCCAAGCTGTGCAATTGCAAGTTGATTCAATTATAATAAAAGGGTCAAAAATACTTGCCCGACATCCAAAAAGCGATTATGTGGATAAGACTTTATATTTAATGGCGGAGGCGTATTTCTATAAGAATGAATGGCTTCCATCACAAATCAAATGTAGCGAATTGATTGATAAATTTCCTGATAGCGAATTCGGTCCTGATGCTTTAATTTTATATGCAAAGTCATTGCTAATTGAAAAAAAATTCCAACAAGCAGAAATTATGCTTTCAAGAACAATTGATCTCGCCTGGGCAAAGAAACGCTATGATATTTTAACACAAGCTTTTAGGCTACTTGCTGAAATGAAATTATATAATAATCAATTAGAAGAAGCCATCAAACCATATAAGCAAGCAATTGCACAATCTGATGATAATAAGCAAAAAGCTCGGTGGCAATTAGATTTGGCATTGCTATTATATAAAGTTCAGAAATTTGAGCGTGCCAATCGGGAATTTGATAATGTTTTTAATTATAGTCCTGATTATATAACTTATTATGAAGCAAAACTATACAAAGCAAATACACTTGCTTATCTTGGAAAATATAAAGAATCTGAGGATATTTTAAAAAAATTGGAACGCGATGGCAAATTTGAAGAATGGCTTGCTTATACTAAAGTTGCCCAATTAAATTTGATGAATTTAAAAGGTGATTCTCTCGAAACTGTTAAAACAGAAAAATATCTTGATTCTGCTTATGCAAATAATCCTGCATTGACTTCATATTATTATTTGAAAGGAAAATCATATTTTGATTCAAACAATTACAACTTAGCAGCTACATATTTTTCGAGAGCAAGGGGTGTGCGCTCACCTGTTATGGCAAAAGCAACAGAAATGAGTAATTTGCTTACAACTTGGAAAACGAAACATCAACAAATTCAAAGTAATTTAGAAAAGTATAAGAAAGGTGAGGTACTAAGCGATTCTATAAGGTTAGATTTAGCAACTAACTTATATGAACTTGGCAGAACGCACGAACATTTGAATAATCTTGATTCTGTCGATTATTATTATAAACTTGCCTCAGAGATTTCTCCACCTAGCAGACCTGAGAGCGCACGATTTCTTTATGCTTATGCAGCATTCTTGGAAGATAGGGATTTAAAGAAATCTGATTCATTGATGGAGATAATTGTTCATAATTATCCTCTAACTGAATATGGTAAAGAATCGCGACAAAAATTAGGTTATACAGAAGCTTTTGTGATTGATTCTGTGAAAGAATTGTATGAATCAGGAGTAGAACTTGCCACACATAATGAAAATTATTATGCATTAAGCCAATTTAATAAGTTGCTGGAAAAATATCCCAATTCAAAGTATGAGCCAAGAGCACTT
The DNA here is from genome assembly GCA_017995735.1 of Candidatus Kapaibacterium sp. Classification (GTDB taxonomy): domain Bacteria; phylum Bacteroidota; class Ignavibacteria; order Kapaibacteriales; family UBA2268; genus UBA2268. Next base: position 3,097 of record JAGOIG010000138.1, on the reverse strand, counting down.
TATGCAATGGGGTGGATATACGAGAACAATTTAAAGAATTATGATAGTGCAATGATTTACTATAATTTATTAGTATCACGATACCCACAATCGGAATATGCGGCAAATGTAAAAATGAGCGTAGAATATTATGCAGCTGTTAAATCAGGGCAACCAATTCCCGACAATTTGAAGGATAAACAAATGGTAATCTATATGCCACAAGAGCACCCTATCACAACGCCTGCTGTGCCTGTACCCAGAAAGAAAGACGAAGGGATTGATATAAAAGATTTAATTACTAATCCTTCCAAATTATTAGACAAAGGCAAATCTGCAATCAAAGAACAAATTGAAAAAATACAATCAATCGATCCAAGCAAGACACTTGATTCGTTGAAAAATAAATATTCTAATCCTGATTCATTATTTAAATTGAATATTCAAGAATCACCTGGAACAGATACAACTCAAACAAAACATAACTAAAATGGAAAATAACGAGGACCCAATTAGAAGTAGCTCGACAGATTCAATAAATTCAAAACAAGTTGCAGAACAATTAAATTGGTATAGATCATTATTTGAAAATGCTAGTGATGCAGTATTTATAATACAACCTGAGACTTGGTGCGTCTTGGAAGTCAATGAATCAGCAGCTGACCTGCTTGGGCTGAAAAGAGATGAGTTAATTGGTTCATCAATACAGCAATTTCGGCGAATTTTCAAATTACTTAAAAGGAGCAATTCTCCCGTTGTTCTTAGTGAGCTTTTGCTTGATACAAAAGAAGGGCAATTGATGGTGGAAGTAAGTGCAAAATTTATCAATATATTTGGAGAAGATTTTATATATATTATTGCACGTGATGTAAGCGAGCAGAGGGCATTAACTGATAAATTGGTTCAAGCCGATAAATTTGTTTTACTTGAGCAAATAACAGCAGGCATAACTCACGAATTGCGGAATCCACTTGCGGCTATAAATCTTAATTTACAAATACTGCAAAGAAACATAGGACCTGATTCTGCATTATATAAATATATCGAAACTGCATTACAGGGGGTTGATAGAATATCAAAAATTATAGAAGTGACTTTGAATTTCTCTCATCAAAGTGCACCGAATATGATAATGACAAATTTAAATTCTATTATACAACCTAGCCTCGATTTAGTAGTATCATTACTTAAAAGGAAAGATATTAAAGTAGAAATGGATTTAGAAGAAGCACTCCCTGAGATAGAAATTGATAATAAACAGATCCAACAAGTTTTGATTAATTTAATTACAAATGCTGCTGATGCAATTGATGGAAAAGGGAAAATTATTATAGAAACAAAAAGTCACAAAACAACTCAACAAAATGAAAATGATTATGTTTCTTTATCTATTTCCGATACGGGTAAGGGCATACCGCCTGAGGATTTGCCAAAAATTTTCAATCCTTTTTTTACACGTAAATCAAATGGGACAGGATTGGGATTGCCAATCACACAACGCATAATATATCAGCATCACGGGAGCATTGATGTGCAAAGCATAGTTGGGAAAGGAACACAGTTCAATATCAAATTTCCAATTCCAAAGGAAAATTAAAATTGTTAATTCAATATTTTTAATTAATTTTAAAATAATAAAAAATTAAAACGAGTAAAGAAATTGCTAAAAAAATATACTCTGGTAATTATTGAGGATGATCCACTTGTAAATGAGAGCGTAAAAGCTTCGTTGATAGATAAATATCAAAGGATTGAAACATTTATAGACCCTGGTGAAGCTTTGAATCAATTGCATCGATTAGCACCAGATTTAATCATTTTAGACATATTTCTTGGTTATGCAAATGGTTTAGATATATTAGAGCAATTGCGTAAGCAAGGATATAATATGCCTGTGATTATTATGACTGCATTTTCAGATATAAAAATGGCGGTCAGAGCTATGAAACTTGGTGCAGAGGATTTTCTTGTTAAACCACTCGATTTAGACCAACTGGAAGTCACTATTGAGCGTGCTTTGAAAAATTTTGAACTTCGCAAACGAGTTGACTTATTAAGTGAGCAGATCGAGCGTGAACAACCCACTAATATTATCGGTGCATCAGAAGGACTAAAAAAAGCATTGGAACTTGCAAAATTGATTGCTTCAACTGAAGATACAACTGTTTTGATTTCGGGGGAAACGGGGACAGGCAAGGAATTAATAGCTAGATATATCCATGACAATTCACCTCGCGCAAATGGTCCATTTGTTTCAATCAATTGCGGAGCAATACCAAAAGAATTAGCAGAAAATGAATTTTTTGGATATGAACGAGGCGCATTTACAGGTGCAATTGAGAAAATGCGTCCAGGAAAATTTGAGCAAGCACAGCACGGCACAATATTGCTTGATGAAATAAGCGAATTGAGCCTCGATTTACAAGTAAAATTACTAAGGGTATTGCAAGAACGGCGATTTTATAGGCTCGGAGGGTCAAAAGAAATATCAGTGGATGTTCGAGTTATTGCATCCACTAATCGTGATTTAGCAAAACTTGTAGAGGAAAGTAAATTCCGTGAGGATTTGTTCTATAGACTTAATGTTGCAAATATTATACTACCTCCCTTGCGTGACCGTGGAGAGGATATACTGATTTTAGCCCGGGCATTTCTTGAAGAATTTAATAAGAAATTCCGAAAGAAGATTATAGGGTTTTCTCCCGATGCGCAAATGGTTTTAATGAGCTATCCTTGGAAAGGAAATATCAGAGAATTACGTAATGCTCTTGAGCGTGTCTGCTTACTAACTACCTCAGAAATAATAGATGCTGAGGACCTTAGCTTTTTAAGCGGCTATACTTCAGTCAATATTGGAAAAGATAATACACCAAAAGAAATTTATCTTCAACCTGGTACTCATTTCTTAAAAGTCTCAAGCACAGGGGCAAAATATAACGATGTAACTAAAGATTTAATTGAACAAGTTCTTAAAATTGCAAATGGAAATCAGATCAAAGCTGCAAAGATTTTAAATATATCACGTGCGAAATTGCGGTACAGGATTGAACAATTAGGAATAAATGCCACTCAAAAAGAATAACAGAATTTATTAATATATAAAACGAGCAAGTGGAAA
>JAGOIG010000137.1 GCA_017995735.1 Candidatus Kapaibacterium sp. | reverse complement strand
GCAATATAGTCCACATTTTATTAGACTTTTTCATATTCTACCATACTTTTTTGTACTACATCTATAAAAATTTCATTAAGCGATGGTTCAACTATCTCGAATTTTGTGATTTCGTTTTCTACCGCCGCTTGTCGAAGAATTTCCTGTGCTTCTGCATAGTTTGAGATTTTCATCTCTAATCTATTTTGAGATATATCAATAATTTTATCTTTTTCAATGTTATTTAAGAATGAGCCAGTACCTGAAAATTCAATAATCAAATGATTTTTGCCATAATTTTTCTTTACATCCCGCAAATTCCCTTCAAGCACTACTTTTCCCATATTTATCATTAAAATTTCATCGCAAAGCATTTCCACTTGGTGCATTTGATGAGTAGATAAAATAAAAGTAGTGCCTTGTTCTTTAAGTTCCATAATAATATGCTTGATTAAATCAGTATTTATAGGGTCAAATCCGGAAAATGGCTCATCCAGTATTATAAATTTTGGATTATGCATAACTGTTATTATGAATTGCACCTTTTGAGCCATACCCTTGGATAATTCCTCAATTTTCTTATTTTCCCAACCATCAGCGCCAACGCGATTTAGCCAATATTTCGCACGCGAGTTTGCCTGGCGTTGAGTAAGTCCTTTTAGCATGCCGAAATACTCTAATTGTTCAATTACCTTATATTTTTTATATAAACCGCGCTCTTCGGGAAGATAACCAATCTCGTCTTGTAAGCTGGGATTCATTTTTTCATCAAATAAATATACTTCACCGCTATCAGGCAAAATTATATCTGTTATAATTCGGATAGTTGTGGTCTTTCCCGCACCATTCGGTCCGAGCAAACCGAATATTTTCCCTTCACTTACCGAAAAAGAAACATTATCAACTGCCCTATATGTTCCATATTGTTTTACAATAGAATCGACTTTTAAAATTTCCATAGAAAATATAATATTTGAGAATTTTGATTTAGTTTTGCTTTTTTATAAAATTAAAATACGTATAAAGATGGAAAAAGTTTTTGAATATTTAGAAAATAATAAAGAAAAGAATCTGCAAGAGCTTTTCGATTTCTTGAAAATTCCAAGTATTAGCAGTCAGCAATCCCATAAGAATGATATACATACTGCTGCTGAATGGGTTGTGGAAAATCTTAAGAAATCAGGAATTGAAAATGCAAGAGTAATTCCAACCGAAGGTCATCCGCTTGTTTATGCAGAATGGTTGGGAGCGGGCGCATCTGCAAAGACTGTGCTTGTCTATGGACATTATGATGTTCAACCTGTGGACCCATTAAATTTATGGGATAATCCCCCATTTGAACCTATAATTAAAAATGGCAAAATATATGCTCGGGGTTCCGCTGATGATAAAGGGCAGGTATTTACTCACATCAAATCAGCAGAAGCATATTTGAAAACCGAAAATAAATTGCCTCTAAATTTGAAATTCATCATCGAAGGCGAGGAGGAAGCAGCCGAATCACATATTGAAGATTTTATCGAGCAAAATCCTGAATTGTTAAAATGCGATGCTGTGCTAATTTCCGATACAGAATGGTTCAAAGCAGGTATGCCATCAATTTGCTATGCTTTGCGCGGCTTGGCATATTTCGAGATAGAGGTTGAGGGACCGAATCGTGATTTACATTCAGGGAGTTACGGTGGGGCGATTGATAATCCAATTCAAGTGCTTTCGTGGATGATAACGCAATTGAAGGATAGATATGGACGCATAACAATTCCTCATTTTTATGATTATGTATTGAAACTATCAGAAGATGAGGAAGCCAATTTCAAAAAATTACCTTTTGATATTGATGCTTACAAAAAAGATTTAGGTGTGCGAGAGCTTGATGGTGAGGTTGGATTTTCCACGTTGGAAAAAATATGGACACGTCCAACTTTGGATTGTAATGGTATTTGGGGTGGTTATACAGGTGAAGGCACAAAAACGGTCATTCCATCAAAAGCTTGGGCAAAGTTTTCTTGTCGGCTTGTTCCAAATCAAAATGCGGGAAAAATTATTAATCTTGTGCTTGAACATATCACGAAATTAGCTCCACCTACCGTAAAAGTGCGAATTAAATCACTTTCGGGTGCGAATCCTGTCAGAATTGACCCGAATAATGGAGCAATTCGCTCGGCAATTGAAGCTTTAAAAAATGCTTTTGGTAATGAAGTCGTCTTTATGCGCGAAGGCGGTTCAATCCCCGTTGTCGAGAAATTTACGCAAGTGCTTAATGCGCCTGTAGTATTAATGGGATTTGGTTTGCCTGACGATAATATTCATTCTCCAAATGAGAGCTTTGCTGTGGAGAATTATTTTGGTGGAATAAGAGCATCAGCTGAATTTTATAATGAGTTTTCAAAAATTTAAATAATATTATATGAAAGGATTAATTCAAACAAATTTCGAAAATCTAAAGCTTTTCAAACGAGGTAAAGTCCGCGATGTATATGATCTCGATGATAAGCTTTTGATTGTGGCAACCGACCGTGTTTCTGCATTTGATTATATAATGAAAGAACCAATTCCAAATAAAGGCAAAATTTTGAATAAAATTGCAGTATTTTGGTTCAATAAAACACGTCATATTGTGCAAAATCATTTTATAACTGATGACATTAATGAGTATCCATTCATTTGCAAGCAATATAAAGCAGATTTAGAAGATCGCTCTATGCTTGTCCAAAAAACAAATCCCTTCCCTATCGAATGCATTGTGCGGGGCTATATCACAGGCTCTGCTTGGAAGGAATATCAAGCAAATGGCACTTGCAATGGAATAAAATTGCCTGCGGGCTTGCGGGAATTTGAAAAGCTTCCTGAACCACTCTTTACACCATCGACAAAAGCTGAAACAGGCCACGATGAAAATATTTCTTTTGAGCAGATGCGAGAATATGTATCGCTTGACGATGCCGAACAACTTCGCGATTTATCCCTTGCACTGTATAATTTCGCCCATAATTATTTGTTTGAGCGTGGGCTTATTCTTGCTGATACAAAATTTGAATTTGGGATGGATGATTATGGCGAAATAATTTTGATTGATGAAGCACTTACTCCCGATTCTTCAAGGTATTGGCTGAAGGAAAAATATCAAGTTGGTGTTCCGCAGTTGAATTTTGATAAACAAGTGCTTCGAGACTATTTGCTTGGTACAGATTGGGATAGAAATTCTGAGCCGCCATCTCTGCCCAAAGAAATTATTAATCAAACTTATGAACGCTATAAACAAGCAGCAGAAATGATTATTGGGAAGGATAAACTTGGATTTTGATTTTAATATAGAAAGGAATAAGCAAAATGAAAAAAATATCAATTGAAAAGAAATTTTGGGATTATATTGATTTCAAATTGCTTATCCCTGTCCTTTTATTAACGGGAATTGGATTTATTTCTATTTATAGTGCAACAGCTAGTTTGCCAAATAATAAACAATTCGAAAATCAGATTTTTGCTTTTGGGATATCGTTCATTATTATGTTATTTTTTGCATTAACGCCTGAGAAATGGTTACACTACCTTTCAATTCCAATATATGGTATCGTAGTTGTATTATTAATAGCAACTTTATTATTTGGAACGACAATATTTGGCACACGTGGATGGCTTGTGATAGCAGGGCGCTCCTTCCAAGCAAGCGAATTTGCAAAATTAGCCACTTTGATGGCTTTTGCATTCATTTTTTCAAATGTAAACGTCAGTATTAAATACCTCCAGACATTTTTGATAGTAATTGGCACTTTCCTTTTACCTACTGCCTTGATTTTGCTTCAACCTGATGTCGGTACAGCAACTGTATTTTTTGCTATGTTATTAGGTATATTATATTGGTCAGGCTTCAATATTTTTGCAATTTACACAATTCTTTCACTTCCTATACTATTGCTTTTAGCACTCAAAGGTGGTATTTTCCCCTGGATTGGACTAGGAATATTTGTTATAATTGCCTTATTTTTCAAGAGAAAATTGCTTTCAACTATTATTGCAATTGGATTGTCACTTATTGTTGTATTTTCTGCACCAATTGTTTATCAAAATTTGCAACCCCATCAAAAAGCACGGATCAGTACTTTTTTAGATCCCAACTCCAATAAAAAAGATACGGGTTATAACGTCGCTCAATCAGTGCTTGCAGTTGGTAGTGGTGGCATTGCAGGCAAAGGATTTATGCAAGGCACTCAAACGCAATTGCGTTATATTCCAATGCAAAGCACAGATTTTATTTTTTCAGTACCCGCTGAAGAATTTGGATTAATTGGCTCAATTATTGTTTTAGGCTTATTGTTTTACCTTTTTTTGAGAATATTTAAATTAGCGACAGAAGTAAAAAGCAGGTTTTACAGTGTTATCATTTTTGGTGGTGGGTGCATTCTGCTTTACCATACACTGATGAATATTGGAATGGTGTTGGGATTGCTTCCTGCAATGGGTATTCCTCTGCCATTTATGAGCGCAGGCGGTAGCGCACTTATGACCAATTACGCCATTATCGGATTGATGCTAAACGCATATAGGTCGAATATATAAATAAATTTCACTCTAATTTTAATATCACCGAAATAAATTTGCATTTGTATTATTTTTTTTATTAATTTTGAAAACAAAAGGCACACTACTATGAAAAAAATAATTTATTTAATAATATTTCTTGCAATTTCATCAACTTGCTATTCGCAATGGGAACTGCTGAAAGGACCTGGAAGCAATGTTAGAGTTGGAAATCTTTTTGTAAATGAGAATGAAATATACATAACAGCTGTCAATACA
>JAGOIG010000136.1 GCA_017995735.1 Candidatus Kapaibacterium sp. | reverse complement strand
CAATGGTTCGCTCGACGTCCCCAAATTCAAGAAGAAATGGGAGAGCAAATTGCAGATTATATCCAAAGGATATTGAAACCAAAAGCTTTGGGAGTTGTTATAAAAGCAAAACATTACTGTATGATTTCTCGTGGAGTGGAAGAATCAGAAGAAGACTCCGAAATGATAACGTCTGTAATGCGTGGATTAATGCTTAATGATATTAATTTAAGAAATGAATTTTTAAATCTAATCAAGGATTTTTAATTTATTGAATTTGCCTGATTTCACGAATGAAAATCAATATTGGCAGGATGGAATGCTTGTAGCGGGCATTGACGAAGCAGGGCGGGGGAGTCTCGCAGGTCCAGTGGTTGCTGCTGCAGTAGTGTTGCCCCCTTACGATTTATTCTCCAAAGAAATCAATGATTCAAAAAAATTAACATCTACAAAAAGAACAGAGTTGTTTGACGCAATTCAAAATAATGCAATATCAATTGGTATTGGAATAATTGATAGCTCTATAATCGATGAGATTAATATTTTAAATGCGACCTTTTTAGCAATGGAAATTGCAATTTCAAAATTAATTCCTTTGCCTGAAATTTATTTGATTGATGGAAATCGCTTTTCAAACAAATCCGATAATTATATAACAATAGTTGATGGGGATGCAAAATCATATTCAATTGCTTCTGCTTCTATTATTGCAAAAGTTGTGCGTGATAAAATGATGGCAAATACATTTCATAATATTTTTCCTGAATATGGATTTAATGAACATTTTGGATATGGAACTAAATTTCATTTTATGAAAATTGATGAATATGGACCTTGCTTAATACACCGAATTTCATTTTTGAGAAAATATTATGTAAGAAAAAATCAGCTTAGAATTTTCTAGAAAACAAGAATTTAGTAATTTTGTGAAATTTTGCAATAACAATGAATATACTTTTCACAAATATCACCATTAATAGCCCACTAGATAAGATAAATTCTAATTATAACTTATGGATAAAAGATGGGTTTATTTATAAATTAACTCCCAAAGAAATAAAACCTGATATTGGTACAGAAATAATAGACGGGAAGGAATTTACAGCAATACCTGGATTATTTGATATGCATGTTCATTTTCGTGATCCTGGTTTTGAAGCAAAAGAGGATATTCTTTCAGGTGCAAATGCAGCCGCAAATGGTGGATTTACAGGCGTTTTAATAATGCCTAACACAAAGCCTTGTATTGACGATAAAACTGTCATACAATATATAAAATCAAAATCGAAAAATTTAATATGCGATGTTTTTATTGCAAGCACCTTAACTCAATCTATGGAAGGAAAAATCATTTCCAATATGATTGAGCTTGCTGAGAATGGTGCATTACTATTTACAGATGATGGAAAATGCGTGTTGAGTTCTGAAGTTATGCGACGTGCATTTGATTATGCTGCTCCTAAAAACTTTCTTCTTGCTCAACATTGTGAAGATACTACAATGACAGAAAATTTTGATATGAATGAATCAAATTTATCAGTTCAATTAGGCTTAAAAGGATATCCAAATGTTGCAGAGGAAATTATCTTGGCAAGAGATGTACTGATTTCTCATTACTGTGGAAATAGACGGTATCATGCTCAGCATATAAGCACGAAAGGATCAGTAGATATAATTCATCAAGCAAAAAGAGTAAATCCTAATATAAGCTGCGAAATAACTCCACATCATTTTTCATTGACAGAAGATTATCTTGTTGAATATGATACTAATTTTAAAATGAATCCACCACTACGGAAACAATGTGATATTGATTCTTTAATTGAAGGATTAAAAGACGGTACCATTGATGTGATAGCAAGCGACCATGCTCCACATTCTCAATTGGAAAAAGATGTAGAATTTGATAAAGCACCAAATGGAATTATTGGGCTTGAAACGTCATTCGGATTATCATATACAAATCTAGTTGCAAAAGGATATTTGAGTTTGGAGGATTTAATTTATAAAATGTCTATAAATCCAAGAAAAATATTGGGATTAGAAGATATACATATTAAACAAGGTAGCAAAGCAAATTTGACAATTATAAATACAAATGCTAAATGGATTGTTAATAAAGAGAATTTTAAATCAAAATCACGAAATACTCCATTTGATGAAATGAAACTGCAAGGAAAAGTATTTTGCTCAATAAATAATAATCAAATGATTAAATCATCTTTATAAATTTTAAATTTGCAATTTTCAATTATGGATAAGAATAACAATCTTGAAATTAAAAAAAACGATCCATTATATAAAGAACAAATGGAACAAGAAATGCTGAAGAAAATTGAGCAGCAAATTAAACAAAATAATCCAAATATGATTAAGGTTATTGAAGAATTTTCAAAAATGCCAATAGAAAAAGACACCAAAAAATAAAATGATAATTGGAATATAATCTATATTATGTAAACTAATATTAATATCAAATATGAATACTAAAAAATTAAACTTTATATTATTAAATCTATTGATAATACTTGCAATTGCAAGTAGATTTCTTCCCCACCCACCCAATTTTACTGCTGTTATATCGGTTGGAATATTTGCGGGGTTCTTATTTAAAAATAAAACAATTGGATATATTGTTCCAATAATTGCAATGGTCGCAAGTGATATAATTCTTGGTTTCCATAGCACTATATGGGCTGTATATTTAAGCCTTATTATCGCGACATTAATTGGTGCAAGAGTAAAAAAATCGAATATAGGAAGTATAACACTGTCTTCTTTAATTAGTGCTACAATTTTCTATATTATCACAAATTTCGCAGTATGGTCAAATGGGATAATGTATCCGATGAATTATTCAGGACTTATAAGTTGTTATATAAGTGCAATTCCATTTTTTGGCTATTCTTTATTAAGTACATTTATTTTCTCATTTATTTTATTTGGATTATATTCATTATTTGAGAAATATATATTTTCAAAACAAATCGATAATCAATTGAATTAAATATAAAATTTATTAATTTATATAATATTTTTAATAATATATTTATTAACTAATATCTCTATTTTACATAAAATAAATAAAAAGGAAAACTTATGAACATATTAGTTGCTGTTTCACGAGTTCCCGATACAGCTACCAAAATTCTAATTGGCAGCGATGGTAAGAGTATCGACACAAACAATGTTAAATTCATCCTTAATCCATATGATGAATATGCTATCGAGGAAGCTTTGCAATTAAAAGAAAAAAATGGTGGTAGAGTTGTTGCAATAACAGTTGGCCCCAATGAAAACCAAGAGACTCTAAGAAATGCCTTTGCAATGGGCGTTGATGATGGTGCGCATATAAAAACTGTTGATATGAATTTTGATTCCTTTTTTGTAGCAAAGAATATTGCTGAATATGCAAAATCGTTCGATCCCGATATTATATTTATGGGAAAACAAAGCATAGATTTTGATTCATTGCAAGTTCCTTCAATTCTAGCTGATTTACTCGATTTCCCTGTAATTACAATCGTAACAAAGCTAGAAGTTAATGGAAATAAAGTAGTTGCTGAACGTGAGGTAGAAGGTGGAAAAGAAATTATAGAAGCGTCTCTCCCCTGCATTATCTCTGCACAAAAAGGATTGAATGAACCTCGCTATCCAAAATTGCCCGATATTATGAAAGCAAAGAAAAAGCCAATTGAGGAAAGACCCGCTCACTATTATGATAATAAAATAGAAATATTGAGAATGGAATTACCAGTACGCCAAAGATTAAATAAGATATTTAATTCAAGTGACGAAGAAATAAAAGAAGTTGTTCGTTTGCTCCATGAAGAATCTAAATTAATATAGGAGAAAAATAATGAAAAATATCCTTGCTTATGTCGAATCAATAAATGGAAATATAAAAAGAAGCGCTTTTGAAGTCGCAACTACCGCAGCTAAATTAAAATCAAAGACAAATTCACTCGCAATTGCAGCAATAATTAATGGAACCGAAGAGATTGCAAATCAATTATTTGATTATGGAATTAACCAAGTTATAAATATAGAAAGTGATATACTTAAAAAATATTCTGCACAGGGTATTGCAAAAGCGGTTTATCAATTAGCAATTAATAAAGATTGTGATATATTATTATTCCCCGCAAGTTCTGATGGGCTCGAGCTTGCACCAATTATTGCATCCAAGTTCGATGCAGGTTATATTGCGGATATTATTGAAATGAATATAGAAAATGACGATATAATTGTCAAAAAACCGGTGTATGCAGGAAAGTCAATAATTACAACGAAAATCAATACTCCAATAAAAGTATTTTCATTAAGACCAAATGTTTTTACATCTGTAAGGCAGAATTCAACTTCAAAACAATTTGAAAGTTTCAATCCTGAATTGACAATAAACGATTGCAAAACAGTTGTTATAGATACAGTCAAAAATGAGGGGAGACTTGATGTAAAAGAAGCTGATATTATAGTGTCCGGTGGACGTGGAATGAAAGAACCAGAGAACTTCATACTTATTGAGGAATTAGCAAAAGTATTAAATGCTGCTGTTGGCGCCTCACGCGCTGCTGTTGATGCAGGATGGAGACCTCATTCCGAGCAAGTCGGTCAAACGGGTAAAACTGTTTCCCCATCTTTATATGTTGCTTGCGGGATTTCGGGAGCAATTCAACACCTTGCAGTAATGTCAAGTTTGAAATGTATATTCGCAATTAATAAAGACAAAGAGGCTCCAATTTTTAAAGTAGTGGATTATGGCATTGTTGGTGGTGCTCTTGAAGTACTACCGAAATT
>JAGOIG010000135.1 GCA_017995735.1 Candidatus Kapaibacterium sp. | reverse complement strand
AATTACACTATTCCTCCAAAACAAAGACTGTTGGGCAATAAGATAATATTTTTCAAAGATATATAACAAAAAATCAACATATAATTTTCTATTTTAAAATAATACAAAAAATAATCTATAATAATATGACTGAAAAATTGCAAAAAAGTTGCAGATTACTACAAACTTTTTTTATTAGTAATGAGAATAACAATCTCTTTAATAGTTCATTAGCCCTACAAATAATCCTACTTGAAATTTGAACCCTGACTGATTCAATTTGCCTGGAACATCTGTAATACGCCCTATCGAATTATAAGTCCAATTTGTCCGTCCAAAGGGAGCTTTGATTGAAACATTATAACTTGCATTAAGTCTGAACATAAGAAAATTAGTGACAGCATATTCTAAATTCAAGCGGGGTTCGATATTCAAAAAATTTTGCGATAATCTGTGTGAGTAGAAATTTTCAAAATTAGTGTTTGAAGGAAGCTCTGTCCAATCCACATCTCTTGCAGTTTGAGATATATCGATAGTGGATTTTGCCATTCCTATTCGCAATCCACCCAATATTGCAAAAGATTTAAAAGGAACAAAAGCATAATCAGCTATAATTCCAATATTTGAAATTTGATAGTCTAGCTGCCGATGAAAGTTTGATGAATCAAGAGCAGAAGAAGAACTACCGCCATCAGTAAAAAAACCAAGCCGCAAATTTTTGACTATAAATATACCAGTAAAGATCTCAAATCCTCCTTGATACATCGGTTTGCTTACTTCCGCCAAACCATAAGATTTTGCGAGAGAGTTTATTTCATCAAGATTTAAAAATTGAAATGCTGCTGTATATCCGCCTCCGAGCGAGAAATAAGGCGATTTTTCCGACTGAGTGGGTTCTGTTTCGAACTGAAATTGTTCGATATCAGGACCTTGAGCAAAGATTTGGCTAAAGGAAAGAAAAAGAAGTGAAGTAATTAAAATTATCGATTTTTTCATTTATAACTCCATATTTTTATCTAAATAAACTATTTTGCCATTTGCAATAGTTGCTATAACACGAACTTCCTTAAACGATTTTTGCGATAAATCATTATTTAAAATTACGAAATTTGCATTATAAAATGGCAAAATTTTAGAATTATACTTATCATATTTATATAACTTACGTAAATTTGTTGTATAAGTATCAACCGCTGCATCCAAATCGAGCGTCTCGTTAAGCCTATTGGAATTCACTAAAGCATCCAATCCGAGAATCGGATCGGGACTTTCTATTGGAGCGTCCGAACCCGATAGAACTGTCCCGCCATTATTTATAATGTTCCGCCAAGGGTAAGCATATTCAAGCCGTTTGCCTATGCGAGATTGAGCCATCCCTTTTGTATCACTGACATAATGAATAGGCTGAATTACACTGAATATGTGGGGATTTCCAAATTTCTTCAAATCATTGGGATGTACCATCTGACAATGTTCAATTCTAAGGATTAAATCTTTATATCCGTTATTTGATAATATCTTATGATATGTGTCCAATACAATATGATTTGCTTTATCTCCAATTGCGTGAGTTGCAATTTGAAAACCATGGTCAATTGCTATTTGAATTTTCCTAATAAGGAGCTCAGGGGAAATCAGTATTTGTCCATAATTATTAGGATCATCATTATAGGGCTCAAATAGTGCAGCGCTGTGGGAACCCAGGGCGCCATCAGAATAAAATTTTACACCATCAATCGTAAACATATTCCCAATGTAAGGCTCGTCAATATAGTGTAGATAGCTTCCATCATCTTCTTTGAGATAAGAATGAACCCTAATCTGCAATTTATTTTCATTATCTAAATTTTTATAAATATCAAGAAATTCAGGAAAAGTATCCATATCGCAAATTTCAGTGACACCAAATTTGAAAAGATTATCTTGTGCCTTAAGTATCATTTTAATAATTTGATTGTCTGTATATTTAGGCAGGATTTTTAATATTTTTTCCATTTCATTATCAGCTAATATTCCATTAGTATTATTACGAAGCCCAGCTATTTGCAAAGCGATGGAATTTACCCATACCGAATGCCCATCTATACGTTTTACGCAAACAGGAATATTTGGAAACGCCTTATCCAAGAGAATTTTATCAGGTAATTTTTTATCTATAAAATTTTCCTCATTCCAGCCATACCCATAAATCCATCTATCTCTGAAAAATGGATTCTGTTTTAAAAATGAAACAATATCTTGAGCTGATTTAAAATTTCTAAAATTCGGCACCACTTCATTTTCGCCAATTCCAAAGAAATGCAAATGCGAATCAATAAATCCGGGAAGCAAATAAGCGTTTTTAAAAAAATACGTTTTCCCATCAATTATCAAATTTACACCATTAGGGATATTCTTTGTCCTTTTGATTTGATTATTTTTTAATTCTAGTTCAATTTGCAATGGTTTCATATTTTTTTCATAAATTATATTTTTTCTAAACAATAGATGATATTAAGCACAGAAGCAATCGTTATTGCTTCACAAAAATATGGGGATTCGAGCAAAATAATTACTTTTTTCACAAAGGATTTCGGAGTAATTAAGGCAATCGCAAAAGGTTCATTACAGATAAAGAGCAAATTTGGGAGTGCCTTAGAAATTTTAAGTTATGTCAATATTAATTTTTACAACAAGCACGAAGGTCATTTGCAATTGCTTTCTGATGCTGAAATACTACGCCCATATTATAATTTAAGCAAATCTCTTGAACATATTACAATAGGTTTCGCATTATGTGAGACAATTCTCAAGACACTTGATGAAAATTATAAAAATTCAATTATTTTTGCAAATCTTGTTGAATCTTTAAATTGCCTCAATAATTTGCCGTTCAATCCCGCTAATATTTTAATTAAATTCTTGATAGATTTAGCTAATATCTTAGGTTTTAGCATTAATTTCAATGGAAATAATGATTTATTTAGTCAACCTCCTTCAAAATTAAAAAAACAAAAGTATTCATTAAATTTAGAAAATGGAAATTTTAAAATTATAAATAATTATTCAAATAACAATGAAAATTATGATATAATTGATACAGAATTATTAAAAAAAATATACAATATTAATAATTTGCCAATTAATAACATTGGAGAAATTGATTTTTCTATGGCTGAGGTGAGCAAAACAATAAATATATTAAGCAAATATTATCATTATCATTTAGGAAAGTATTTTTATTTAGAAAGTATGAGGCTGCTAATAAAATGATTTGGAAAATTTTGCTTACAATCTTTTTTGTGATGATGAATGCCTTTTTTGTTGCTGCAGAATTTGCAATAGTAAAGGTCCGTTCATCCTCAGTCGAATTGGCAGTGCGTTCTGGGAGCAGAATTGCAAAAGTATCTCAACACATTATTACCCATTTAAATACGTATTTGTCAGCTACTCAATTGGGAATCACAATTGCAAGCCTGGCATTAGGTTGGATAGGCGAAAGCGTAGTTGCTGAAATTATTATTGATATTATGTATTTATTTGGTGTGAATGTTCAAGCAGCAACCGCTCACCAGGTAGCATTTCCATTAGCCTTTATAACCATAACATTTTTGCACATAGTTTTTGGGGAACTTGCACCAAAAAGCCTTGCAATACAATATCCTGAGAAGGTAGCAAATTTTGTTTCAGTACCACTTAGAATATTTCAGATTATTTTTGGGCCTATTGTATGGGCACTCAATTCATTTGCAAATTTAGTGATACGGCTCGGCGGAGTTGAAATCGCAACTGAATCAACATCTGTTCATTCTCCCGAGGAATTGATGGTTATTGTTGAGGAAAGCTCGCAAAAAGGTGTAATTGCAAACGAAGAGCAAGAGATGATTGAAAATGTCTTTGAATTTTCTGAAACGCCTGTAAAGCAAATTATGGTACCACGTAATAAAATTGTCGCTGTTCCCATAAATGCAACTCCTGAGGAAATTCTAGAACGGTTTTCAATCGAAGGATATTCGCGAATGCCTGTCTATGAAAATACAATCGATAATATTCTTGGTATTGTCTATGCAAAAGATCTTTTAAATCTATTTTTAAATAGAGAAATCATTATTTTAAAAGATATAATCCGCCCTGCATTCTTTGTGCAAGAAAATGATAAAATCAATATTATTTTGAAGAAAATGCAAACCAATCGCGCTCATCTAGCAATTGTAATTGATGAATTTGGTGGCACAGCAGGAATTGTCACAATGGAAGATATACTTGAGGAATTAGTAGGCGAAATTCAAGATGAATACGACGAAGAATTGCCACAAATAGAAAAGATTGCCGAAAATGAATTTGTGCTTTCTGCACTTATTCCTATCGATGATTTAAACGATAATTTGCCTGAACCAATTCCCGAAAGCGATGAATATGAAACAATTGGTGGATATATACTTGCAGAATTGGATAGAATTCCCGAACTTAACGAAAAATTTGAAATCGGAAATTATGAATTTCAAATTCTCAATCGCAAACCCTGGCAAATCGAACGCTTGAAAATGCGATATATAGGTGGTAAAATTGATGAAGAGGAAAATTTATAAGAAATTGGAATTTGTGAATATTTGCAGATGGCTTTAGCCCCCTCTTTCAATAAGCAACAGGTGGCTTTAGCCACCTGTGTGATGCTTTGTTATTAATATTGAACCTACGACTTAAGTCGTAGGTTCAACGTAAGTTCAATTTTAATAATCTATATGGGTTACCCATCCAAACGGATCCTCTAATTTCCCATATTGTATACCCAATAATGTATCATACATTTGCTGCGAAATTGGGCCAATCTCAAAATTATTTATAGTGTAATCTTTCCCACGGTAACTTAAAAGGCCTACAGGTGAGA
>JAGOIG010000134.1 GCA_017995735.1 Candidatus Kapaibacterium sp. | reverse complement strand
TAGTATAGGTATAGCAGAAAGCGATGCTCCTGCCATTAAATGTCCCCAATCGATAGATTGCTTACCGAGATAAAATGTTAATCCAACGGGCAATGTCCGATATTGCTCGGAGTTTGTAAATAAGAATGGGAAAAGAAATGAATTCCAATTTGTCAAAAATGTATAAATGGCGAGGACAATCAAGACAGGCTTTGCTGTTGGGAAAATTATTTTGAAAAATATCTGCCAAAATCCTGCGCCATCTATTCGAGCGGAATCCTCTAATTCAACGGGTATAGAGCGGATATATTGCCAAACAAGAAATATTCCAAATGGTGTAACGCACCAGGGAATAATCAACGCCCAATATGTATTGAGCCAACCAATCTTTACAATTAACCTATATAACGGAATCATTATCACGTGTGATGGAATTATTAGCACACCAAGAATAGAACCTGTTAGCAATGCTTTACCAAAAAATTTCCGCCGCGCAAGAGCATAGCCAACCATTGTCGAAAATAAAACATTTGCAGCGGTTGTGCATATTGCTACAATTGATGAATTTATAAAATACAAACCAAAATTATCTGATTGAATTGCCTCAAAGTAATTTTTGAGGGAGAAATCGGAAAAAAGCGTTTGGAAAAATGTCGTAAATCTTTCAGGATAGGTTTTTAAAGACAGCAATAGCATCCAAAACATTGGAAAAATCATAATCAATGCGATAATAATAAGAATTGCATTAATAATAATGGATAATATTGTTTGTCTATATGAGCTATTTTGCATTAGGTATATAACTTGTATAATTAGAAATTATTGAGCTAATATCATTTTCAAGTTGCTTATATATTCCAACATTAGAGCCATTAAAGACAAAAGCAAACAAAAAAATTTCGCCATCAAGTGTGTTAGTATAACCCGCAAGTGAGCTAACATCACGATGAGTGCCTGTTTTTGCCATAAGATTATTTGCTGCGGCTGTTCCACGCATTCGCTTTGCCAGGGTTCCATCGACTCCTGCTATTGATAAAGTTGATAAATATGATTTGAAAAAATTCGATTGACTTGCTTTTTCAAGTAATTGAACTATTGATTTAGCACTTGCTTTATTGCGACGGGATAGCCCTGATCCATCATTTAAAATAGGTAATTGATTGGATTGAATGAAAGTTGCAAAAAGACTATCATAAAATATTTTTGTAGAAACAACTGTTTCAGTATCTCTTCTTGCAATTGCACCATTGAATTTAAACAAATTTTCAGCAATAAAATTATCGCTATTTTTATTCAATAACTGTATAACATCATTGATTGGACGTGAGAATTCAGCAATTTCTTTCATTTTAGAATAATCAATTTTATCTGTTTTTAGTGCCTTTGCAAATTTTCCTAAAACACTAATTCCATTATTAATCAATCGATTGCGAAACACACTCGCAAAGCTCAAAGTTGGGGAAAGAATAAATTCCTGAACGCCTGTGTTAGAATTTTTAGGCATTGAGCCAGAAATATAAATTACTTGAGTTCCATTTTCTTGCAATGTAGAATGAGCAGAAACACGGGTCCGTGAAGCTGCAAGGAGTGAAATATCAAAAGGAATTCTATCCCCATAGTTTTGTTGAAGAATTTGGAAATTAGAGGAAGATTTTTTCTTTGTAGTTTTTTTCTTTGCAGGTGGAGGTGAAGAAATTTTTACATTTGAAACAATTTGCACATTTGCGGCATTTGGAATAATTTGAATTTTAGGTTGCTTAGTATTTACACGCGAATTTAATAATATTTTGAAGCGATTTTGCTCAATCGAGAGTGCTGAAATTGGTGCAACAGGCTCAACCTCATCATTATCACCGCTATAAGCAAAACGATTATTTTCACCATTATAGAGTCTGCCATCCCCAATAATATTGCCCGTTATTTTTTTTATACCCTGATTTTGGATTTGCCTAATCATCTCATCCAGATTTGCAAGTTCCATCAAGCAATCTCCGCCGCCTAAAATGTAGAGATTCCCGTTGATAATACCATCTTTGATGTTGGTATCATCGGTGTATATTATCGTACGGAAATTAAAAGTATCACCCACAAGCCAATAAGTCGCAAACGAAGTAAAAAGTTTTGTCACAGATGCGGGTTTAAGTTGCAAATCAGCATTTTTTTCATATATAAATTTTTTATTATTTAGTGAATATACAGCAAGAGAATATTTAGTGTTAGCGAGATTATTTTTAGAAAGCAAAGAATTAATTGAAACGGCAATTTCTTTATAAGCAGAGTCGGATTCAAAATAACGAGAAGCATCTAAATTTTGTGCAGACCCGATTGAAGCAAGGTAAACACAAAGGCAAACAACAGCTATGAAGTAATTTTTCATCAAAGAATCATTCCCCCACAAGTTCATAAAATGCTAAAATAAGAAATTAAGATATAATGGAAGGTTTACGGAAAAGAAATAAATACTTAAAACCCCGAAGATAAAAATTATATTTTTTTGCACGCTCATTCCATAATGTTGTGTTTGAGGTTTGATTATGTCTTGTAACACAGATAATATCAATTGTATCAAAATATTTTATGACTCTTTGATATAACAGAAAACCAGTCGGTGTAAATTTCTTTTTTATCCATTGATCACCTATCAGCCAAGCCATTGCTTTTCCTGGCTTAAGTATCCTGTATATTTCTTTTGCAACTTTTTCTAACTCATCGTAAAAGAGGGAGCTTTCACAAGATATTTTTCCAATACACTCCTTGCAGTCAGAATACTTTATGTTATTAGAATAAGGAGAATCAATAAATACAAAATCTACTGAATTATTATCTAAAGGAATTTTGCGAGCATCATTTTTAATAATATCTGGCCGAACAATATTAAGGTCATATCCAATAACTTTGCGATTTAATTCTTTTGCAACATCGATTGTTGTGCCGCTTCCACACATTGGATCTACAACCAAATCATTTTCTTTTGTGTATCGTTGCAGAAGATTCCAAACAATGAAAGCTGGTGTTACTCCGTTATATTTATTATTACCGTGTGGTTTATCACCATAATTTTGAGTTGGAAAATCCCATAATGTAGTTGATTCAAGTATTAATTCTTTTTTGAATTTTGACATATATTCCATATTTTATTTTATTAGATTTTTTAGATCATCAATAAATTTATCAAACATTTTTACTTTCGTACTTTCTTCAATATTCACTTCGCTAAGAACATAACTTCCATCCAAATCAGATTCAACAATTGCCCTGCCTTTTTTTGTAGGAATTTTAGTTGTTAGCGTACCATCTTCATCTGGAGTAACAAAATAAACTTTAATATGCTGAGTAACTTTGTCAGAAGCAAGTTTAATTTTCCAATAACCAGTTTGAGCAATTCGTTCTCTAAGAGTTACTTTACTTGAAAGAACAGCCACAACTTTGGATGTAGTAGGGTCGTAAATAATTATATCAACATCAGGTAAATGGGAACCAAATTCTCCATAATCAATGAGAAGATTTCTTTTAACCAAACTTAATTCTTTTGATAGATTTTCACCCTTTGTTCTTTCAAGTAGATTCCCATTCACTACTTCAAGTCCTAAACTTTTTACTTCATCAGTAATGATATACTCGATTAATTTTTCAAGATTTTTTCCTTTAAATGCCCGCCAAGATTGTTCGTGATCCATACCGTTGAAATCAAGCTTGTGCTGTGCTTTAGCTTCTCTAAGAAGATTTGAAATATGGCGATATGCTTCTTTCCCATATTTTTCTTTTTTCTTATTGTAAAGCAAAATAAGATCGGATATCTTCATAATTTTTCCATTATTAATATATACTCAGTAGGATATGCTAATTTTAGTTTTCTATTTGTTGATTTAACAAATTTGCCAGTTGAAATATCTCTAGTAGAAGGCAACATTTTTGAGGGTATTTCCCTATGAATAACATTGAATGTTTTAAAACCAATATTTTCAAATTGCTCTAAAAAAACTTGAGCATTTAAAATTTCTACACCTTTGAGCTCTGTATTTCCTATTACAATACAAGCTTTGCCACCTTTTTTTAGGACTCTTTTCATTTCAAGGAAAGATTCCAACATATCTTCAAAATAATATTTTACTTCTGCAGATTTCTTTTTATTATCAATTTTTACTATTATTTGTTCAGCAATGGAAGATCGCAAATCTATATCTTTTCTTATTTTATAAGCACTTCCAATAAATTTTGTCCTAAATTCTTTTAGATCATCCAAAAAGCCAAACCAATAGGATGGTAATTGATGTAAATCGGCGTATTCATACGAAGTCACATATGGAGGACTAGTTATTACTAGAGATGCTACACTATCGTCACATGGTATGTTTCTTGCATCTCCACAATATATTTTTCTGAAATTGTCGATATTTTCTTTTACTTCATTATCCAATATTTTTTCAAATTCATAATTCTTTTTTATCATCTTTTTGGCCTGGATTTCAAATAATAAGAGTGGATTATTAATTTTTTTATTTTTATCTCTTGTCGGTTTTATACTTCTCTGCATCCAGACAGAACATGATTTTAAAATTTGAGCAAATGCAATCATAAAAAAACTTCTCAAATCATAGTTATCAATCTCTAAAATTCGGGAATAAATAATAGAGAGAATATTTTTTTGCTCGGGTAGAAACCAATAATCAATTCTGTTATTTCGCTGTAAATCTGGCGTTTTCGTTAAGTAAAAATCGTATAAACCATTTAATCTATTATGGAGGTCAAGAGTAATTCTCTGAAACTCGTCGTTTAGAATTATCGGTGTAATTGGAGTAGTTTTTACTTTTGCAACAAGATAAGCAATTTCATTAATATCAATACCTATCCCTATTCTTTTATTTACAATTGATTCGACTATGGTTGTACCGCTTCCCATAAAAGGATCAATAATTATATCCCCTTTTTCACTCAATTCTTTCATTAATCTTGATGCCAATTGTGGGATAAACTTTGCAGGATATGTATAGTAGCTATGTGTTAGATATGTCGTATCTTTTTGTG
>JAGOIG010000010.1 GCA_017995735.1 Candidatus Kapaibacterium sp. | reverse complement strand
AATTATGGATTTTTAGATGGAAATCGCAAAGCGAAATTTTATCTCTATAATTGGCAATAGAATTACTACAACTGTTAATGGTTTGAAGCAATTAATCAATTTTAAAAAGTCGTTAATTGTATTATTAATATTCGTATTAATCGATATTCCGTTTACTTTTATTGATTTTAAAATTTTTAGTGCAGGTCAACCCTATATAGGAAAATGGGAACCGACTATGGAAACCATATCTATAGCAATGTTCCTATTAGCACTTATTTTATTTATAATTGTGAACTATCCAAACAAAATAAGTTTCAAATTGCAATTAGCAATGGCTTTAAGTATAGTGGCTTTTTGCATCATAGCTGGTTTTCTGATGGTAGCACTACATTTAGAATCACTTTTTGAAGTGGGTGTAATTGGAATATTTTTATTTGTAGTAGTTTCCTTATTGATAATTTCCAATTTATCTGATGAAAAAAAACTTAAATATAAATTAGCAACAGCTTTGGATATTGGTTTACTTTGGATGTTTATTTATTGGGTTGTTATATTTATATTAAATTGGCATATTTTATATAATTTATTTGCATAGAAAATTATAAAATGGGTGGTATTGTTAGCTAACAAGTTGTTTTTTTATAATTCTATTATTTTGCTTTCGTCTTGTTTGAAAAAAATGGAATAATTAAAATGAAAAGGGAATTTCAAGTAATCATCGAAAAGGACAGTGAGGGATGGCTTATAGCGGATGTTCCTGCTTTAAAAGGTTGCCACACTCAAGCAAAATCTTACGATACATTAATCGAAAGAATTAAAGAAGCCATTGAGCTTTGCTTGGAAGTAGAAAAGGATGTGCCATTGAATGAATTCGTAGGTATCCAAAACGTGATAATTGAGGTATAGCATATTGAAAACATACTCAGCAAAAGAAATTATTAATAAACTTAAAAAAGTAGGTTTTGAGGTTATTAGAATAAAAGGCAGTCATTATTATCTAAGGCATCCTGATGGTAGAGCAACAGTTATACCGGTTCATTCTAATGAGGATATAAGTATTGGGTTATTTTTAAAGATATTAAAAGATATAGAAATATCTAAAGATGATTTTGAAAAAAATTTGAAATAATTTTCGTTTTACTTCATAAAGAATTTTTTTGAATTTTCTAAATAATTACCTTTTTTTATTGGTTTATTGTGTATTTAATGTTAATCTTTTTATAATTCTCTCATTTGCTTTCGTCTTGTGTGATAAATAATAGAGTGGATTATGAAAATAAAAATTATAATAGAAAAACATAGCGATGGATATTGCGGCTATCCCCTTGGTTTTTCTAATGGTGCAATTGTTGGCGAAGGCTCAACATATCTGGAAGCATTTCAAAGCACAGAATCCTCCATTCAAGCTTATATTGAATACTACGGAAAAGAAGAATTTGCCAAGCACTTTGATGATATAGATGACATTGAAGATGTCTTTATTGCTGAGACAGGGGTCTCAGTATGAAATTTCCCTTCACTCCTTCCCTGGCAAATAGGCTGCTTTTTCCATATCCTTTAAATTATCAAGTACCTTTGTTGGCTTTAAGTATTTGCCAATGAATTTATAGATTTTTAAACGAATTTCGCGGGAATTCTTTATGTCGATTCTATCAAATGAATGCCCACCAGGTGCATCTTGAAATATCTCGTATTCGAAATCCTTGCCCTCAGCTTTAAGTGCTTGAATTAAATGCTCTACTTCTATATAATTTACATCATCATCATTTGTGTTTGTGTGGATTAGCAGTGGCGTTTCGAGCTTCTTGACATTCCAAACAGGGGAGCGGCGCTTATATTCCTCGAGATTTTCCATTGCAGTTGTTCCAATATGATAATCTGCAGAATATTCTCCGCGATATTCATCATCATAATATCCCATTCGCATCACTAAATCTGAAACAGGCACACCCGCAAAAGCAACCTGATAATCCTTGGGATGTTCAAATACACTCATCAACGCTATAAGTCCGCCATGACTCCATCCAACAACACCAACACGCCCGGCATCCACAAAATCATAATTCTCAATCATATATTTTCTTGCAGCATCGCAATCCTCAACCTCTGCCCCACCATAATCAATTGCTTTATAAAATCCCTCACCATACCCTGTGCTTCCTCGATATTCAGGAGCAACAACAATATAACCTTGATACATCATCTCCCGTATTATATGCGTATGATATGTCGTAAAATCCGAATGAACTCCACCGTGAGGCAAAACAATAAGGGGGTATTTTTTATTTAAATCAATATTACGAGGAATAAAAATATATGACCAAAATTTCAACGGATTTTTTGCACCCATTGCATTCGGATTCTTTACATTTGTGCGGGGCGGTCCCACAATATACACTTTATCGATAAAAGCGACATCGCCAACTCTATCGAACCATAGCACATCGTCAATTGATTTTTGCAGCATATCCAAGCGATGAGTTAATTGATCATTCATTTTATCGATCTCGCTTGTTTGAGGTGCTTGCTGTGAATATGCTATTACTGAAACAAGAAATGCAAATAAATAAACAATTCGTTTCATTTCAAATCCATAATTAAAAACTACAAAATAAAAAAATTTAAGGAAATATGGTATTTATTAATATATAATTTCTAAATATTACTTTATTTTTATATTTTTTCATATTTTGCAATATTATAGATATGATTTTTGAATGATTAAATTCTTTTAAAAAAATGAAATTGATGAAAACCCTAAATATATATTATATTTTAATTATTTTATTAGTATTTGCTAATATTGATTGTAGCAATGCACAAATCAGTGAAAATTTGCGAAATGATTTTGCTTATAACTTCAAAATATCTGAGCAAAAACAAGACAAAAATGATAATTCTGCCTTGAAGGTGCTAATTGCGGGAATTGAGATAGGTAAAAATTTAGCCGATTTAAATCCTTCTAAGGTTGAGGCTGCATTTACTCTTGCAATGTATTCTGCTCGGTTTTTTGATGTAGTTCCTCCACTTATGGCTGATTCAATTTCAAGAAGTTTAAAATTAGAGGGGAAAGACAATTCTTTATTGTCTATAGCACGTTATTTTTCTTGTGATTTTATCGCATATATCAATATTAATCGTGTTGTAAATATAATGCGAACTGATATAACAATCCTATCGGGTAAAGATTTCCAGAACAAGAATACAGGCACAGGTTATGCATTTATAAATTATCGGGATAGTGTTAGCAATGAATTCTTTTACGATCCAAGCATATTGCTTTCAATTCAGCGGGCATTTGCATTAGCAGTCAAAAACTATAATCTATATGCACATTTAGCAAATCCCGTTTACCCTGCACCGCCGCTTGTAATTACAGGCATTGAGTTTAAAGATGACCCCGAAATCAAACCTCAGTGGAGCTTATTTGCAAATAGTGTTGTTAATTCGTATTATATTCTTGAATTGATATTCAAGAATGCATCAAAGAACAATCGCTTTACAGTGTTTGATTTTCCAACACGCGATTCGATTTATTCACAATTCAATTTTTATGCACCTGAAAATTACAAAGCACCAAATCAAATGGAATTATATGCATTACGACAATTTGAAATTGAATATTATATCACAGGCACATTTGCACGTGACACAAATGGTGCAGTGCTAACCCTTATACTTGTAAAATTTACTTCTTCGGGGTTAAGTGAGGTCAAACAAGTGTCAGCAAATATTACTGAGGATTCAAAAACACACTTGGAAGCAATATTAGAAAAAGTAGTTAGCCAGCTTTTATCTCAATAGCATTTTAATTAAATTGTGCTTTGAAATCATTGAGAAAATTATAAAAATTCAATCTATTCGCAATTTCTACAATTGTTTCTGAATACGTATTTGCAAGATTGAGGTCTTTCATTTTAAGCAAAATAGAAATATTTGATAAAGTCAGCAATTTTGCAAAATTATCTTGCGTCATTGCTCTTTTTGCTGTGTCTTGCAAAATTTCAATCGCTTTATCTATACGTCCTTGGTGAAAATTATACATTGCCTCTAAATTCTCAAGTATAGTTCTATTCGACTTATGTTGTTCAGGAATTTCGTTTTTAAGAGTATCGAGTAATACTTTTGCATCCTCATTATTTTCATCAATAAGAATTTTTAATAAACATAAACTTGCTAAATCTTTTTGTTCTTTGGAAATATCTTGATTTATATATAGATTAATATATTTTTTTGCATTTTCATAATCATCTGAAAGCAAAAGGTCAATAATTTTATCGAAATCAATTTTTTCAATTTGCGCCTCAAGATTGAAATTACTAATTTGAGGTTCTTCAAATTTAGATTGAATCAAATTAGAGAATTCTTGCTCTGAAAAATTTATTGAAATTTTAGGACTTTTATTATTTCCAATTTCACTCGTTTGCTCAATTTCAGAAGATTGCTGATAATTATCGATAAAGTTATGAATACTTTGCAAGTATATTTGGTCATTTTCGGTTTGAGCTGCGATAATTTGCTCTTTAAGTATATCTTCAATATAATTTTGGTCGCCTACTAGTGTGCTATGGGATATAATAAGAGGTGCCAATTCATTTCGTAATGCTGTATCTTGGTGTGTATCGAAATTTTGTTTCAAAATATTAGCAATTTGCGAGTGGATTGCAATATATTCTTCATATTCAAGCAAATTTTCAAAGAATATCTGATAGGCACTTTGATTAAATTGATAAACTGTGGTTTTTTCGCCATAGCGATATTTTGCTCCCTCGCTTGAAATGATAGGAACCTTTAGCTGTATTGCTTTCAATTTCTTTATTGTAGTAAGGACATCTGTATTGAGCAATTTTGAAATCAGATTCACACTGAATTCTTTGCCTTCTGAGGCGCAAATCGAAAGTAAATTTACTTCATCATCAGTTAATTTTTGCAAAAAAGATGTAAATATTGCTTGAAGTGAAGATGGAATATAAGAATCGAAATCTAATGGGTCGAATTTTGCAATTGAGATATTATTATCTTTAAAATATTGTAAATATTCTGATATTGCGAGGGGAATTCCTGATGTTTTTTGCAAAAGCCAATTTAAAAATTCATCATTTGGAGAAATTGTTGGGAAAATTTGATTAACAAATTGTTTTATTTGTTTTTTATCAAATGGCTTAAGTTCGAGTATATTATTATTAAGAGAATTGATTTCCAAAAATTTTAAAAAATTTGTATAAGCAATATTTGACTTCCCCGAAGTCGTAGGATTTGCTGATAGCACAAAAAGAATAGGGGTGTCAATAATTTTATTTGCAATTTCTTCTAAAAATTGAAAAGATTGTGGGTCAGCATAATGAAAATTATCCAAAAAAATGATAAAAGGTTGCTTATCAGAGTATTGCTTGAAAACATTCCAGATGGAGCTTATAGGATCATTACGGAAAATATCTTCCTTTTTATTTTTCTTTTTATAATCTTCAATATCACGATTTAGCTCTTTTAATGCGTAGAAGACATCCCCTGCAATTGGTAAAGTAGCAAGTATAGTCAAGCCTATATTCATAGCAAGTCGTTTTTCGGGTTTGAGATGCTTATTCAAAGCTAATTCTTCAATTGCTTTAATCAATGGAGAAAAAGGTTGCAGAGTATTAACACTGATATTTCCCACAGGAGCTGAAAGAGGAACAAACACATTAACAATATTATTTTCAAGTGCTTGCTGAGATAAAATTTTCAAGATATGAGTTTTACCGTACCCCATATCGCCCAGTAATAGTACTATATTTCCTTTTCCTTCTTGCAACTGAGAAAAGTAGAATCTCATTTTTGCAAGAATTTCTTCATTATCTATCAAAAAATTTTCCATATCACAATATTACAAATTGTAAATAAAACGTTCACAAATTTAAATAAATAATCAAAATTCAAATAAATTTAATTAAATTACATTTTTTTGAGAAAAGAAAATGAAAAGAATATTCTTCGTAATTTTTTTCTTTGCAAGTTTCTGTAGATTATTTTCACAACCATCTATAGACACTCAGGGAAAGGATTTTTGGCTTGCTTTCATACCGAATTATCATAATGTGGAAGGTGAAGGTTATAACAAAGCATTTTATACAGATACATTATATATTTTTATTGTAGCATACGATACTTGTAGTGGCACAATAAGTTATCGAGATTATTCAGGAAAATCATATAATCAAAATTTTACGATAACAGATCCCAATAAGATATATACTTTTAGGACAAATTATGAGCCTTATGAATTACAAGGGTTCAATAAAAGTGGAACTATTGTTGGCAGTAGTCAGGACGAAGCAATTGCAAAGCAATCATTTCATATTACTACAACAAAAGATGTAACAGTATATTCCCATTCGCAAGCAATTACAACAAGCGAATCAATGACAGCATTGCCCACAGATGCATTAGGGACAGAATATTTAATATTAGCATATAATAGCGATGGATCCTCTTATGGTGATCAAATTAATGGACAAAGCACACCATCACAATTCGCAATTATCGCAACACAGGACGGTACAAATATTACAATTGTACCAAGCGTACCGACTTGGCAAAATAAATTACAAACACAAAATATTACTTTAAACCAAGGCGATGTTTATCTTGTTCAAGCAAATATAACACTAAATAAATTACGGAACGATTTGACAGGTTCAAAAGTTACATCCGATAAGCCAATTGCGGTAATTGCGGGACATCAACGAACTGCTTTACCAATAAATGGAAGAGGTACATCCCGAGATATGCTTATGGAGCAGCTCCCACCGCTTAATGCTTGGGGAAGAAATAGCATTGTAACACCATTTGCACAAAGTGAAACTATAGAAAATCAATCTGATAATGACCTCTTTCGAGTGCTTGCTTATTCTGATAATACTCAATTATTTATAGATGGAGAATTTATTACGAATTTGAATAGTGGGCAGTTTTTCGAGTCTTACCTTGATTCTCCTCATTATATTGATGCATCAGCCCCTATACTTGTTGCCCAATATAAAAAATCAAGTCAATCAGGTGGTGACAAAAATTCCAACAGCGATCCATTGATGCTAATAATGCCACCTGAGCAACAATATGGGAATTTTTACCGGTTTGCCAATATCCAAGCATATGAATACAGTTTTCAATATCCACAACAATATCAAAAAGTTTATACTGAGCATTATGTAAATATAATATCACAAAACAATTCACTAAATAATGTAAAATTGGATGGTAACCTTATCCAGGCTTCAACATTTCATTCTGTTCCAAATTCAAATTATTCGTATGCGATAATTACAGTAAATGAAGGGACGCATGAAGTTAATTGCCCAGGTGGTTGTGGGATTATTGTCTATGGTTATGGACAAGCTAATTCTTATGGATATTATGGCGGAATGAATTTAATAAAATATGATTTCACATCTCCTAAACTTTATGCTGCTGATGATTGTTATACAATTAGTGGTGTTGCTACTGATTCAAGCATTTCTGACTCAAAAATTGTGCAACTTGATTTCCCAATTAGTAATCAGGAAAATATAAATATTACTGCAAATAATAGCTTCCCCACAGGTGTAGCATCTTATACTGCAACATTGATAAATCGTTATCTTGATGGAAGCTTTAAGGTTCGAGCAATTGATTCGGCGGGACTCTATACAGAAATTGATTATAATATTCCCGGTTTTACAATTGCTTTAAAAGATGTAAAAGAAAGCGCATTAGTCCCCGAGATAAGCGATACTATTCAATACGGAAATAAAAAATGCTACGATTTAACAATTGAAAATTATGGGAAATTCGCTCATCAAATTAATCATTTACTTGTAAAATATGCAAATTCAATCGATACAATTCCTGATTACAATAGTGCAACACTTCAACCTGGAGAGCTAAGAACTTTTCAATATTGTTATACACCAAGCGATTCAGGAGTTTTTATTTTTGATGTTATAATTGAAGATAGCTGCGATACTCGACAAATTGCAAAATTGAATCTCTATTCTTTGCGAGATGTAAATCCCCCCTCAGTTCAGCTAAATACCGATTCTTGCCAAGTTAATTATGTTTATGATATATATGATAATTTAAAAAGTGATGGCGGAATTTCTAATGCACAATTAATTAAAGAAATTAATATCGATTTTCAAAAGATAGTAATTGATAAAAGACATTACCAATTCAAAATCACTATTCTTGACCCCCGTCAGGATGCTTATTTCAAAATCGAAATAGTTGATTCAGCGGGAAATAAATCTACAATTGAGGTTGAACGTCCCGGCTTTACATTAGAATTTTTTACAAATAATCCAGCTCGCACAATTGACTTTCATAATAAAATTATTGGCGGACTTTATGTTGACACGCTAAAGATTTATAATTATGGTGGTTATCCAATAATTATTAATGAAGCATTTCTACGGTATTATTTGCAATTTAGTATACCTCAATCGCAATTCCCATTAATAATTAATCCAAAGGATACAGCTTTACTTGTTATTGCATATAAGCCTGTATATGTCAAAGACTATAATGATCTTGATTCTCTAATATTCTCTTTAAATTGCATTACTGAGATTATACCCGTTATAGGTTTTGCTGAAGAATTCAATATCAATGCTACTTCACGGTGCGATGTTAATATTCGGTTTATTACTGATTCTATTCCAACTTCCTTAGATGTGACACTTGCTGATGAGTATACAAAGGGCGGAATAGTTCAGCTCAATATCAGAAATCCCAAAAACAGCAATATTAATTTATATCTCTATAATTCATTGGGGATGATGGTGGAAAAATTATATTCCGGGCCTCTTCAAAAAGGCGAGACAACATTGAATATTAAAATGAACAATTATTCAGCAGGTGTTTATTTTATAATTCTCGATAATGATGGTGCAAAATATTCACAAAGATTTATAAAAATCGAATAGAAATTAATCAATTTCCCATTTTTTTTAAATTTAATAATTAGGAAATCTAAAAAACAACATAATTAAGAAAATATGAACTCAAGAAAATATATTATTCTTATTTTACTGGCGGTCGTATTCTCAGGTTGTGCGTCTCAAAAGGAATTTCAAGTTAATAATTCAAAAGATGACTTTCAAAAATTCATTCAAAATAAATCTGATAGTTTATGGAAGGTTCCACAGGACGTAGGAAAGAAAATAGCAGAGGATAGCTACGTGCGTGGGCTAAGTTATGCTTCTGACAGCAATTATGCATTTGCTATACTTGAATTTGAAGATGCACTAAAATTTGATAAATCAGCAACAATTTATGTAAGTCTTGCTGATGCCTTGATGAGGCTTGGCTTTCTTGATAGAGCCCTTGAATCAGCTTACGAGGCATATAAAATAGATAGCACGAAAGTTGATGCACTGGAAATAATCTTTTCAATTTATATTTTTAATAAAGAAATACATTCTGCTGAAAAGGTTGCTTTAAAAATTTATGAGATGAATCCTACAAGTGACAATTTGCTTATGCTTGGTGATTTCTATAGTTATTTTAACCAAACGAAAGCAATTGATTATTATAAAAAGTATGATAGTTTAAATCCCACGCCTGATGTAAAAGCAATAATTTGTAAGTTATATGCTCAACTTGGTGATACACTTCCAGCTATTCAAGGACTAAAAGAGCTTGCCATTGCGAATTCAAATCCAGATTATGCTTGGGAATATTTTATTATGTCGTTTAATGCAGGTCAATATCAAAATTTAGATTATTGTATTGATTCTCTATTTAATAAGTACTCTCCAAAAGACCAAGCAGATTTGCTATCCTCAGCAATTTATAGCTTCTCTTATACCCCAGAATTAATTAACGATAACACAACGTATTTTATTAAGCAAACCTTAAAGAAAGTCGTTGATAATAATTATAATATTGGAGAAATTTTTATCCCATCATTTTATTTAGCATATAATTTAAAAGACACAACCTTATTGGAATCTTTACTAAATAATAGCATTGTTTTAGCCGATACAAATAGTGAAATACCCGCAACAGCGGCTCAATTTTATGAATCAATTGGAAAAAGGGATAGTTCAATTGCTATTCTAAAAAAATATATTGAAAAATTTCCTGATAATCCAAGATATAGTATTCAATTGGGATATAGTTATTTTCTAGAGAATAATTGGGAACAAGCAAAAAATTATCTATTAAAGGGAAATTCTATGGATACTGCAAATTATAATATTTTAACATCACTTGGCGATGTTTATGATAAGCTGAACAAATTAGATAGTGCAGAATATTATTACACATCAGCACTTATAATGAATAGTAATGATCCACTTGTGAACAATAATTATGCATACTTTTTATCTCGTGATCCTAAAAGATTAGATTATGCATTAGAATTATCGAAATTCTCAATCAAGAGTGAACCTGAAAATGCTGCTTACCTTGATACTTACGCTTGGATTTTATTCAAAATGAATAATATTGATTCGGCATTAGAATATCTTCAAAAGGCTTATTCCATTGATTCAACCAATTATGATATTCTGGAGCATCTTGGTGATATATATGAGAGCAAACAAAGTATTGATAAAGCAATTGAGTATTGGGAAAAATCAGTAAGAATTAATCCAAATAATAAAGAATTAATGAAAAAAATTAATAAATATCGTAAATAGTTAAAAATCAGATGTATAAAAAAATTTTACTTTTTAGTAATAATCTATTCGTAATCCTCTCAAACAAGTATTGTTTAACAAATCTATTATCATTGATTAAGTACAGGAGATAATATGTTTGTTATTGTAGGCGTTATTGTTGTATTTGCTGCATTAATAGGTGGATTTGTACTGGCAGGTGGGAATATTGTTACTCTTTTAGTTATACCTGAATATATTATTATCATTGGAGTAGCAATTGGCTCTCTGCTAATTGGGAATCCATTACCTATCCTAAAAAGGATTTTAAATGGAATAATCGGAGCATTTAAAGGCCAAAAAACAAAGCCCACAGATTATATCGAACTGTTAAAAATGATGTACGAAGTATTTCAATTTGCTAAGCGAGAGGGTTTAATTGCTTTGGAACCACATGTCGAGAGCCCTGAATCAAGTACAATATTGACAAAATATCCATCTTTTCTTGCAAACAAACCTGCTTTAGAATTCTTTTGCGATACATTAAAGATAGTACTAAGTGGTGGTATTCCTGCGAATGATTTAGAGGATTTAATGGACCAGGACCTCGAGACAATTGAACAAGAAGAAGAAATTCCCCCAAGTTCTATGCAGACAATGGCAGATTCTTTTCCTGGCTTAGGTATTGTTGCTGCTGTAATGGGAATTATTATCACGATGGGGGCAATATCAGAAGGAGCTGAATCTGTCGGGCATCATGTTGCTTCAGCACTTGTCGGTACTTTTCTTGGTGTGCTTTTATCTTATGGAATTATTGGGCCACTTGCTGCAATAATGCAAAAGAATAGTATGAAAGAAGGTAAATATTTGCAAGCGATTAAAGCAGGTTTGCTCGCATTTGCAAAGGGATTACCCGCATCAGTAGCTATAGAATTTGCACGCCGTTCAATTGACCCTGAAAATAGACCAACATTTAAAGAAACAGAAGAAGCTGTCAAACAAACACGGTAAGTGGAGTAAAATATTATGCCCGAACGACATGAAGAAAAGCACTCTAAAGAGCAACCAATCATTATAAAGAAGGTAAAAAAATACAAGCGTCACGAAGCTCACGGAGGCGCCTGGAAAGTTGCGTATGCTGATTTTGTGACAGCAATGATGGCGTTATTTATTGTGCTTTGGATTCTTGCTTCCAGCGAACAAGTGAAAAAAAGTGTTGAAGCATTTTTTAATAATCCAGGAGCTTTTAATTTAGTTACAGGCAAACCCATAGGTGGGGCTGAAATGAATTTACAAGTTGTACCTCAAAAAGGTGAAGGAGGAGAAAAAGAAAAGAAGCCACTTGAGATAAAATTTGACCAAAAAGAACTTGATACTCTTAATAAGGAGATATTAGAAAAAGCACGTCAAGATAGTGCACGTGCTGCTAATCAAGTGGTGCAAACAGGTGAGCTACTCAAAAAATATTTTCAAGAATTACAAACTCAAAACCCACAATTAAAAGAAATCCTTCAATCTCTAAAAATTGAAATTACAAGCGAGGGATTACGAATTGAACTTCTTGAAGATAAGGAATCATTGTTTTTTAAGGTTGGGAGCGCACAATTGACTCCTCAAGCTATTGAAATATTAAAAGCACTAGGTAAAGAAATCGGGAAATTACCTAATAATATTGTAATTGAAGGTCATACTGATAGCAGGAAATATTCAGGAAAATCAATTTATTCAAATTGGGAACTTTCCACAGAGCGAGCAAATTCAGCGCGTAGAGTACTAGCTCAATCAGGATTATGGGATGGGCAAATTTCTCAGGTAGTGGGTTTTGCTGATACAAAATTGAGGAATCCCCAAAATCCTTTTGATCTTGTAAATCGTCGTGTTAGCATATTAATTAAGCAATTTGGAGTAAATCAATTTTTACCAAAAACTAATAATGCACCTGAACCGACAAACAAATAATTTCACAGTTTTAATGAAAGTAAAATAATCATTTTTTATGGCTCAAAATATTCAATTATGGATTTATAAAGATAAAGAAGAAACGGAAAGTAATCTTATCAATATAATTCTTTCTAATTTTAAAAATATAGAAATCAAAATATTTGATAATTTTCCGAAATTATTTGCCAGCCTTGTTGAAGAACCCGTTGATATACTTTTAATAGATGTGAGTAGTACTAAAATTGATGAAACATCATTTTTAAAGGAAATTCAGAAAGTTATTGAATTTAAAAATAAATATTTGATTTTAGCAGGCGCAGATTATAATTATCCATTTCTCTTAAATACACTTGACTTAGGAGTTAATGATATTCTTATAAAACCATATTCTGGGGAAAGTATAATTCCTCGAATTAAGTCTGCTCTTAATTATCTTGAATTATTAAAGAAAAGTGATGAAGAATATAATCTACTTCGGGAACTTGCTGAGCAATTAGAATCAACACAAAAAGATGAAGTCGAACTTCTTTCTAAGGCTTTGTCTCTTCGATTATCACTTTCAAATGATGTATATGATTTGATTGAAGGAGCCTCAATTTGGATGGTGAACTTTTTAGAGACAGAAAGCAAAGAAGATTTAAATGACCTCAAGATTGCTGCAAGGCTTTCATATCTTGGAAGAATAGTCTTACCTGATAGGCTAACAACAGTGCCAATTTATATAGATGGCAATGTTTCTGATCCATTAATGTATCAAATACCGACAGCAGCATATAATTTGATTTGTAATTACCCAATATTACAAAATGCTGCTGATATACTCTATCATATCTATGAGAATATGGATGGGACAGGCTTCCCTGATAAATTGCAATCTTGGCAAATTCCACTTAGAAGTAGGATTATGCGGGTTGCCTTAGATTATTACGATATTGTTCGGTACTATAATATTAAATCATCTGATGCATTATTAATTTTAAAAAAATATGCGAATCAGCTCTATGATAATAGAGTGGTTATATTATTTGAGCAGTATATTTTGTCAGTGTTAAAATTAGAAGGGGAAATCGATGAAATACCTTTAGCATTGCAAAATTTACATGCAGGTATGCAATTAACGCGCGAAATATATACAAATAATGGATTGAAGCTCTTGAATGCGGGCTGCTTTCTTACCGAAGCAATTATTAATAAATTGATTTATATTAATACAACGGACCCAATTTTAGGTTTTATTTATGTAAAAAAATAAAAATTTTAAAAAAATATCATCAAAAGTGTTGCAAATTCACATTTTTTTGCTAAATTGCTTATTTTGTAAGGTGCTTCTTTGAAATACCTTATTTGATAACATTTTTCGTTCTTTTTTCTTTTTTTAACTAATTTTTTAATATTTAATTGGAGGTTTTAATGGCACTAAACAAATCCGATTTAGTTAATGTGGTCGCAGAATCTGCCGAGCTAAAGAAGGTTGAAGCTGAAAAAGCAGTAAAAGCAACTTTCGAAGCAATTACAAATGAACTGAAGAATCATGGTACAGTGACTCTTGTTGGTTTTGGTACTTTTACAGTTTCGCATCGTAAAGCAAGACCTGGAAGAAATCCAAGGAATCAGCAAACAATAGAAATACCAAGCAAAATTGTTCCAAGATTCAAACCCGGCAAAACTTTAAAGGAAGCCGTTGATGTCAAACCAGCTAAAAAAACGACTTCAAAGAAGAAATAGCAAACATTTACAAATAAAGGGGTTATATCTTGAAATATCACGATATAACCCCTTTTTATTTTTCAAAAAGGTAGGATTAATTATTTGTTTTGAACATCTTCAGCTTCTCTGAGGCCTAATACAATTTTCCGGGCAATTTCTTGAGCAATTACTTCCTGGACTTTATCACCACTTGTGATGTATTGTTCAATTGCTTTTTCAACGCGGGTCCGAATTATTTCAGATGTTTGACCAACAAGTGCATTAGCTAATTGATGAATATCTGCTTGCTGACCTCGTAATGTTTCGAGTTCGCTTCGGCTTGCGTCCTCCATCTTTTTGAGCATTTTATCCATACGTTCCTCTTCTTCGGTGTAAATTAATGTGATTGCAAGAAGGGTAAGCATAGTAAATTCAAGGAAGATAGCAAGTAAAATGAATGAAGGTTTTGTGGCAGGTATTAGTTTCAAACCACGAATACCAACTGCAACAACAAGAAATGCTGCACCACCGTAAGCCAAACCCGTGACGAAATTTTGGTATTTCTCGCCAATGTGATGGGACATATATAATCTTAATCCTTTTAAAATATGGAGATGATCCCGTCGCCAGATTAAAGAATTTTTTGTATCAATGATTTCTTTTGCCAAGAAGTCAGAAAAGAACTCTTTTATACGGTTATATAAGGTGTTATTTCTGTATTCGACAATATTAATGTCATCGTGGAAAAAGTCTTCAAATCGAGGCACTCGAGTTGTGCTTTCAGGATCTTCAATTACAGTTCGATTCCATACTGTACGGAAAGCACTTTTTAATTCGTCAAAATCCTTTTCAGCTAATTTATCATCAGGCAAAGTTAAAATATCAACAATTTGGTCAGAAAATCCTGTTTGCAGTCTGATTTTTACTTTAATTTCATCGATTTGTCTATCGATTAAAAGAGCCATAAATCCTAATTGTGGTGGTAACAGTATTGTTATTATTGCTGTACATAGAAAAGCAAGGTCAAGGGCTAAAATCCAGAATCCAACCCAAGGTTGAAGGATAATAGCATTTTCGCCCAAATATTCAGACCTGCAATAAAATTCAGTTGGATATTTTACATATCCATCCCTTTCCATTGTACGTTTTTGAAATGTAAAATCAAAAATGTACTGGCGGTTCAAATACTTCTTCTCGATTGGTAAATTTTTACCATTTAATTGTGCTTCCATATCTTTCGATACCGAGCCCCATACTAACCCATCGAATTTAACAAAGCCGATTTTATCTTGTCTTTCACCCGATGGGGCAAACAATCCAATAACAAATTGTGCTGTTCCCCACGGAATAACTGTGTATTGGAAAAGCAGAAAGAAGGCAACCAATAAAATCAGAAATATCGATACATGCGCAACTCCTGTTTTACGGGGTTCGTCTTTAATGAAAACTTGTTTCTTTGCCATTTTTTACTCCTAATATTTTATTTAATTTAATTTATTTTATATTATATTCTTTTTTTAATTTTCAAATTTAATAGATTAGCAAAAATTAAAATATATAAATATGCAAAATAATAAAAAAAAAATGATTGATATGTCTTTTTGTAATTATATAATTCACTTTATTGTAGTAATATAAACTACATTCAAAAAATCAAAAATATTTCGTAATTTTGCATTATGAGAAAA
Source organism: Candidatus Kapaibacterium sp. (assembly GCA_017995735.1). Lineage (GTDB taxonomy): Bacteria > Bacteroidota > Ignavibacteria > Kapaibacteriales > UBA2268 > UBA2268. Next base: position 8,526 of record JAGOIG010000010.1, on the reverse strand, counting down.
TATACATTATCAGCAAATCCTTTTCTCTTACTTAAAGGTACAATTCGCGGAGGTTCATTTCTTGCCCTTATTACTTTTAAGTATAATACTCTATCCCATCTGATTTTTTCTTCAGAAATACATTATTAATTCAATATTTTTTTTGAATATTAATTATTCATATACACGAATTATTTAGTTCTTTTATTATTTATTTTTTAAATGGAGATTACAATATGAATTCAAAATCAAATTTCAATTTCACATATCAAGTGCCACCCGAAAATGTAATGCAAGAAATAGGTAAGCATCTTCTTCTGGATGGTTATGATCTTGTTCTAGATTTACAAGCAAGCCACAATTCAACAATTATCGATGAGCGAGACAGTAAAGAATTTGTCGATTTCTTTACTTGCTTTGCTTCAATGCCTATTGGATTTAATCATCCTAAAATTGCTGATGAGGATTTTATTAATTATATTGGAAAAGTAGCGACTACTAAGCCAACTAATTCAGATGTTTATACTGTACAATATGCGACATTTATTAAGACTTTTTTCAATATCGCTGTACCTAATGAATTTAAATATGGATTTTTTATTGACGGAGGTGCATTAGCAGTAGAAAATGCTCTTAAAGCTGCTTTTGATTGGAAAACTAGAAAGAATTTGAGCAAAGGCAAAGGCGAAAAAGGTTCGCAAGTTATTCATTTCAAACAAGCATTCCACGGGCGTACGGGCTACACAATGTCTCTAACTAATACTGACCCAATTAAAATTCAATATTATCCTAAATTCAAATGGCCACGAATAACAAATCCAAAAATTACATTTCCTCTGAATGATGAAAATTTGCAAAAAGTAATTGAATTAGAACAAATCGCCGTCAATGAAATTAAAGATGCTTTCCATAATAATCCTGATGACATTGCTGCAATTATTATTGAGCCAATTCAAGGCGAGGGCGGTGATAATCATTTTAGGCCTGAATTTTTACAAATTCTTCGAAGCCTTGCTGATGAAAATGAAGCAATGTTAATTTTTGATGAAGTCCAAACAGGTTTGGGATTGACAGGAACATTCTGGGCTTTTGAGCAATTGGGCGCAACACCCGATATATTTTGCTTTGGTAAGAAAACTCAAGTTTGCGGTATTGCAGTTACTCCTCGTATTGATGAAGTACCCGATAATGTGTTTCATACACCTTCTCGTATTAATTCTACTTGGGGTGGCAATCTTACTGATATGGTGCGTTCCACACGTTATCTTGAAATTATACAAGAAGAAAATTTGCTTAATAACGCTAAATTGCAAGGAGAAAATTTGTATTCAGAACTTGAAAATTTACAAATTGATTTTCCTAAATATATTTCTAATATTAGGCATAGAGGACTATTTGCAGCTTTTGATATGCCATCTGTCGATATAAGAAAGAAATTTTTGTCAAATGCGTTTAATAATGGTTTAATAATTTTACCATCAGGTCAAAATTCAGTTCGCTTTCGTCCTTCACTAAATATCACAAAAGATGAGATTTCTCAAGGATTTGAAGTAATACGCAAATCATTAGTTGCTCTTGATTAATTTTCATTTGCCATTGCAAATTTGAATCTTGATTGGAACATATTTGCAATGGCATCTGGTTTTAAATGGGTATTTGATATAAAACAAGCAATTTTTTCTAAATATAATTGAAATGACTACTCTAATTACTAGATTATAATCTGATTTTAATTATAAATTAAATTATAATTATATTACAAATTAAGTATTTACATTCTCTAGAAAATATTCAATCCTTTCAATGCATTCCGACTTACCCAGCACTTCCATAGTCTCAAACATCCCCGCTCCAACACCTTTGCCTGTTATCATTACTCGCAGAGGATGAATAACATCGCGAAGTTTTAGGTTATGTTCATCAACAAAATGTTGCGTGAAATTATGCAGATTTGGATGAGAAAAGTCATCAATTGATTTTAATTTCGCAACATATTCCTGTAAAATTTCTTTGCTTTGATTTTTCCAATACTTTGCAAGGAAATTCAAGTCATAATCTTTGGGCTTTTCGAACATATAATTTGCAAAATCGGGCAATTCTGTAATTAAATCAATACGTTCCTTGATTAGGTCAATTACTTTTTTTAAATATTCTCGATTAATATAATTAAAATTCTTTTTCTCGAGAAATGGAATCAAAAAATCGGCAAGTTCATCTAATGATTTTGAACGTAAGTATTGAGAATTCATCCAGTTCAATTTGGTTAAATCAAATATTGCACCTGCTTTATTTACTTTTTCAAGTGAGAACATTTCGATCAGTTCATCAATTGAAAATATCTCGCGATCGGCAGTAGGGTTCCATCCAAGTAACGCAATGAAATTTACAAAGGCTTCTTTAAAATAACCTTTTGCAATATAATCTTCAACAGCTACATCCCCTTGACGTTTGCTGAGCTTTGATTTATCTTTATTAAGTAATAAAGGTAAGTGAGCAAATTCCGGTGGTTCCCAATTGAATGCTCTATATAATAAAACGTGTTTTGGAGTGGATGGTAGCCATTCTTCACCACGAATGACATGAGATATTTTCATCAGATGGTCATCGACAACATTTGCTAGATGGTACGTTGGAAATCCATCTGATTTTAATAAAATTTGGTCATCTACATCTCTTCCACGGACTTTGACTTCACCTCGAATGACATCGTTAAATATTATATCTTGTTCTAAAGGGACACGCATTCTTATAACATTTGGTGTATTTGCATCGAGCAACTCTTTTGTTTTATTTACTCCCAATGTATATTGATTTTTCATAATAGAGCGGTCATATCGTGGAGGAATACCTGCCTTTTGTTGTCTTTGACGCATTTCGTCGAGTTCCTCGGGAGTATCAAAAGCATAGTATGCCGAGCCATTTTCAAGTAATATCGAACAATATTCTTTATAAATATGGAATCTTTCGCTTTGAATATACGGACCACAAGTGCCACCAATATGTGGTCCTTCATCGAATTCAATACCTGCCCATAATAGAGAGCGGATTAAATTTTCCATTGCACCCTCGACAAATCGCGTGCGGTCTGTATCTTCGATGCGTAAGATTATTTTTCCGTTATTATGTTTTGCAAATAAATAATTATATAATGCTGTGCGTAATCCACCAACATGCAGATATCCAGTCGGCGAGGGTGCAAATCTAACTCGAACTTCCATTATTATTGTATTTAATTTAATAAATTTTCAAAATTAAGGATTTTTCAAAGTAAAAAATGGAGACACAAATTGTTTTTGATAAATTATAAATTAGAGTTTTCTTCTAATCGGGCATCTTTCTTGCGTTTGTTATGGTCAAGCTCCATCTTACGCAACCGTAAATTTACGGGTGTAATCTCCACGAGTTCATCTTCGGCAATAAATTCAATCATTTGATCTAGAGATAATTTTCGTGGTGGATGTAGAACGACAGTAGTATCAGAAGTTGAAGACCGCATATTTGTCAATTTCTTTTCTTTTGTAATATTCACAAGGAGGTCGCCAGGTTTATTGCGTTCGCCAATTATCATACCGCTATAAACCTCGGTGCCGACATCAATAATCAAATCACCTCTATCTTCCATTGCAAAGGCAGCATAAGCCGTTGCTCGTCCTGCTCTATCAGCCACAATTGCCCCTGACGTCCGTTGTGGAATAGGCCCAGCCCAGGGTATAAATCCATCTGTTAGTGTATTCATAATTCCTGTTCCACGCGTATCCATTAGGAACTGACTTCTAAAGCCAATTAAACCTCGAGAAGGTACTCTAAATTCAATATCAACGCGGCCCCCTCCATTATTTATAAGATTTGTCATAATCCCTTTACGTTGTGAAATCTTCTCGGTAACAATACCAACAAATTCTTCAGGAACATCAATAAACACTTTTTCAACAGGTTCATAAGTAATAGAATCTTCAATTTTTGTAATGACTTTTGGCTTTGAAACAGCAAATTCATATCCTTCGCGGCGCATAGTCTCAATTAATATTGCCATTTGAAGTTCTCCTCGCCCCCTTACTTCAAAAGCATCTGCCCTATCTAATGGTTGAACTTCAATTGAGATATTTCTCAGCATCTCCTTTTCTAAACGTTCTTTGATGTGCCTTGCTGTAAGAAATTTTCCATCCCTCCCTGCCATTGGACTATCGTTTACGTAAAATATCATTGACAATGTTGGTTCATCAATTGAAATACGAGACAATGGCTTTGGATTTTCTAAATCTGTCAATGTATCGCCAATTTTAATGTTGCTAAGCCCCGCTATTGCAATTATATCTCCTGCTTCAACTTTATTAGTTTGTCGTCTATTTAATCCTTCAAATGTATAAATTGCAGTTAATTTGACATTTTTTTGGTTTTCTTCTTTTCCACACAGTGTATAAAATTTGTTCATCTCTAATGTTCCATTTTCCAATCTTCCAACTGCAATTTGACCAACGTAATTATCATAATCTAAGTTGGTTACAAGAAATTGAGTGACCTCGCCTTCGATTATTTCTGGTCCCGGTATCTCACTGATAATTGTATCAAATAATGGACGTAAATCGGTCGAATTATCATTAGAATCATAATGAGCAATGCCTGCTTTTGCATTAGTGTAGAGAATTTTGAATTCTATTTGCTCGTCTGTTGCATCAAGGTCTATAAATAAATCATAAACTTCCTGAATTACCTCATCTATTCTTGCATCAGACCTATCAATTTTATTGATTACTAATATAATTGGTATTTTTCGAGCCAATGCTTTTTTCAATACAAAGCGTGTTTGCGGTAGAGGCCCTTCACTTGCATCAACTAAGAGCAATGCACCATCCACCATATTCAGGCTGCGTTCTACCTCACCACCGAAATCCGCATGACCTGGTGTATCGACTATATTGATTTTCACACCATTATAATAGACTGATGTATTTTTTGCAAGAATTGTAATACCTCTTTCACGTTCTAAATCCATAGAATCCATAATGCGTTCCTCTACAACTTGATTATCCCGAAATGTTCCGCTTTGCTTCAGCATACCATCAACTAACGTTGTCTTGCCGTGGTCAACGTGAGCAATAATTGCAATATTACGAATATTATCTTTTCTCATTTATATTTTTATAATAGCTTTAATTAAACGAATTTTATTAAATATTATTGGAAATTTTGGAAAGGCAAAATTATTTAATAAGTCCTGTAATAATTTATGTTATATAATTGTAAACATTATTAATTTTGAAAAAAATAATTAATTTATATAAGGTTTTTATGAAAAAGTTTTGTTACATCGCCTCAGTAATATTTATTTTATCAATTAGTAATATTATTGCAGCACCCAACCCAAATCAAAGTTTTATTAACTCCCAGAATTCACCAAAAATTATTCGTAATGGTTCTTTTGTAAAGGATAATTGGTACTCTTTAGACAAAATACAAACCATTGAACAGGTTCCTCAGGATATGTATTTACACAATGCAGTATATGTGAAATTGAAAACTAAAACAGCAATTTCTACAAATAAAAAGCAAATATATAATTCTTTGCTACAGTCAAGTCTTACAAGTTTAAGTGTTAAGCAAATAGATTTACCTTTTGAAAAATTTATAAATACTGCAAAAGAAAAAGATGAATATGGTATTAGTAGAATTTATAAAATTACGTATGAGCTTCCTATTGATCCATATCAAGTTAGCTATGATTTGATGAAAAATCCGGATGTGGAATATGCAACCCCAATTTTTATAAGAAAGCCATATTATTCACCAAATGATCCATATTTCAAAAATAGCACACAATATTATATGGATTTAATGCAAATACGCAAAGCTTGGGACATAACGAAAGGCAGCCCAAATATCAAAATTGCAATAGTAGATGGTGCAACAGATTGGACGCATGAAGATTTAATTGATAATATTTGGACAAATCCAAATGAAATTCCCGATAATGGCATCGATGACGATGGAAATGGCTATATCGATGATATCCATGGTTGGGATTTTGTTGGCAATATTGCAAATTGGAATGATAATTTCAAACCTGATAATGATCCAAATCCTTCTGATCCTACAAACTTACATGGAACGCACACGGCAGGTCTTGCATCTGCAACAACTGATAACAGTAAAGGTATTGCAGGAACAGGTTTCACGTGCAAAATTATTCCAATTAAAACAGGCGCAGATACAAGTGCGATAGGGGATATTTTAGCAGGATATGAAGGCATTTTATATGCAGCTAATCTTGGGGCAGATATTATTAGTTGCAGTTGGGGAGGTCCCGGATATTCCCAAGCAGAAGAAGATATAATTAATTCAGCAATTGCTAAAGGCTCTGTGGTCATTGTTGCAGCAGGAAATGATGGCACATCGTTAGACAAATCACCATCTTATCCCTCTTCTTTTAAAAATGTTATCACAGTTGGATCCTCTCTTGGAAGCACCTTATCTTCATTCTCAGATTATGGGATAGATGTTGATGTATATGCCCCTGGAGATAATATAATGTCCTCAATTCCTGGTAATCAATACACTGCTGAAAGTGGCACATCTATGGCAACACCTATTGCTGCGGGGGTTGCAGCTCTGATTAAATCTGTTCATCCCGATTGGAATCCTTATCAAATTTCTAAACAAATTCGTGTAACTTGCGATCGTATAATTGCGAAAACCGATGCTCAAGCACCGTATTATTATGGATTTGTTAATGCTTATAAAGCTGTGAATTATAATAATACTGATACTAGTTTAATGGTGCCAGGTATCTCTATTTTTGACGTTGTTATGGCAAATAGTTCTGCTATTAAAAATTTCGACGAAAATGATATTAGAGTAACTCTTAAAAATTATCTATCGCCAGGTAAAAATGTTAAAATAACATTAATTCCCGAAGATAGTTGGGTGAATGTCATAAACACAACCTTTACCTTGCCAGAAATAGCCACAAATGATGTTCAGGATATTGAATTTAAAGTTCAATTAACGGACCAAACACCTTGGTTTAGTGGTGACACTCGAATCATTGTCAAAATTGAAGCAGATAATTTGGTAGATTATGATGTTGTAATTCTTCCAATTGAATTACCCACTACAAACACTTACGAGGTCACTTCGGGTGAATTTCGCACTTTAGGAAGCGATAATATTTTTGATATAAGTATGTTTGATGATGGCTCAGGCATAATGGTTGGCAATATGCTCATTTACTCGACAAATATCAGTAGAATTTTTGTAGTTCCCAAAGATCATAATTCGATAACCACAATCAACTATTTTAATCAAGACCCATTTTATAGTCTCTATGCATTTGATATGAAACGCTTCCTAATTGGTACAGGTACAGATGATGCAGTTGGGCGAGGAAATATAAGAATTACAACTAATGGTGGAAGTTCTTGGACGGTTAGAGATATTTCATCTATTACAAACTTTATTAATTTCATTCATTTCTATGATTCTAATAACGGTATTTTCTTGGGTGATCCTCTCTCTAATATTTGGGGTATTGCAAAATCAACAGATGGAGGCAACTCATGGACAAGAATTGATAATATACCAACACCCTTATCGGGTGAAGATGGACTTGTCGGCTCAGGCCAATTTCGTGGTTCTGAAATATGGTTCGGAACATCGAAAGGACGTGTCTTTTATTCAAGCGATGCAGGAAGCACATGGTCTGTTCAGACGGTATCCGAAGATGGCAAGCCTGTTGTTTTGGTTTCTTATATAGATAATCAAAGAGGAGTAGCAATTTGCACGTCAGCCTTACAACAAACAACTGCTCTAGCATATATTATGATAACAAACGATGGTGGGCAAACCTGGACGCAATCGCAAACTGATGTTTCTAATAATGATTTATACCCTGTTTATATCTTTAATGCAGAAGGTACAAGTAGCCAAGTTATACTTTCAGTATCAGGGCGAGTTAGCTCATCTATTGATAATGGAAATACATTTAGTCCTGTCTTGACCAAAAAGAATGGAACTATTACAAATGGGCTATATAAATTATCCAATAATCAAATTAAGTTATGGGAATTAAGTTCCACTTTAAACTATTTGCTATTTGATAAAATTACTTCTGTTTATGAACCAATAGAAGAAAGCAATATACTAATCACACCAAGTCCAGCTAATAATTATATTAATATTGCAATTCCTCAAAGTATTCCGCAAGTTAAGTCAATTTATATTACAAATATACTTGGTGAGAAGATCTTCGATTTATCTGATGTTAATAAAGTCGATAATTTTTATCAAGTTGATATAAACCAATTGTCTGCAGGGACATATTTTGTTATAGTATCAACAGAATCAAAAGATTATTTTGGAAAAATAATCGTTAATAAATAATAATTATCGAGAGGGGCTTAAGATTTTAAGCCCCTACTTTTACAAAAACAAAATAAAAATGACAGTTTTACCTTTCTTTTATAATTAAAAATATGAAAAAATTCATTTATTTATTTGCCTTAATATTTATTATAGCTTTTAATAATATTATTGCAGCGCCAAATTCTTTTC
>JAGOIG010000009.1 GCA_017995735.1 Candidatus Kapaibacterium sp. | reverse complement strand
AATAATAAATTAATTTGTTTGTGGAGGTGGCGGGAGTTGAACCCGCGTCCGGAATGCATTAACTATTGCTTCTACATACATAGTTAATCTTTTAATTATGCCCTGACGAGCCGATTAACAGGCATCAGAGCAGCTTGAGATGTTAGTGTCGCGCAAATCCCATCTCAAAATTTGCGTCCGCTTGTCTATTTGCGACACCTTCAAAGAGACCGGCAAGCAAATCTCAGTGAAGATGTTAGCAGTCGTTTTTATTATGCTGCTAAAGCGAAATTATCGTTGGCATTTTAAATTTGACTGATTGTATTAACGAGCATCACCAGCCAAGCTCGGTATGCAGCAAATAATCTCTCGCATCCCGTCGAATCCATATCACCCCCGTAATGAAAAGAACGAATATGCATCTAATTTATTTTTCAATAAATTGTAAATTATAGGGGCGCATTGCTGCGTCCCTATAACTTTACATTAAAGTGCAAATATCAATAGAATTGATCTTCTTGGTCATCGTTATAGAGGTATTCATCATTTAGAACATCCTCATACTCAGGCCAGAGGTCTTCAATTCCTTCTATTACAAGCTCAGGGTCTTCAATTTCGAGAATATTATCCAAAACTTGCTGTGGCGCAGCTATACGCATTGCATAATCGTAAAGTTCTTCCTTTGTTGCGGGGAATGGAGCGTCCTCCAAAAATGCTGCTAATTCAGGTGTCCAAAACATTTTGTCCTCCCTTAAAAAAATAAGATTTGCAAAATTATAACTTTTTTTTCAAATAATTATTGTATATTTTATGGAATAATCGCAAATTTGTTCATTTCCCATAGAACATCGACACCATCAGAGTTTTTTCCTGTAATTTTATATAAATAAATACCCCTCGGAAGCTTGTTTCCCGATTTATCTCGCAAATTCCACTGCATTCCACCATTTGCATCAGTTTCTTGAAGTGTGATTAGTTCTTTTCCATTAAGGTCCATAATAGTAATCTGGGCTTGACTTGTGAGATTGCCAAACGAAATTGCATCATCATTTGAATAACTTACTGGATTCGGAAATGCAAATATTGAACTTAAATTTGGTTTTGTCAATACAAAAGATAGCGTATTGCCAGGACCATCAGTAATTTTTTTCGAATCAATTGAAAAAATATTCTTTGCTGTAATTGAATATTCGACGCCTGCTAAATCTCTATCCCGTAAATCCTCGCTTAATCTTAACATAACAGCATTTGAATCGGGATCGTTTCTGCTTGCAATAACGACATTGCCGTAAGGTTTCATTATATAATTATTTGGATTTTCGGCTGTTGTTCTGTCAATATAATCATTGAAATTTAGTATAATTAAAGTAGGCGAAAGTACTTTAAGAGATGTTAAAAAAAGTTCGTCCTTCTTTGGTTGTTCTGTAATTTCAAAATCAAGAAAATTTGCAATTGACGGTGATCCATAATAATCTTTGAAACTTGCAATATTTAATTGATAATCGCCTTGTAATAAAGGATATTGTAAAATTATAATTAAAGTTGTATCGCTTGCGACTTGCAAAGAATTTGGGAAAATAAAAGTATTATTTGATAAATCAATAATATTACAGATTGAATTATCATTTAGATTATTTTTTAATTTACCATTGAAATTAATAATTATAGAATTGTTAGAAATGACTTTTAAGCTTATGGGTTTAATTGGACTATGTGTATAAACTTCACATAGTTCAGAGAAATCACTTTCATTAATTTTACTTGATGAATCAATAGCAGTAATTATATAATAATAATATAGATGAGGAGATAAATTTGAAATAATGATTGAATCAGCTTGTGTCTGTGCGATAAGTGTCAGCACTGAACTTCCATCAGACTTAAATTTGACTTCATAAATATTGTATAGTTTTGCGTTTGGAATATAATTCCATTTAATTAAAATATTATTTTCATCTATAGAATAAGATGTATTGATTATGGGTTTATCAGGTTTTGCAGTATATTCATCTAATTCAAAAAAGCGAGTGGAATCGATTGTAGCAACGCCAATATCTTTTGTGCCATTTTTATCGAAATCATAAATAATAGCAGAATTGGTAAATGCATAAGGGTAGAGCCAAACAGGTTTAAAAGTTGAATACTCTTTATCCCACTTCATTGCCATAAAATTAGGAAATGTTGAAATACATAATTCATCGCCTGGATCCTTATCAAGATTAGCAGTTGTAACTCCATTGCGAAATACCATACGAAGTTGCCCATCAATTTCACGAACACCCAAAAAATTCTCTTGCCAAGTGGTTTTATATGAATTAAAACCGTCAGATTGAATTAACCGAAATGTCCAAATTGGAGGTGCTGAATTGTTCATACCATTAAACAATTGAACAGTATTAATCGCACCAATTATAATTGATAATTTTCCATTGCCTTCCAAATCAATTCCTGCTGCATAAAGTCCCTGGCCTGTTAGATTGTAAATTGTTGTGTCAATATATTCAGCAACCGATATATCCTGAGTAGCATTATTATGATATTGATATATGGCAAATCTTCCATAAGCATCAGGTATAAGTACTTCGATCTCGCCATCACCATCAAAATCGCCTACAACAGAACCCCTTGATACTTCGAAGCCTTTGCTTAAATTTGGTCTTTGGAAAAGACTAATAGACTGATATGCACCATTTAAATATTTATATACTAAAAAGTTAGCATTATTGTATGCAATCAATTCATCTTTGCCATCCTTATCTAAATCATATAAATTATCTCCCCAAAGAGTTTCCATCGGGTTGCTAAGAAAAATTACATTTGCATAAGGATTGCCACGCCCATTTTGCGATGTTGTTATGATTGATTGCCCGCTTATTTTGGAAAGTAATGCGGGTGTGTTATCAATGGGTGATTTACCTATTTTTACAGGTATCCAACCATAATCAATTGTGTCCTTTAATATAAATTTATTATTTACAAAATTATAAATCTCTGTTTTGCCAATGTCGAAATTTGATAAGTCATTGATTATTATTGAAGGTTGAGTAGAATCATAATAATTATTAACTGTATTAAATAAGTATCCTCTTTTCAAGGAATAAGGCTTTTCTATATAATTATATTGAGAGAAACTTGACGGTTGAAAATAAAAATTGAAGTAGAATTTCACAGTATCATTATTAGATGTTGTAGTAAATGCTGTGCCCGTGTAATTCCCTTTTGTTATAATATTTTCGAGTTCCAAATAATGAGTAGTTGAATTATTTGTAATTTGATCAACTCTAAAATGAAGTTGAGGGTCATCGGCTCTCTGTATTTCAACCCAAAATTTTGCTTGATAAGTAGTTGTAGCAGCAACGATTTGTATCTTTTTACCATTTTTATATGCAGATGTTGTTTTGAAATTTTCAATTTTATTTTTTGAATCTGAGGAAATAATTTGAATTAATTTATTTATACGAATGAATTGCCCATTTTTTAAATTTACTTTTAATGAAATAATATATGTTGTATCTTGCAATTGAGAAATATCAAGCAAGCCAAGAGTATCATTCAATACCGTTTTATTTCCAGAGATTTGAGTGTCTTCAAATTGTTTGCCCTCATCTTTTGAAATTTGGAATTGATAACTATCAAATAAGGGGGTAACTACATTGGCAATAATTGGGATTTGATTATTTTTTGATTTGTCCATTATTTCAAATTGTTTTGGATAAATCATTTCCACAGAACTTTTACCAACATAATTTAACGCATTAGCGACATTGAGAATTCCCGCGCCTTGTCTTAAATCCCAGCCATTTGGATTTAATTTCTGGGCGGTTGTAATAAGCAGAGAACGTATCTCATTAGCATTTAAAGACGGATCTTTTTCGAGCAATAAAGCAATTGCAGCAGAAACATAAGGAGCGGCAAAAGATGTTCCTGAGACTATACTATAATTATTATTCACATCACTTGTAAGTATATTGATAGCAGGAGCAATTAAGGCAAGATTAGTACCGAAATTGCTTCCCGACCATACTGTTCCATTTTGATTTAATCCACCTACTGAGATGACGCCGTCATAATCCGATGGGAAATGAGGGTCGCTCCTGCCTTCATTTCCCGATGAAGCAACAATAATACATCCTAATTGTTCTGCGAAATTAATTGCATCTTCAACAAGTTGAGATTTGAAATAATCTCCGAAGCTGCAATTAATAATTTTTGCACCATTTAAAACAAGATAAAGGATAGATTGTGCAATATCATCTGCCTCACCCGCACCGCCTATATCAAATGCTCTTGCAGTAAGGATTTTAGAATTATATGCCAAACCTATAATGCCAATTTTGTTATTGCCTTCGGCTGCCATAACTCCTGCTACAGATGTTCCGTGGCCAAACTCATCTTCAGGGATTGGATCGGGATTAGACCAATCCCCAAAATATGCAGTATTTTCATCCACAAAGTCAAATCCTATTACATCATCGATATATCCATTGCCGTCGTCATCTATACCATTTAAATCGCCCGTGATACCATTTCGAACCTCATTAACGCTCCAAGGTTCAAATATTCCATTATGATTTATATCTTCTCTTGAATTAATTGCTAACTGATTAATTAAATCTGACTGAGTAAAATCAATTCCTGTATCGACAAAACCGATTATTATACCTTTTCCCGTTGCTTCTTGCCAAGCCTGTTGGGCATTAATTGCTTGCAATGCCCATTGCTCGCTAAATAGTGAATCATTTGGAGTATAAATCTTTTCGATGTGATAAATATAATTCGGTTCTATAAACTCAATATCATTATCTGTTGCTATTTTTGAAATTTCATTTGAATTTTTAACAACATAATATTTGTTTAATTCGTTAATTTGATATTGAATACTTTGCAGTTTAGAAGAATTGATAAGTTGCTTAGTTTGTGGAAATATTGCTTTAAATTCTATATTATGAGTTTTTTCAATTTGCTGAATTCTCTGAGTAGTTTTAAATTTTACAATATAACTGTCTGCAGAATTAGCAAAATTTGAAATTATAAAACAGAAAATAATGACTGATTTAATATATCTTTTCATTGCATAATAAATTTAATATTATAACGATAATCAGTTTATTTTATGAAATATACTAACAAATTTCCATTCTTCAGACTTCTTTTTACCCTTTTGAACTATGGCATAGTAATTGATTTAAATTTTAAGAAATAATATTTCATTTCGAGGAGTTAATGGTACAAACCGAAAATTATACAATAATCGGAATTGATGGAGGCGGTACAAATACACGCGGTGCAATTTTCCAAAATAAACAAAGAGTAGTGGAGAAAAAAATCTCTTCGACTGCACGTGTAGGTGCAGTAGGGCTTGGAGAATCTTGCGAGCGCACATTACAAATGATAATTGATTTATGCAACGAGGCAAAAATTGATGTTTCAGAGGTCGATGCAGTCGTTGTTGGTCTTGCAGGAATATGGCTTGATGAAGAGAAGCGTCGTGCTGAGGGACTTTTAAGAACTTTGGCACGAACTCAAAATATTCAAATCAATGAATTGGTTGTAATTAGCGATGCGGAAATTGCATTAGAAGGCGCATTGAATGGTGAAGAAGGTATACTTCTAATTGCGGGAACAGGTTCAATTGCATTAGCAAGAATAGGAAAAACCCAATTATTTCGATGTGGTGGATGGGGTATAGAATTAGATGACGAAGGAAGTGGAGCATGGATTGGCCGTGAAGGTTTAACTGCTCTTGTAAGATCTTTGGATGGAAGAGGGGAAAAAACAAAATTATTAGCAAAATTGAAAACAGATAAGATTATTGGACAGTATATTGATGAAAAAAACCCGCGAATTATTGTTAAAGCTTTTAATGAGCGAAAAATCGAATATTCTATGATAACTAAGCCTGTAATGGAATGTGCTGCGGATGATGATTCAATTTGCTACAATATTATCCAAAATGCAAAAATACACTTACTTGAATTACCTAATACTTTATCAAAGAAGTTCAAATCTAAGAAAATTAAAATTACTCTTTTAGGAGGAATATTTGAAAATAATACATTTTTAGGAAATGAACTAAAGGTTGAATTAGAAAAATCTCCAAAATTCGAATTAATCGAACACAAAGGGACAGCCCTTGATGGTGCTTATTTAATTGGTGAAAAAATAATTAAACAGACTATGGATTTGTAATAAAGGGCAATATTTAATTGCCCTTTATTATAGTATTAGAGAATACTAAAAATTTTGAACCTCTTTCAAAAATTCTAATATTTCATCAGCAGAGTCAAATTCAATTAATTTATTTCTGTATGATTCATTATTTAAAATACGAGAAATGCGGCTCAGCAATTTCAAATTCATTCCTACATTATTTTCAGGACCAATTAAAAGAAATGCTAATTTAATTGGATCTCCATCAAGAGAATCAAAATCTACAGGTTCAGATAGAGTTATCAACGCACTACAAAAATCACTAACCCCTTTTGTTTTTGCATGAGGCAAAGCAATATTTTTTCCTATCCCTGTAGAAAGCACTTTTTCACGGTCAAAAACATCCTTAATCACTTGATTCTTATCAATAATTTTACCTGAGAATTCAGCTAAGTCAATTAATTCGTTAATTATTTCTTCTTTATTCTTAAGAGAAGAATGTACACTTATACTATTTTTGTTAAGAATATCTATTAAGTCCATATTAATCAAAAATTTATTTAAAAAAAATTAGAATTCTTCTTTCCATTTATTTAACAAATCTATATGCTTTGCAATTAGCTCCTCGCAAATGGAAGAACTTTGTGCATCTGCATATATAAGAAAACTTGCACCTTCGGAATTTGGTAATAGTACAATAGAATTATCACCATAGAAAATTTTTACTCCTTCGACTAATTCTCGCGTATATGCTTCAGAATATTGCATAATACGCCGCATTATATAACCTTTCATTTCCCAAGGAACTTTAATCTCAGTAGATTTATAACATCTTCGAGGGATTTGCTTATCGATTTCTGAAATTTTTAGTCCTGTCTTAGAGAGCATTTCAAGAACTTGCCCGATTGAAAACATTCCGTCTGAAGCAAAAAGAAAATCCCTGAAGATAAACCCACCATGAACATTGCCAACAAATAGAACTTTATCATCGGTTGTTGATTCCATCATAGCTGAATGTGAATCCTTAATGTGGATTATTTCAACATCATAGCTTTGTGCAATCAAATCGACTTCTTTACTGGCTAAAATCGAGATAGCAATTTTATACGGTTCTTTATGGCGATGAGTTTCAAGAAAAAGTTTAGTCATTATTGTTAATAATCTCTGATGAGAATACCAAACGCCACGCTCATCTATTATTGATATTTTTTCTGCTCCAGGCTCTATCCTAAAACCGAGTTCATAAGCAATAGATTGCATAATTTTACTTATTTCATCATATTCTTGATGAATTTCTGCGGGGTCCTTCCGGAATCTTTGTGGGTCAATATAATTATTCAGTGAAATGACATCAACTCCCAAATCACCTAATACCTGTGGTAATATCGATGATGCTAATCCGAATGAATAGTCCATAAGAATTTTAAAATGCTTTGAGCGAATCAATTCCACTTCAAGCGAATCCATATACCGATTTAGATAAATCTCATTAGTTCTTTCAGGGAAACGAATTTTGCCAATATCTTTATAATGAACCCTTGATATATCTTCACCGAAAAAATATCTTTCAATGCTTTTTGCTTTTGAAATAGAAATATCTCTTCCATCTGCACTAAATATAATTATATCAGTATTATCGGGATTTCGAGGAGAACGCCGTGTATGGAAACCTCCGTTATATTTTCCTGTCCGAAGTTCTTGGCGAGTTTGCGGAATAGACATCATTTGTAAATCATTAACATTAACTCCGACAGAAGTCAATCCTGCAACCATTGAACGTTTGATTATACGTGAAAATGGGTCAGGATCACGGCTTGTAAGAAAATTGCTATTTTTTTTGAAAGCCATACCAATACAAGCTCCAAGCTTTGCTGCAAATTCAGGATAAATATCAATATTTGACAATGCAGATATCCTCGCTCCTGTAAATAATTCTCTATTCCATCGCTCTTCTTGAACAAGTGTATGGGTGACCATTGCCCCCTCTTCAATTATTTTTTTAGGCCATAATTTAATATTTGGATTAAAATAAACATTAGGACCAATAATGCAATTTTCTGCAATATAGACATTCTCAGAAATTGTTGTTGAATGGCCAATATTAACATCATTACAAACGACGCTATTTGTTATATCACAGAATTCTCCAATTTTGACATTATCCCAAATTACTGCACCATATAGCTTAGAACCCGTGCCTATTGTGACATTATTACCAATTATGGAGTCCTTGAGAATGCAATTTGGTGCAATTTTTGTGTTGTGACCAAGATGAACATTTCCCTTAATTTCCACATTATTAGCAACTTCTGTATCATCATATCCATAATATGAATCAAATAACTTTGAAGAAATATCTAATTTCACTTTTCCAGCAAGAGCATCTTTTTGTCCCATTAAGTATTCTTCTAAATTTCCAATGTCCTTCCAATATCCATCTGCAACATATCCATAAAGAGGCATTTTCTTTTCTAACATTAATGGAAATAAATCTTTGCCAAAATCAAATTCCTCCTGATAGGGTATTAAATCAAGAACTTCAGGTTCTAAAATATATATTCCGGTATTAATTGTATCCGAAAAAACTTGTCCCCAGCTTGGTTTTTCAAGAAAGCGAGTAATTCGTTTGTTATCATCAGTAATTACAATTCCATATTGTAGAGGCATACTTGACCGTGTAAGAAGTATTGTGGCTATAGAATGTTTCTCTTTGTGGAAAGTAAAAGCTTCTGTCAAATCAAAATCAGTGAGAACATCCCCACTTATAACAATAAAAGTTTCATCAAGGTATTGATAAGCATTTTTAACTGCACCCGCAGTTCCGTAATCGGCTTGTGCAATTATATAGTTTAATGAAACCCCGAATTTTTCACCACTTTGAAAATAATTTGTTATTATTTCGGGATGATAATACAGTAATGATACAATATTATTAATACCGTGATTTTTCAATAAGTTAATTATATGTTCCATTATTGGTTTATTTAATAATGAAACCATTGGTTTTGGGATGGTCATTGTCAAAGGTCTCAAGCGAGTCCCAAACCCTCCAGCCATAATTACTGCTTTCATAAGACCTCCTTCGAAAAAAATCTCTTTTTTGAAATTTGTATTATAAAGAAATTCAAATTAGTAAATTTGTAGATATTGATAAAATAAAAAAGGAAAATTGTGAAAGTTTTAGTAACAGGTGCTACAGGGTTTATTGGTAGCCATTTGGTTGATAAATTACTCGAAAAAAATTATTCTGTAATTGCAACAATACGAAAGACAAGCAACTTACAATGGTTAATTAATAAACCAATTCAATTGGTTGAAGCATCTTTAAACGATAAATCTAAACTTCTTGAAATTGTTAAAGATGTCGATTATGTCTATAATGTGGCAGGAGTTATAGCTGCTAAATCTTATGAGGATTTCCTCAAGGCAAATAAAGATGGGGCAAAAAATTTAATTGAATCTGTTTATGAAGTAAATCCAAATATAAAAAGGTTTATTCATATTAGTAGCCAAGCAGCAGCAGGTCCAGCAACATCTCTTGATAAACCTGTAAAGGAAAGTGACCAATGCCATCCTATTACTTCATATGGAAAAAGTAAAAAAGAAAGCGAGGATGTTGTGCTTTCCTTTAAAGATAAATTGCCCGTAACAATTGTACGACCACCATCTGTTTATGGTCCAAGAGATCCAGCAATACGAGATATCTTTCGCATAGGCAAAATGGGCTTAGGTCCTCTAATGGGGTTTAATGATAAATATGTGAGCTTGATTCATTGCGATGATCTCGTGCGTGGTATTATTATGGCTGGAGAATCTGAAAAAGCAAAAGGTGAGGTTTATTTTATTACATCCAAAGAATTTTATAACTGGCCTCAAATTATGGACGTCCTAAAGCAAGCACTTGGTAAAAAATTCTTTATTAAAATTAGATTTCCGCATCCTCTTGTTTTGGCAGCAGGAAGTATTTCAGAATTTTTTGGGAATTTTTCTAAAAAGCCTCCTGTATTTGACAAGGAAAAAGCTATAGATTTTATTCAAGATTATTGGATTTGCTCGCCCGAAAAAGCAAAAAATGATATTGGATTTGAATCTCAAATAGATTTGCAGTCGGGATTTAATGAAACTGCAAAATGGTACATCGAAAACAAATGGATTTGAAATGTCTTCAAGACCATTAAAAATAGCAATAAATACTATATTAATAATAATTGTAATAATTGCATTATCAATATTCTTAAATAATTTAACTAAGAATATATCAGATAAGGAAATAAAAGAATATCATTTTAATAAAATTAATACTGAGACTATAATTTCTTATAATTTTTACGGGATGCCCCATATTTATGCCTCGAATGAAAATGATATGTTCTTTGCTATCGGATGGGCACAAGCAGAAAGTCGCCTTTGGCAAATGGATTTCCTACGTCGTGCGGCTTATGGTAGATTATCTGAAATTATAGGTGAAGATGCTTTATCTTTAGATAAATTTCTAAGATCCTTAGAAATTAAGAAAATTTCAGATTCTTCCTACAATATTTATGACCAAAAGACAAAGGATATTTTGCAGCATTTTAGCGATGGTATCAATGCTTACCTTGAATCTAATAAGGGCAATCTCCCTATAGAATTTGCTCTTTTAACCTATAAACCCGAAAAATGGAAGCCTCAGGATTGTATTGCTATTGGTAAATTGATGGCTTTGGAAATGAGCATAAGCTTTATATCTGATATGACTTTTGGTGAAATTGCTCAAAAATTGGGATTTGAAAAGGCAAAAGAGCTTCTGCCATCGGATAAGGAATTGCTTTATACTCTTGATAATCAAATTAATCCTCTATTTTTTCAAAAAAATAATAATATTGATTCTATTTTGCGTTCAGTCGAAAATTATAAATATACGTCACTTCAATTTAATTCAAATTTATCTGATTTTGTAAGTGAATTTCAAAAATTAAATTTCTTTTATCCCCAATCGGGAAGCAATGCCTGGGCAGTGATAAGTAAAAATACAGATAATCCAAATATAAAATCTGCAATTCTTGCCAATGATCCTCATCTTCCTTTGATTCTTCCACCAATTTGGTTTGCTATGCAATCGACTTGTTCGAATTTTAATGTTACAGGCTTTACAATACCTGGCATACCATTATTTTTAATTGGAAGGAATGATAATATTGCTTGGGGCATTACAAATATAATGCTTGATTGTGCAGATTTTTTTGTTGAAAACATTGACTCAAGTGGTAATTACTATTTATCATCTGACTCAATTAAAAAGAAAATTACGTATTATCTTGATACAATTTATATTAAAAACAAAACACCATATATATATTACATTCGAAAAACAGAACGGTCAACAATTATTTCCGATTTTCACCTACTAAAAAATGCGAGTTTCTACGATAAATCATTGCAAAATAAATCCTCATTTTTTGATAAGACTGCTCTAACTTATGAATGGACAGGTTCTCATATTACAAATGATGTTAGTGCTTTATATAAAATTAATACAGCACGTAATTGGCAGGAATTTCTACAAGGCAGAGATTTGTGGGGCGCTCCCGCATTGAATTTTACTTTTGCTTCAAACACAGGTGATATAGGAATTGCACCTGCTGGTCTTATTCCAAATAGGCAAAAAGATTGTAACCCAAATTTTCCCAATCCAGGATGGCAAAAAAACTCACAATGGAATGGTGTTTTACCTTCAAACTCATTTCCGGTACTTTTCAATCCCGAAAAAGGATTTGTGGCTAATGCAAATAATCCATTGTGCGATTCACTTCCTTTTTTTGTCACAAATTATTGGGATAAGTCATCAAGAATTGAACGTATTACAGAATATCTTGCTAATTCTCAATCTTTGACTATTCAAGATATAAAGAACTTGCAAATGGATGTTATATCACCACATTCTAAAGAAATGATGAGTGTAATTTTGCCTATATTAACAAAGTATACTCATTTAATGAGTCAAAACGAAAAAGATGTACTTAATTCAATGAAAAAATGGAAATTCAATCATTCGGCAAACAGCTCTCAAGCAAGTGTTTTCAATGTTATGCATTCTTTTATTTTAAAAAATACTTTCTCAGATGAACTTGGTGGCCCCCTTTATAATCAATATATATGGGTCGAAAGCATTCCAACTCGGAAATTGAAAGAAATTATCAACCAAGAATATAATCCTTGGTTTGATAATGTTAATACAAAAGAAATTGAAAATCGAGATTTTATTGTCTTTCAATCTTATCGAGAGTCTATTGAATATTTATCTAAAATTTTCAATTCAAAAGATTATAATAACTGGCAGTGGGGGAAAATTCATACATTGAAACTTAAACACATTTTTGCCGAAAATAAGCTAATTCGCCCATATTTTTCAATTGATTCCTTAGAAATGAGTGGCAATGGTACTACTGTAAATATGGAGGGTTGGTCGCAATTTTCTCAATTTGATATAACAATGGGGCCCTCAGCTCGATTTATTGCTGATATGAGCGATTCACTTGTTTATATGATTTTACCCGGTGGAGAGAATGGTGACCCAACAAGTATGCACTTTCTTGACCAGCTTACATTATGGAAAAATGGCGCTTATTTGAAAATTATTCATTCACAATCACATATACTATCGGATAATTTGAGAATATTTCGTCCATAAACAAAATATTTTTTATTTTAATAAGTTTATTAAATTTGAATTTTTTATTTGCGTCGTTTTAATATGTCGAAATTTTTACTAAATTTTTTTAAAACAATTTATTTTAAGATAGAGACTTATAAAAGTAAGAGCGCATATATTAATAAAATTTTAATTCAACTACTTTTCATCTTTTTGCTCTCATATTTTCCTTTGCAAGCCCAATATTTCTTAATAACTTCCTTGAATAATTTCAATCCACAAAAGAATGAATTAAGTTTTGTTTGTTTCGACAGTAGTTATAAAAATATGGATTTTTCAGAAAGTTCATTAAAAATGTCTATTGATGGTGCTAATGTTTCGATTGATTCGGTTTTGTATTTTAATTCTAAAAGCAATAATGAAGTATCAATATTTATAGCAATTGAATACTCTGAAGCAATTAATGATACCGATATAAAATTTATTAATCAATTGCTTGATTTTTACTCTCAATATGAATTCCTCTTAAATTGCGAATTAACTGTAGCACTATTTTCTAATTATCCAATTATAATAAAAAATCCAAATCAAAATGATAGGACGTTGATTCAGGACATACATAGATTGAAAATATATCCAAAACCCAATATCGATAATTGCTTCAATAGTTCATATTTTCAGCATTTTATAACGGATGCAAAATACCCTAAGCAGTTTCTAATTATTTCAAAAAGCCAGTTTGATTATAATAGTTCAAATATTATTACAGTTTTAAAAAACAATCAAATAAAATTCTCTAATATAATATTACCAAATGGAATTACGTCAAGTTTTTCTGATATTGTAAATTCCATAGGTGGACATATTTATGGAATTGATAGTAACTTAGACAAAATTAAAAATATTTCGTTTTATAATTTTTTTAATGAAAATTATTATAAGATATTTTATCACTATAATTTCTGTCCGGGGGAACATTCGATTAATCTTTCAGCAGACTCACTTTCTGATTCTTTAAATTTTATTACAACTCCAAATGAAGTCGCGGATATATCTCCAAAATGCAATTATATTAATTTTGGCAAAGTAGATACGGGAAGAACTGTAATAAAAGAGATGACATTTATTATTAAAAATGCAGAATTTTATATCAAGGGAATTGAATGTAGTAACCCGAATTTTCAGATACTTCAAGATTATAATGATAAAATTATTAAAAAAGATTCTATTCTAAAAATTCCGATCCAATATAGATGCAAAGATACCTTATTCAATCAATCTGAAATTACAATTCAAGGGAAAAATTGCCAAGTGTATAAATTTTTTGCTTTTGCAGGTGAAAAGCCAAAGAATTATAACATACCTGCCCATTTTGTCAGTCCTAATCAAAATGATACTAATCACAATGATATATTATTTTCAAATGAGATTTATTATTTAAAATGGACTGGTCCATATTTTGACGATTCATTATGGCTTGAATATCGCTTAAAAGGAGATTCACAATGGCATACAATTTCAAAAATAGCAAGCAATAATTGCTATGCTTTTGCTGTCCCTGATTTTAATGACACATTAATTCAGTTCAGAATTTCAATTTCAAAACCGACTTGGATTTCTGAAAAAGTAGTACAATTAGTTGGTCACAAATCTAATATTACAGATATTTGCTGGTCCCCTGACAATAGTGAATTGATTTCCTCAAGCGAGGATGGAAAAATTTATCTATGGAATACTTCGACAGGAAAATTAATTAAAGCATTGTTTCAATCTCAATTAAATGTGATTTCAGGGATAGATCTTTCAAATGATGGGAAGTATATCGCAATTGCAGCTAATGACTCGATTGTTAAAATATGCAATAAGGACAATGAAATTCTATATAAAGAATTGCATTGTTCTGAATTAATTAATAAAGTTAAATTTTCAAATGATGGGAAAAAAGCTATTGGTGTTTCGAATGTAGGAAACATTTTCTTATGGGATATAAATTCTGGGTCTCTGCTATGCTCAAATTATTCACAATCTCCTGTAATAAATGTCTTAGCTATAAATCCTACTCGCAATGTTTTTGCAACTGTCAGTAAAGATGGTTCTATTATTCTATGGAATTCATTGAATGGTAATTTTATTAAAACACTTTATTCATCAAATTATGAAATTTATGACTTTAAATGGAGTCCTTCAGGTACTTTTTTCCTTTTTACAGGGAATGATACGAAATTGAAAATATTTGATATAGACCAAAATAAAATTATTCAAACAATTTTTGAGAAAGAAAAACCAATAAGAGCTGGCGAGTGGTCTGCAACATATCCATATATTATGACTTCGAATGGAAGTAGCATTGATTTATGGAATATAGATGATGCTGCTTATCAGAAGCAATATGACCAACATTTATCAAATGTATATAGAATCAATTCATCTCATTCAAGTTCAAAAATTGCAAGTGTTGATAATTCGCATACAATACAAATTTGGTCTATAGATGATTTTCCGTTTGAGAAGCCCCAAATTATATTCGATTCTTCTTCATTTGTGAGGGTTGTTAATAAGAAGTTTATTACTCCCGATTTAACTCTTCCACTTTGTCAAGTCGGAGATACAATTTATTTGTTTTACGACAATTATGTGCAAAATCTAACTAATAAGATTGATAATAATCCATTTTCAATCTTTCTTCAAATTGATTCAATTTTTCAGCCTACACATAATCCATCGTATAATATTCAATCCCGGCAGTTTCCTTTTTTTATGGATTATAATAATGATGCTCCTATTGCATTGACATTTACACCTCAAACAAATTACGATTTTGCTACAACAATTTCGACAACTTCAGCTCTTAAAACAATAAATTCTAATGTTCAAGTCTCGATACTTGGGGAATGTATCAATAAAAAAGCCTACTTTATAGATTTCGGTAATGTTCAATTAGGGAATTACAAAGATACCTTATTTTATTTATTTCAAAATATTAGCTCTCAAAATATTTCACTTGATTCAATAAGATTTTTCTATGATTCCTCATTTTCTATTATTTCCCCAACGATACCTGTTAAAATAAACCGAATGGGTGGTGTATTTGTTCCTAATTTTCGTTTTCGTCCAAATAAAATTGGTTATTGTTCAGCACTTGCAATATTTTATTTTAATAATTCTATAAAATTAACTTGCAATTTTTCAGGGTATTCTATTGGTCCAAAACTTCAAGCTCCATCGGAGTTTTATTTTGATACATTAATTTGCGATGAGTCAGAAATCAAATCAATATCTCTGTATAATTCAGGGAATAGCATTTTAAATATTAAAAATATTACAATTGAAAATGATAGTGAAAATAATTTTAAGCTATTAACTAATAAAACTTTTGAAATTTTGCCAAATGAAGCAAAGAATATAGATATTGAATTTAAATCTAATAAACCTGGAAATTTTGCAGCTCTTATTAAAATATCTACGAATTTACAATTTAGTTTGGATTCAATTACTTATATTAATTTGTTTTCAACCAAAGAAACAATCTTATTAGATACATTAACTAATTCTATTTTTTACAATCCATTAAATGATTCTGATAGAATTCAAAAAATAATTAATATTAAAAATATTGGTTCAATTCAATCTAATTTTCAAATTATTAAGGAACCAACTTGGTTTGAAATTGATAGCGTTATTTATGCTTATCCTATTTCATCCATTTATTGCACTTTTATAGGAGGTGCTAACCAAAGCGAATATTTAGATTCGATTCTGATAAAGGATGAATGCGACAAGATATATAAGATTGATTTACAGGCATTGATTAACAGTAAAATTGCAATTCTTAAAATAGCTGATTCTATAGACTTAGGCATAATTATGTGCCCTGGTCAAGTTGATAAAAATATTCAAATCGAAAACCTTGGTGATACTACTTTGCTTTTAACCAATTTTTCATTTCTTAAAACTAGTAATTTCTCAATAAAATCTGATTTGCCAATTAATATTCCACCTAATCAAAATTACGATATAATTGTTGCCTTCGAGAGTACTGCTGATGGAAATTATAATGATACATTAGTAATCGAATCAAATGCTCATAACTCCGATAAAGGAATTATTAAAATTCCTATTCAAGTTGAAGTTAACAGTATTAAATATGAAATCTCGAACGAAGTTTTTGATTTTGATACTTTATTGATAAATCAAAAG
This sequence comes from Candidatus Kapaibacterium sp., assembly GCA_017995735.1. Taxonomy (GTDB): domain Bacteria; phylum Bacteroidota; class Ignavibacteria; order Kapaibacteriales; family UBA2268; genus UBA2268. The sequence goes on along the minus strand of JAGOIG010000009.1, from coordinate 7,582 downwards.
GATACTCTTATCTTTTATATTAAAAATTATAGTTCGTTTCCTATAAATTTAGCTATGATAAGCTCAAATCCTAATTATGTATTATCAGATACATCTCCTATGATTCCAGAAAAGGATTCTCTTCAAATTTCTATTATTTATAATGGAAATACAAAAGCGGGGGGTGATGCGGGGAAAATAATAATTCGAGATACTTGTGGAAATGAGATTGAAATATTAACAAATACATATATCATTCCAGAAAAAGATATTTACTCAATTTCGCTTTTAAAACCAAATCCTACAAATGATATTTCGCATATTGAGATAATATCTAATAAAAGCATATTTTATGAAATAAAAATTTATAATCTCCAGGGCAAACTCGTAAATGAATATCCCCGAGTAGATAATTTCACAGGATCTGTAAGTATTCCATTAAATACTCAAGAAATTGCTATTGGGGTTTATATTGTAGAAATAACTACTTCAAAAGAAAGAACAATACGAAAGTTGATTAAATTGAAATAGAGTATTGTTTTAAAATATTAATTTTATTAAAATTTTAATAATTTTTGTTCAAGAAATACATAATTGCCATTTAATTCGTTTATTATATATTAAATAATTTTGCCAAATGAAAAAAGTATTATTTTCTCTCCTATCTATTATTCTATTATCGAATTCTTTATGGTCGAAAATTCTTATGCAGCCTTATCTTCAGGCTGTCACTGATAGCTCAATTGTGATTATGGTTGAATCTGATTCTCCCGATCCAATTTCAGCTAATTTTAGTACATCATCAAATTCAATGAACTTATCAGCAAAAACACTTTTCTATAAAACAACTGATGCAGATCCAAAAACATACATCCATCGCATCTATTTAAATCATCTCAATCCATATACGAAGTATAACTATACAATTTCAGAAAATGGTGTGAATTATCAAGGTAATTTTACTACTGCATCAAAAGATGATGTAACAAATTTCAATTTTGCGATAATGGGGGATTGCCGCTCCCAGGTTAAAATACATACACGCATTTCTGATAATATTGCTGCCCACAATCCCAGTCTTTCAATTTATCTCGGCGATTTATGCTTTACATCATCTTATTCAGCGTGGAAAGATGAATTTTTTATTCCTGCAGAATTAAAACTCAGTGCCAATGTCCCTTTTGCTAATGCTATCGGAAATCATGAAGGTTCAAAACCAAATACTTATGCTTTCACTCAATCTCCCGATATTAATAATAAAGAAGATTTAGGTTATTTCGATTTTTATTATGGTCCCGTCCATTTTATTGTTATAAATACGGAAGTAGGTTTATCAAAAAATTCCAAGCAATATCAATTTGTGAAAAATGCTTTGGAAAATAACAAAGGGAAATTTATAGTTGTTGCAGCTCATATTCCTGCTTATGTTGGGGGAGGCCATGGTGAAAATGATAATATGATTGCTATGACGAAACAATTGTTTGAACCTTTTAAAGTTGATGTCGTTCTATCAGCGCATTGCCATTTTTATCAGCATAATCTTATCAATGGTATTCATCATTTAATTATTGCTGGTGGTGGCGCTCCATTATATACACCAAAAGCAAATGATTATACACTTTTTACAAAGAAGACATATTGCTATGCAATAGCAAATTATTCAGATAATAAACTTACTATTACAGTTTATGATATTGATAATAAATTATTGGATAAAATAGAAATAAAAAAATAATATTATTTTCCTTCTGTTATTCACACGAATGTATCAATAGATTACTGTTTGCACGTGAATGACACTTTGTAAAATGAAGAGACACCATCACTGCGGTCTCTACTTAGGGTTAATTCGGTCATTCTGAACGAAGTGAAGAATCCATTGAGTCTAGGATAGATTCCTCACTACGTTCGGAATGACAGATTAGTTTTACGAAAGATTCAGTAATGAACCTACGACTTAAGTCGTAGGTTCAGAGCGAAATATCAATAATAATAGTAATTTTAGAAAAAAAGCGTAGTTTTCACAAAAATTCGTTAATTTTGTATTTATTCATTGTGTAAATCGGCGTGTGGCGCAGCCCGGGTAGCGCACTACTTTGGGGTAGTAGGGGTCGCTGGTTCAAATCCAGTCACGCCGACTTTGTTTTTATAATTTTTTTCGTAATTTTGTATTTTTTATTATTTTCAATCTGTTAGGATAAAGAATGATTACTAAGCAAAGAAAAGCATCACTTGTAGGAAAATTTGGAGATAATCCAAGCGATACAGGCAAACCTGAAGTTCAAATTGCAATATTAACCGATAGAATTGCCGACCTCACAAAGCATCTTGAAACACATCCCAAAGATTTCCATACACGTCGCGGTATGATTGCACTCGTCAATCGTCGCCGCAAATTGCTCAATTACCTTATGAGTCGCGATATGAATGCATATCGTACAATTATTAAAGAATTGAACCTAAGAAAATAAATAAAATTTATCCGCATTAAAATGTAGAGGCGCCATTCAATGGCGTCTCTAATGCCATTTAATGGCATCTCGAATATCATATATAGCGTCATATCTATTATCCAATTATATCTGAGGAACAGCCTCTCGCTGTGCTACTCTCGAATGTACTTCAATTTCAGTATCTGCGGGCAATTCAGTATAACTTATTACATTTACCATTGGAAACTGCGGGTGAATCATTCTAAAGAAATAAGGTCTGACTTGTGCCGAGCAAATCACAACAGGCATATAACCCAGAATTGAAAGTTCATCTATTGCATTGGATAAACTTTTTTGGATATTATTGATAATTGCAGGAGGTAACCCTAAAGTAGTGGTCAATGCCAGATTTGAACTGGATTGCAATGCTTGTGTCATTATATCTTCGATTTCAGGGTCGAGCGCAATCACGTGAATCACTCCATTATCATCTTGATATAATTTTTTTATTGTCTCTGATAAATTATGTCGAACATATTCAGTTAGCACATCCGTATTTTTTGTGACCTTATAATAATCAAGTAAGCTTTCCAAAATTAATGGAAGATCCCTTATTGGAATTCCCTCGATTAATAGGTTTTGCAGTACTTTTTGAATTGTGGCAAGTGGCAAATTTTCTTGAGCAATCTCATCAATTAATACTTTATTAGTGGATTCGAGATTATCAATTAATTTTTTAACATCCTGGCGTGTAAGCAACTTATCTGCATTTCGCTTTAACAATTCTGTCAAATGTGTATTGAGTACCGTTGATGCTTCCACAACGGTAAAACCACGCAATTCTGCACTTTCGCGTTGAGAATACTGAATCCAAGTAGCAGGCAATCCAAAAACAGGCTCAGTAACCTGCAACCCATCCAATTTTCCTTCAGCAGTTCCAGGATTCATAGCAAGCAAGCGATTTGGATAAATTTTATTTCTTGCAATTTCGATATTTCGGATTTTGACAACATATTCCTCAGGATCTAATTGTAGATTATCTCTAACTCTTACAGCAGGCAAAAGTAACCCAAGCTCTTGTGCAAGCTGTTTGCGAATATTTGTAATTCGCTTAAATAAATCCCCGCCCTGCTTCTCATCTACAAGTTGTATTAAATTGTACCCAAGTTCTAATTCAATGGGCTCGACCTTTAGCACCTCTTCTATTGGTTGTTCGACGGGTTTGATTTCTTCTGATTTAGCAACCTGTGTTTCCTTTTCTTCTACTATTTTTTCGTTTTTAATCGATTGCAAACGTAAATAACCCAATCCACTTAAAATTACAGCCAAAAGAAAGAATGGGAAAAATGGAAATCCTGGTAAAAATGCTATTAACAATAAGACAGCCGCAACTATAAATAATGGCTTGGGTTTTGCACCGAACTGCTTACCAAGTTCCATATCCAATTGATTTGCTGATGCTGAACGAGTGACAACTAAGCCCGCCGATACCGAGATTAATAACGCGGGAATTTGCGAAACCAAGCCATCGCCGATTGTCAATATTGTATATGTTGATAAAGCTTGGGCAAATCCCATTCCTAATTGAGCCATTCCAATAACAAATCCCGCCAAAATATTAACCACTGATATTATAATTCCCGCAATTGCATCACCTCGGATAAATTTTGATGCACCATCCATTGACCCAAAGAAATCAGCTTCCTTGCTTAAATTTTCGCGCTTTTTCTTTGCAGTTTCTTCGTCAATATATCCCGCGTTCAATTCTGCATCAATACTCATTTGTTTGCCTGGTAAAGCATCAAGAGTGAATCGTGCCGTAACTTCTGCAATTCGAGATGAGCCTTTAATAATTACAACAAAGTTGATGATTACTAGAATTATAAAGATAATTACACCAACTACATAATTTCCCTGAATAACAAATGTACCAAAAGCATGAATTATATGTCCCGCATACGCTTGTCCAAGAATCAATCTTGTAGAAGCAACGTTTAAACCTAATCGGAATAATGTTGTTAGCAACAAAATTGTAGGAAAACTGGAGAATTCGAGTGGCGTTCGCAAATATAGGGAAATTAATAGAATTAGCACTGAAATAGAGATATTGACTGCGAGTAAAATATCAAGCATAAATGGGGGCAGGGGAATCAGCAATAACCCCATTATAACAAGCACACCTGCAGCAAGCATCAAATCAGGATTTTTTGCAAACAAACTAAAAACACGGTTTTGTGCTATCGTCTGGTTTATATTTTGCTCAAGTGCTAATTGTTTATTATTCGCCATAGTTATAATTATCTACATCTTATTTTGTTTGAATTTTATCCTTCAGCTTTATAACTTATTAATTATAAAGTGGAAAGGAAATTCAAAGTATTATAATAATTATTCGATAATAATATAGACAAAAAGATTGCCAAAAGTGGGAAAAATAAAGATGATAATAAAATTAATTGTAATAATTAAAAATAAAAATAGAAGGGGAAGTATATTGTTGGGAAATTGCAACGCTTTTTGCGGAGAGGGCGAGATTCGAACTCGCGGTGAAGCTTTACACCCCACGACGGTTTAGCAAACCGTTGCCTTCAGCCACTCGGCCACCTCTCCTTTGGATATGTTATATTTTCTTTTACAAAATTAAATAATTTTTTGAAAATAAAAATTGTTTATTTTTATTTGCCTGTCATTCCGAATGAAGTGAGGAATCTATAGCCACAATGATAGATTTCCCGCTATGCTTGGAATGACCGATTACATTTTCTTTGCTGTTATTGTAGTAGTTGCTTGCGCAGTCGGTGTTACAAGTATTTCTTGAATACATACATGAGAAGGACGCGTTACAACAAACAAAGCAATATCGGCAATATCGCTTCCCGTCAAGGGTGTAAATCCTTTGTATACATTTTCTGCCTTCTCCTCATCGCCATGAAATCGAACTATTGAAAATTCAGTTTCCACCATTCCAGGATCGATATTTGTCACTCGAACGCCCGTTCCATTCAAATCAATCACCATTGATTTGGAAATCATTTCTACAAATGCTTTCGTTCCACAGTAAACATTGCCACCTGGATAAGGTTCGAGCGCTGCAATACTACCGATGTTAATAATATGCCCACTCTTATTCTCTACCATTCGTGGTATTATCAGCCTTGAAATATAAAGCAGCCCCTTAATATTAGTATCAATCATCTCATTCCAATCTTCAATTGAGCCTTCATAGATTTTCTCCATTCCCCGCGCTTTGCCCGCATTATTTATCAATATATCAATATTTTGCCATTCGGCAGGTAGTTGAGTGAGTGTATCCTGCACTTCATTAAAATTAGTCACGTCGCATTCGTAAACCAAAACGGGAACTTTATAATTAGTGCGTATTTTTTTCGATATTTCCTCTAATTTTTCAAATCTACGAGCGAGCAAAATCAACTTACATCCCTCTTCTGCAAATTTATATGCACACGCTTCGCCAATTCCTGCTGAAGCACCCGTAATTAATGCAATTTTGTTCTCAACATTCATTATTTTTTCTCAATTTTATATTTATTTGTTTTTTTCAAAAGATTAATTATACTATTCTCACCAATAGTGTGCCCTGCACCGACAACTACAAAATAGGTTTTGTCGCTTGCAAGATATTCTTCAATTTTTTCGGCCATTTTAATATTTCTTTCATCAATCAATTGGAGCATTAAATCTTGTAGCTTAGGAAAATTTTCATCAACGTCGAGAAAATACTTCATTAATGCGTTTTCATCACCTCTTTCCCATGCCTCCATTAAGTTATGAGTCTCAATACTCATATCCTTATCGGTATTTTGACGCTCCATTTCAATTATTTCATCAGCGTAATCGCCCATTTTTATTAAATAATCAATTTGTTCGCCGACCGACTCGATTTCCAATATAGGAATGCTATCAGCTCTTGCTTTATTTTGGAAATATACATCTACACCATATTCATTGCTTATGTCATTTTGAGAACTTATATTTAAACCTTGATACATAACAATTGCATACCATGGTCTAAATCTATCGTACATCATCGGCATAATTCCAACAGAATCAAAGAAATGTTTCAAAAATAAATAATTCTCTTGTTTTAGGGTTGATTTTAAAGTTGCAGAACCTGTAAATAATGCTTTTGACATTAAATCCTCTATCGAAGCATTTTCCATATCAATTTCGCCAACAAGATAATCGGATTTTTTATAGGCATCCTCAATCACATCCGCCATTGGATAATAGCTTTCTTTACCAACGTGGATCGACCCTAATAAGTAGACTGTTGCAGTGTTTGAGCGAATTTCCCAGAAGAATTTTGGAGAATTATTTTTGGAATAGCCAGTATAATTAGCAATAATAAAGATTATCGCAGTAATTATAATTGTTTTTTTATGGAAAATTATATTTATTTGCATATTTTCCCTAATCAATAATACAAAATTACAAATATAAATATTGATGATATAATAAATCTGCAATGTGACCTACAAATGTAGAGACAGGTCTAAGACCTGTCTCTACGAAATGCGATTATATAAATATTGATAATGTTATAAATGTGTATGGACAATTAATGAATTCCCCCAACCTTGCAATGTGATTTTACAAATGTAGAGACAGGTCTAAGACCTGTCTCTACGAAATGGGATTATATAAATATTGATAATGTTATAAACGTGTATGGACAATTAATGAATTCCCCCCAACCTTGCAATGCGATTTACGAATGTAGAGACAGGTCTAAGACCTGACTCTACGAAATGGGATTATATAAATATTGATAATGTTATAAATGTGTATGGACAATTAATGAATTCCCCCAACCTTGCAATGCGATTTACAAATGTAGAGACAGGTCTAAGACCTGTCTCTACGAAATGGGATTATATAAATATTGATAATGTTATAAATGTGTATGGACAATTAATGAATTCCCCCCAACCTTGCAATGTGATTTACAAATGTAGAGACAGGTCTAAGACCTGTCTCTACGAAATGCGATTATATAAATATTGATAATGTTATAAATGTGTAGGGACAATTAATGAATTCCCCCCAACCTTGCAATGTGATTTACAAATGTAGAGACAGGTCTAAGACCTGTCTCTACTACTACAAAATTAAAGATTTTGTAAATTTATTTTTATCCAAGGTAATCTTTT
>JAGOIG010000133.1 GCA_017995735.1 Candidatus Kapaibacterium sp. | reverse complement strand
TGCCTGTGCCTATATTATAAATGCCTGCAATATTATGTTGGTATAATTTCCACACAATATCAATCGCGTCTTTAACATAAATAAAATCCCGCACTTGTTCCCCATCTGCATAATTTGGATTATAGGATTTGAAAAGCTTGATTTTCCCTGTATTTTTAATTTGAAAATATGCTTTTGTGACCATACTTGCCATATCATCTTTATGCAATTCGTTTGGACCGAATACATTGAAAAACTTCAATCCCAGAAATACTTTGTCAAGCTTTTGTCTAATTACCCATAAATCAAACAAATGTTTTGAAAATCCATAGCCATTTAGTGGCTCAAGTTCATCATAAATTTTGTCAGAATAGCCTTTTGAGCCATCTCCATAAGTCGATGCACTGCTTGCATACATAAAACGCGCATTATTTTCAAGGGCAAATTTCGCTAGTTCAATGCTATAATGATAATTATTCTCAATCAAATAATTTATATCCGTTTCGGTTGTGCGGGAGCATGCACCAAAATGGAAAATTGCATCAATATTTTTGAAATCATCTTTAATATTCAAAAATTCAGACTTATGAATAATATCGATGAATTTCTTGCCTACAAGATTTTTCCATTTTATCGAGCTTCCGAGATTATCGACAATAATAATATCTTCAATTCCTTTATTATTAAGAAATTTTAAAAAATTAGAACCAATAAATCCCGCACCACCCGTGAGAATTATCATTTTCCAATTGATTTAAGAAATATTGGCATAAATTCATCGCAAGAAGCTTTCAACGCCTTATCTATTTCAGGTGTTAATTCCTTTACTTTTATTATTGTAGCTAATAAATCGCTTTTCTGATTCCGCATAAATTCCAAGAAATCACGCTCAAATTGCTTGATTGTATTCAATGGTATAGTATCAAGATAACCATTTGTTGCAGCATAAAATAGAGCAACTTGTTGTTCTGTGGGAATAGGTCTTAAAGTTGGTTGCTTTAGAATTTCGGTGATAACACGGCCACGGGTCAATCTTTGCATAGTTGATTTATCTAAATCGGAGCCAAATTGAGTAAATGCTTCTAATTCACGGAACAAAGCGTGTTCAATTTTCAATTTTCCTGCGATTTTTTTCATTATTTTGATTTGTGCATCGCCACCCACACGAGATACGGAAATACCAACGTTCATTGCAGGGCGTATGCCTGAATTAAATAAGCCCGGTTCGAGATATATCTGTCCATCAGTAATGGAAATAACATTAGTTGGAATATACGCAGCCACATCGCCTGCCTGTGTTTCAATTATTGGAAGTGCAGTGAGAGAACCACTTCCTAAATCATTAGACAATTTCACCGCGCGTTCGAGCAAACGACTATGCAAATAGAAAATATCTCCTGGATATGCTTCACGTCCTGGAGGTCTGCGAAGTAATAAACTGACTTGGCGATAAGCAGCAGCATGCTTCGATAAATCATCATAAACAATCATTGCGTGGCGACCATTTTCGCTGAAGTACTCTCCAATTGAGCATCCACTATAAGGTGCAATATATTGCATTGGTGCAGGATCAGATGCATTCGCCGCAACGACAATTGTATATTCCATTGCTCCATATTCTTCTAATGTTGCTACCAATTGAGCCACAGTCGATGCCTTTTGTCCAATTGCAACATAAATGCAATATACAGGTTCGATTCCGACTTGCTTTGCCTCGGGAGTATGAGTAAATTTTTGATTAATAATTGTGTCTACTGCAATTTGCGTTTTACCAGTTTGACGGTCTCCAATAATCAACTCACGTTGCCCACGTCCAATTGGAATCATAGCGTCGATGGCTTTTATACCTGTTTGTAATGGTTCTTTTACAGGTTGCCTGTCAATAACGCCATGAGCTTTGCGCTCGATTGGAAGAAACTGCTTTGTCTTGATTTCGCCTTTTCCGTCAATTGGCTCGCCCAGTGGATTGATAACTCTACCAAGCAATTCGTCGCCAACAGGAACGGACGCAATACGTTTAGTACGTTTTACAACATCCCCTTCCTTGACAAGCTTATCTTCTCCAAAAAGAATTACGCCAACGCTATCTTCTTCCAAATTAAGCACCATTCCCATCACATCATTTGGGAACATTACTAGTTCGCTTGCCATAACTTTTGATAATCCATAAACTTGCGCCACTCCATCGCCGACTTGAAGCACAGTTCCAACTTCTTCGATATCGATTTCCTTTTCAAAACCCGTTAACTCCCTTTTAAGAATTGATGATATTTCTTCAGGTTTTAATTCGTACATTTATTTAATTCCTTTATTTACTAGTTAGATAAAATATTGTTTAGCGTTTCTAATTGCTTTTTGACCGAAGCATCATAAAGATAATCAGCAAATTTCAATTGTATTCCCCCAATTATTTTTGGATTAATTTTATACCTTGGAATAACATTTTTATTTATCAATTTTGATACCGATTCTATTATTTTTTCTTTTGATTGATCATTTAACGGATGAGCCGAGACTATTTCGACCTCTACAAGATTATTAGCTTCATTATACATATCAATAAATTCAGCTAAAATATTAGATACTAAATTCTCCCGATTTTTCTTTACAACGAAGATTAAAAATTTAATTATAATATCGTCAACATTACTTCCGAATATATCTTCAAGAATTCTAATCTTTTTGTTTGGGCTGATAATTGGATTTTTCAAAAGAAGCGTAAGATCTCGTGATTTTTGCAATACATTTTGTATATATAAAATATTATTGTGTAGTATTTCCATTTTTTGCTCATCTTGAGCAATTAAAAATAATGCTTTAGCATACCTTTGGGCAATTCGTTTTTCGGTCATTTTTTAAGATCATTAATTTTTTGAAAGCTTTTGAACATATCCCTCGATAAGTTGATAATCCTTTTCGGGATTTAATTTTTCTTCTAAGATCTTTTCTGTTGCTTGCACCACAATTGTTCCAATTTCTTTCTTTAATTCCTTAAAAGCTTTTTCTTGAGCCATCTCAATATCTTTTACTGATTGCTCAATTTTCTCTTGACGAATTCTTTCTGCTTCATCTTTTGCTTTTTGGATTATTTCATTTGCAGTTTGTCTACCTTGCTCAATTAATTGGTTCATCTGCTTTGTTGCATCAGCTAATTTCTGTTCAGTTTCTGCAACTAATTCATTTGCGCGTTTGTTGGCTGCGTCTGCACTTTTAATTGCATCATCAATACTTTTCTCTCGATTAGAAATTGCTTTTGCAATAGGTTTATATGCAAATTTGATAAGTAGGAAAAGAAAAATTAGAAAATTGACTATTGACCAAATCATTAATCCTGGGTCGATAGTAAGTAGTTTTTCCATAATACTAAATTAAAAATTAACCTAAAAAATATTAGATATTATTTAATTATAAAAATTCTTTGATAAAAAGAATTTTTTAAAATAATCTAAATTGTCTTTTGAAATTATTTTAATGCGAGCAAAAAGCTAATAACTTCAGCAAATAGTGCAATACCTTCAATAAGAGCAGCAGCAATGATCATCATAGTTTGTAATTTGCTGTATGCTTCGGGCTGACGACCTGCTGATTCTAATGCAGATGCTGCTAATTTTCCGATTCCAAGACCTGCACCCACTACTGTTACTGATGCACCGATTCCGGCTGCTAAATACGATAATGCTTGAGGTTCCATTATTTTTCCTTTTTTTTTGATTTATTATTTAAAATTAAAATTAATTTTCATTGTTGATGCTCCTCAGTATGTGGACTTATTGCAAGTCCAACAAATACCGAAGTTAGAATTGTAAAAATATACGCTTGAATCACCACTATTAGTAATTCAAGAAAATACACAAATAAAACAAATATACTGACAAAAGGGACAACAGCAATCATTTGGAATAAAAATATAAGCCCTAATAAGCTTAATATTACTACATGCCCCGCTGTCATATTTGCAAAAAGACGTATTGTAAGAGCAAAAGGCTTTGTAAACATCGATATTATCTCAATCGGTACCATTATGATAACAAGATAAATTGGCGCTCCACCTGTAAGCTCTTTCAACCATCCCCATAATCCTATTTCTTTTATTGAACTTCCATTAATAACTAAAAATGCTGTCACGGCTAATGTTGCTGTGACGGCTATATTGCCCGTTGGAGTATGAGCACCCGGCAATAATCCTAGCATATTCATCATCAATATAAAAAGAAACAACCCAACAAAATATGGTGTTAATTGCGTTGCTAATTTATAATTTGGTATGGTTGGCAAAACAATTTCGTCCCGTACAAATTGAAATGTATATTCAAAAATATTTTGTATGCCGTGTGGTGCTTTCTTTTCACGTTTCTTATACTTCCTTGCTGATATGAATGCTGCTATAAGTATTATTAACATCCCAATCCATTCATAAAATACAAGGGAAGTCACAGATAAATCAAGTTTTGGTGATGTACCAGTTTCTGCTCGAACAATTTCTTTATGAACTTCTTTATAAATGCCCTTCTCATTCATTGCCTTCATTGATGGATAGAAGTAAAACTTATCATCATAAAGAATAACAGGCAAATCAATATGAATTGCATCGAAATAGCTAACTCCATGATGATTAAGAAGTTCGGATGTTAATATCTGATTAAACATATCGCTACTTCCGCCACTCGATTGTTGCGCATTGACTGAATTAGTTGTATTTTGAATTTGTTGTATACTCTCTTGCTGTGTTTCTTGAGCTTCCAAAGGATTTACCTTTTTCAAAAGAAAAATAAATACAAAATTAATAAAATTTGTCTATATTTTATATTTTTTGATTATTTAATAATAAAATTTCAATAATTAAAAAACAGAAAAGACTCGCCCCAAATGTTATTCCAAATGCAGATGTAATCAAATGCATCGGTTTTGCGATAAATAAAATAAATAAAAAGAGTAATATCAACTTCCCAAACATTGCACCGCCCCATATTCGCATTGTTGTTTCTATTGATTTATTTCTTATTAGTTTAAACACTAATAAACTAATTAAAAAAAGAATTACATTTATTAATAAAGCTGCAAGAATGGAAGC
>JAGOIG010000132.1 GCA_017995735.1 Candidatus Kapaibacterium sp. | reverse complement strand
TAATAGCAGAATCCATTGTTTTTTCTTGAATGAAAAAATATTGTTTTGTTAAAAAATAATTTTATTTTAATGCTTTCTGCTAAAATAACAATATTTAAAATTATAAATTAATTTCGATTATATGAACGTAATTGTGCTTTATATTATTGTAAAAAATAAATATTTATTTATAAATCCCCAAATTGAGGCCTGATGACAATTTCTTCTATCATAAAATCATCATTCTCATAATGATCAATAATATTATCTACTATCATTGCAACGCTTTTTGGTTGAATCATACGAGAACCTAATTTTGCACGGGTTTCTTCATCCCAGACGTCTGAGTAAGTGGCGCCAAGTATAAGATTTGTGATTTTAACCTTCTGACGGCGCGTTTCTTCACGAACTGAAGCAAACATCGTAGAAAGTGCTGCTTTGCTTGCTCCATAAAGAGATGAGTTTTCAAAAGGTTTCTCAGCTGCTATTGAAATTAAATTAATAATCATTCCCTGCCTTTTTTCTATCATTGAAGGCAAAAGCAATTTTGTTAAATGATATGCACCATACACATTTACTTCAATTTGCGTTTTTAAGTCGTCTATAATTGATTTTTCAAAAGGAGTAAAAATAACGACACCTGCATTATTTATCAGAACTTGAATATCTTGCTTAATATTATATAATATTTTATCCAGATTTTCTATATCGTTTTGCTTTAAAAAATCAATTTCAAACACATTTTCAGGATTAATAAAAGAATTTTTGGGATTATTTATAAATTTGTTTTTATCTCGTGTTGAACCAAAAATAATATTATTTTTAGATAAGTGTTCCGCACAAGCAAATCCTATACCTCTGGAAATTCCTGTGATAAAGATATTCTTCATTAAATTATATTTTGAATTTATAAAATTAATAAATTCTACTCATATATTTGTTAATAAAATCAAAAAGATATTAAAAAGGTTTTATAATATTTTTAATATATTTCAATTTTTATTAATTTTGAATTATTTTCAGAAATTAAATGACTCGAATAAAGATTATCTTTATATTTCTTATGGCAAGCCTGATATCGATGGTAATTATCGGATGTTCACAGGCAAAATTACCGCCCTGCGTACCGAAATCTGCAAAAGGCATAATTATTCGATGGGGAGAAATCAATACAAAGGCAAATCTCGAAACATTTTATGAATTAAAAGATAATTGCAATATTCAAATGGCAATCAAAGAAGGGAATAAAAAAGACACAACATTTCAGAATGTTGGCAAAATTTCGCTTGATGAATATTGCAGTTTATATAGAATGGTACAGAATGCAATTAATAAGACGCAAGTATTAAATTCGCCAGGTGTTATATCGAACTACGTAGAATATATTGATAAATCAAATAATGTATATTTTCGAGCAGTATGGAATAGTGAATATACTAATGCAGGCAATAAGTGGTTTCGTGAAGTATTCGACAGTCTGCAAACTGCTATAATTAAGTTAATGTAATATTGAGGAAAAATAGAAATGGAAATATTGATTCTTGATGATAATGTAGAATTCTGCAATTCATTGCAGGATATTGTGAAATCTTTTGGGTATCATTCTATTGCATTTAACCACACTACAAATGGATTGAATTATATCAAGGCTAATGCTGATATAATTGGGTTGGTGTTGCTTGATATAGAATTCGGTAGTGATGATCCATTGACGGGACTTGATGTACTTGGAATTTTGAGGCATAATTACCCATTTATTCCTGTTGTGATGATTACAGGACGTGGGACAATATCAATTGCTGTGCAAGCAACAAAGCTTGGAGCCATTAATTTTATTGAAAAAAGCGCCCTTAATAGTGAAAAAATTAAGGAGGTATTAGAAAGTAGTATTGGATTAGATATTCAGGAAGATGATGAAACAATCAGAAAATTTCTTTCTGAGAATGGAATAATTGTAAAATCAAACGCAATGCTTGATATTGGAAGATTGATTATACGCTTTGGTAGAACTGATTTAAATGTGCTATTGACAGGAGAAACAGGCACAGGCAAAAGTATAATCGCGCGAGCCATACATAATATTAGCCGCAAGCACGCAGGCCCTTTTATTACTGTAGATATTCCAAATATCCCCCGAGATTTATTTCAAAGTGAGCTTTTTGGACACATTAAGGGTGCATTTTCAGGGGCAATCGAAACGAAAAAAGGATTGTTTCATGAGGCAAATCACGGAACATTATTTTTAGATGAAATTGGGGATTTATCACTTGAATTACAATCCAATTTATTTATTCCTGTTGATGAAAAAGTTATTAGAAAAGTCGGGAGCGTTCAAACAGAGCCAATTGATGTACGTTTTATATCAGCGACTGACCGTGATTTAGTAAAAATGATGGAAGATGGCAAATTCCGGGAGCAGTTATTCCATAGATTGCGTGAGTGCGAAATTAATATTCCATCATTGAGAGAACGTCGTGAAGATATTCCCGATATTGTTAATTATTATGTAAAATTGCATAATGAACAATATAACACAGACAAATATTTTACCCCATCTTCGTTGGAATATCTTGCCTTGAAGGAATGGAAGGGAAATGTACGTGAATTAATCAATATTGTTAATATTGCATTGCAAACAATTGATGAAAATAGAATTGAAATACCGATACTTGATAAAATTATTTCAAGTCAAAATCATTCGCAATTTAATAATAAGAACTTCCATGATTCTGCCCAACACCGTACATTGAAGGAAGATTTAGCTGCTGTTGATAAGGTAAATATTGAAAATGCGTTGAGAGATAACTATGGTAATGTCAGCAAAACCGCAGCATTGCTTGGTGTGAGCCGCGAAACATTACATATAAAAATTAGAAAATATGGTATAAATACCCAGAAATTCCGAAAACCAGCTAATCAGTAATTTTTATTAATGGCTGGTCTTTAGCAACTCTATCATCAATATTTACAATTACTTCCTCAATAATTCCATTACGTGGAGCAAAAATGCGGTTTTTCATTTTCATTGCCTCAAGTATAAGCAAGGGTTGGCCCTTTGTAACTCTATCACCTTTTTTAACCAAAATGTCTTTTATTACGCCAGGTATGACAGCAACAATAGTGTTGGGATCACTAATATTTATGGGTTTGCGGCTTAAATATTTTCGCGTGTAATAAGTTTCGTAAACCGTGTCATCAACAATAATTTTTCCTTTGAGATCTTCTTCCATAATTATTCCTTATTAAAATGGTGGGATACCGTGTTTTTTTTCTGGATTTTCAACCTTTTTGTTTTTGCCAATGAGTAAGCAATGCAATATTTGTTCGCGAGTTTCATCAGGTATAATCACACCATCAATATAGCCATTAGCAGCTGCTTTGAATGGATTTGCGAATTTATCTGTATATTCTTGCACTTTTATTTTTCTCATTTCTTCGGGATTTGGTGCGGATTCAATTTCTTTTTTGAAAATAATATTTGCTGCACCTTCTGGTCCCATAACAGCAATTTCAGCAGTGGGCCAGGCAAAAACAAAATCAGCACCCAAATGGCGTGAACACATTGCAATGTATCCCCCACCGTAAGCCTTACGCATAATAACCGTCATCTTCAATACTGTTGCCTCGCTATAAGCGTATAGAATTTTAGCGCCGTGACGAATAACACCCGCATATTCTTGATCAACTCCCGGCAAATAACCAGGCAAATCAACAAGTGTTAATAATGGAATATTAAAAGCATCGCAAAATCGTATGAACCGAGCACCCTTATCTGAAGAATCTACATCCAGCACACCAGCAAGCACAAGAGGCTGATTTGCAACAACGCCTACTGTTTCACCATTCATCCGAATAAAGCCAATCACAATATTTTTTGCCCAATACTCTTGCACTTCAAAGAAATCAGATTTATCAGCGATAGCTTTAATTATATCCCGCACATCATATGGTTCTGTATTATCATTTGGCAAAATCTCTGTAATGGTTCTACCTTCTAAAGGTTGAGCAGGAAGCATTGGTTCAGGTTTTTTGCGATTATTCCACGGGATGAAAGTAACTAATTTTTTAATTTGTTCAAAACATTCAAATTCGCTTTCAGCAAAAAAATGTGCATTGCCTGAAATTTCTGCTTGCACCCTTGCACCACCTAAATCTTCCATTGAAATTTCCTCCCCAAGCACAGTTTTGATAACCTCAGGACCCGTTATAAACATCTTTGAAACTTTATCAACAACAAACACAAAATCAGTCAATGCAGGAGAATATACAGCACCCCCTGCACAGGGTCCAAGAATTACAGATATTTGAGGAATAACGCCTGATGCACGAGTATTGCGATAAAATATCTCCCCATATCCCGCTAATGAATTCACTCCTTCTTGAATCCGAGCGCCACCCGAATCATTTATACCAATTAAAGGTATTCCCAAATTCATTGCGTGGTCCATAATTTTTGTGATTTTCCGAGCATGTGCTAATCCTAATGAACCGCCCGCAACCGTGAAATCTTGGGCATAGATGCAAACGGGATAACCCATTATCTCGCCTGTCCCTGTAATTACACCGTCGCGAGGTAAGAACTTCTTATCCATCCCAAATTCATCAGTAGTATGTTCCACAAATAAATCATATTCGTGGAATGTCCCTGGGTCAAGCAAAGCCTCAATGCGTTGCCGCGCTGTCATCTTCCCATATTTACTTTGCTTGGATTGAGCTTCAATTTCAGTCTTCTCTACTATTTCCTTCTTTCTATTAAAAAAATCTGATATCTTCTGTTTTAAACTCATCGTTATACCTTTAACAAAATTCAAATTTTAGAAAATGCAAATTAACTAATATTTAACATTTGAATAGAAAAATTAATTTTTTCCAACAATATAGATAAATTATAAAAAATTTTTATGAATTTTTATTAATGAATTTTAAAAAATAAAATAAAATTTTTAAAAAAAAGTATATTTAAAAAAAAATTGTTTTTTAATATTATTTTATTAATTTAGCATATATAGAATTTAGGATTACAAGATATATGAAAAAATCATTATTTGTGTTTTTTATCCTATTTTTAATTTCACTTACAATTTCTAACGCACAAAGTTTATTCCAATTTGATTCATTGAGACACCATC
>JAGOIG010000008.1 GCA_017995735.1 Candidatus Kapaibacterium sp. | reverse complement strand
GGCATCGAGTTATTACAATTTAAATGATAGCAACATATATACTTACAGCGTTTATGATTCTGTTAATGATACAACAAGGGTATATACATTTGATTATTATCATTCAATAGTAGGATTGAAAGTTTTGTATGATTTCAATACAAAATTGGAGCTTTCGCTCTATGCCCCTATTTCCTTTTATTCATTAGATGAAAAATTTATGACCGACGAATATGGAAATCGCGAAAAGAAAGCAAGTTATTCACTGAATCGTGTTGATTATATTGGTTTAAATGCATTTTATAGATTAGTTGATAAGCCAATATTTACAAATTTAATAGGAGAAGTACGTATTCCAACGGGTTTTCATAATGGGTTATATAATGATTCAAGTAGGAACTTTTTGAGTGATGGTGCATTCGAGTTTTTGATTGGTACCCAGATTGGAGTAAAGTACCGAACGGTAGCGTGGGAAAATACATTAATATATAATTATCGAGCAGAAGATTTTAAGGACCAGACGATCATTAATACTGCAATTGTTCTTTCGACAGTGGCAAACACAGAAATACGGATATTTGGTAATTTTACTTTATCTAATTCAAAATTCGATAATGCACGGCCAATGAAAATTACTGAAACGGTAAGTCAGGAGAATAATTATGCTATGGGTGCTGCATTTTATATGCTATTTTCTGATAATTTTGATGTTGGGGTGAATTATCAAGTTACTCTTGGTGGAAGGAATACTTGGAAATCCTCGTTTTTTAATATTAGAGCAGGAATTAGATTATAGCGTTAGACCCTCTATTTCATTTTCAAATCCGATATTATGAGCATCAGCGATTTCTTTTAATTTTAAAATAACTTTATATAACATTTCGTTTGAGAAAAAAGAATTAGTTATGGAGAAGGTTGAATTATCAGATTTAACAATACCAAGAGTAATTTCATTGGAAGGATTATTATGAAAAATTCTAATTAGGTCAATATCAGCATAATCAGATTGAAAAACGATACGCTTACGATTGTAAAAAGATAAAGTATTTTCAGAGAAGACGAATTTTCGTTTTTGTTTGCCAATAAAAATGAGTAGGATTCCAAGAAGGATAAATATTCCCCCGAGAATCGAAAAATGTGTAATTTTTTCCACATTAACATTTGACTGTATTGACACTATTAAATAGATAAGCACAAAGCCAATAATAATAAAGCCAAGAGATGAGAGAATTTTTTTATCAGATGAATATTCAATATTTTGCATATAATAATTAATATTATTAAGTAATTTTGTAACGTTTTTAATTCTATAAAATTTAAAAACCTTTAAATTGGTAAAGTTTTTGGTATTAAAAATGAAAAAATTTACGAAAAATAATAGAGAATATCATTTAATTTGAATATGTTTTTTTAAATTTGTAGTTTAAGATAAGTAATAAAATTGAAATAAAATTTAAAATAATAAATAAGGAGTTAGACAGGTGAAATCTGTAAAACAATTTCTGTATCTGTTGATTTTGGGACTAATTGCATTGAATGTGAACAGTGCAAAAGCCCAGGGTCTTTTAAGTGCAAATATTGATGAAGGATTTGAGTTATATCAAAATCTTTCAAGCGGGACATTTATGATCAATGGTGATGATCCAGTGGATTCACTAGTTATGCCATTCACATTCAAGTATGATAATCAAACCGTAACAAGACTATATATTTACGGTAATGGATTTATTTCATTGAATACATATCGCAATCCAAGTGCATTAGCAATACCAAAATTATATTCTTTTCCAAATATTATATCTTGGTATACGGGCGATTTGGTAACAGAAGATGGAATATATTACCAAGTCACAGGAATAGCCCCATTCAGAGTTTTAACATTTGAGCAAAGAAAAGCTCGCACTTTTGCTGAAGGTGGTGGAAATACTTTTGATGTACAAATTAGATTTTATGAAACATCAAATCAAATCAAAATCACATATGGAAATACAGCAGGATTAGGAGGAGGTGGCACATACGGTTGGATATATTTCACAGGCTCAGTAGCAAGTAATTATATTAATGTACAACCAAATGATCCAAATGTCGCTTCAACTATATATTATAGCAACGAAAATCCTAATGTTGATAGATGGCTAAAAAGCGACGCACCATACAAAGTCCCATTTGGAAAATATTATGTACTAAATGTATTGCCATCTTTAGTGAAAGTCAATCCTAATGGAAAATATGTCCTAACATTGGGGAATATTTATAATGATTCAATAAACAGACCATATGTGTTAATTTCTAGAGACGATAGCCAATATCAAATTGCGCTACAATACAGCATATATGGACCAGTTGGCTCACCAAATGCTCAGACAATATATTCTGCCTTGGAAAAAATCACGGATTTAAATGACGTAACAATCAATTTCAGTCCGCAACCTGTTGGTAAAATGTATCGATTTGATATTACTGCCGCAAAGGGATTAGCTGGAGCATCAAATGGAGCGCTTGATTTATCTACAAATCAAGGTCAGATAGAGCGTGGATTATATACTGTTACTGCGACACTCAGTATGATAGGAGCGCCCTCATTGAATCAAACTGTACAAACGCAGTTCTATATCGCGCAGGATTATGATTTGAATGCAATGCAAATTATATCACCCGTGAAGAAGGAAGCATCCGTATATCGTTTTGGCGATCATAATATTCCACTGATTCTCAGGGTGCAAAATGTCGGAAAATATGATATAACATATTTCAAAGTAACTGCCGATATTTATGATATTAATGATAACTTTATCACTCAAAAAGTTGGTGAATGGAACAATATCGATGACCCATTATCACGTGATGAATTTATTGATTTTCCATTGCCAAAATTCGATGCACCCGCTATTGGAGACTATTATGTTATTTATCACCTTTATACAGACCAATATCATCCTGATGGATATACAAATAATAATGTTCTAACATTTCCTGGCGATCCTAAGCATATATTTTCAGTTAATTACGAAACAGAGCTTGCTCTAACAGCAGTATTGGCACCACGTCCACCTGTATATCTCAATATTCCAATAAGACCTGGAATAAGATTACAAAATAATAGTTCGTCGGATTTATCAGATATTCATTTAACTGTTTCGATTACACATAATGGGAAAAAAATTTGGCAAAAAGAAGAAACAATCGATGCAGTCCGTTCAGGAATTGCGAATAGTCGCGATTATTATCTAGATGATTTATTTACACCAACCGAGACGGGTACTTATGTAATTACATTCAGTGCACCAATTGCCCGTGATGAATTACCTTTTAATAACACGGTTGCAATTGCATTTAATGTTCAGGGAGGTCTTTCAGGTGATTACACAATTTCTGCAACCGGTTCGGGTACGAGAAATTTCTTAACTATTCAAGCCGCTGTAGATGCGTTATATCTTTATGGGGTTGCAGGTCCAGTTACATTTAAATTACTAGATAATTATTATGAAGTTGGAAATATTAATAACCTTTCCGCACCAGCATTAGATATTACATCAAAAATTTCAGGTGTTAGCAGCACTAATACAGTTACATTTAAGGCTGGTGATGATATAAGTGAAAGAGCTGGGGTTGAAATTCGACTTAACACGGGTACGGGTATTGGTATTTTATTTGGACAAACTATTGCTCCACCTAACTTGAATGCTCCAATTAATAAAATACCTGATAGATTCAAAAAACAATATGCAAATTCCGATGGTTATATCATTTTCGATGGGGGTGAGCAATATACTTTAAAATTTGTGCTG
The DNA here is from genome assembly GCA_017995735.1 of Candidatus Kapaibacterium sp. Classification (GTDB taxonomy): domain Bacteria; phylum Bacteroidota; class Ignavibacteria; order Kapaibacteriales; family UBA2268; genus UBA2268. The sequence goes on along the minus strand of JAGOIG010000008.1, from coordinate 21,547 downwards.
CGAACAAATAATTCAAGTTTCCGTTCAGCATTCTATTTTGGCAATGGCGCGTCAAACATTACCTTGAAAAATATAATAATTACAGATAATTCACCATTGAATAAAGGTCAAATTCCTTTAATTAGTTTCAATGCTTCTGCGGATAAAGAGTTCAATTATCAAGCAGACCAAAATGTGACCTCAGCTATTTATATAAGAAGTAAAGCACCGTACGATACAAAAACAGGATATAATTCTTACGGAATGGATACTCTCGTCAATCACGATATTCAAATTATTGGCAACCAAATTAGTGGTTTTGGTTATGGAGTGGTTGATATAGGTATTGGATTTTTGAAGCGCAGCTTATCTGACGAGATTTTGACATTTTACAATACAAACAACTTAATTTCCAGAAATACTATGACAGCGCTTGGATATGCGGGTGTATATGCAGGATATGAGTCAAATTCTAAATTTGAATACAATCGTATTGATAATGTCCAAGCAAATGATTTAAGCTCTGCGGGTATGTTCTTTGGTGGCAAGCAAGCCAAATTATACTTTGGATACCATAATACAGGAATTATAATTAACGGGAATGAAATTAGCAATATAAAGAACCCAAATGAAATTGCGGGCATTTATGTTGAGCAAGCAGGATCGGGGTTTGGATCAGGTTCAAGCTATAAATTCTTCCCCACGTCTGATGATATAGTAATCGAGAACAATATAGTTCGAGATTTGAATGTCTTAAATGCTACAACAAATATCTATGGCATAATTTTTCGCACACAACGCGATATAAATATTCCTGTTAATGCGAGGATGTCTACTACACCATATATAACTTCATATTTAGCAACAGGCAATCATATTGTTAATAACACAGTCATAATAGATGATAAAAACGAAGAGACCATACAAAACAAAGGTGAGATTGTAGGCGTTGGGCTGGCTCAAATTACTAATTCTGAATTTATCAATAATGCAGTATGTGTCAAAGATATGCTAATTGATCCAAATAATGATATTGCGACAGCAGTATTTTATTATGGTCAAAAACCTGATGCCGTAGGATTAACACTCAATAATAACGTTTATTGGACTCAGGAATCCCTAGCTGATTTGTATCGGTTCATCGAGACAGATGCTAATGCCAATATTTATGAATATGGTAAAGCAAAAGAATTTACTAAATTATCACAATGGCAAGGATGGACAGGTCAGGAAAAATATAGCGTTGATATTTATCCGTTTACTAATGATTTGGTGGTCACTAATGATGTTCCATCTCTCTTGAGAATTCGCACGAATCCACCCGTTAAGGGATCTGCTCTTGATGGTCGTGGTATTGCTCTTAATTATAATCTATATGATATTGACCACAATTTACGTGGATATGCAGGCAATAAATATGATATAGGTGCTCAAGAATTTTTAGGAACGCCATTTATGTTTGATGTAGAGATTCTCAACTTTGAAAAGCCTCTTCAATATCAACCATCCGCAGGTTTCTTATTTGATGATGCTGAATATATGATGACAAATGTACCAGTTGATGTTCAAGTTAGAGTTCGTAATAATGGTAATATGGTGCAATCTGGAGTTAAATTGAATTTAACAATAACAAGAGAATCTAATTCAGGTCGATTTGAGGACGGCAAGCAAATACTTTCAAAAGACTTAACAATCAATTCTCTTGCACCAGGAGAAATACGTATTTACCCATTCGATTTAGCAAGTGGAAGTCCAAATGATTTTGTACCTGAAGCTTACAGCCAATTCCAAGGCACAAATGAAGAATATACAAATATTCCTGGGCAATTTAAATTAATGGAGCAAAATGTCTCTCCACGATATAAGCTAACTGCTTCTGTTGTTTATGATGAAAATAATGTAAATAACATCTATGAAAAAGCAATGAGATTCTTCATTCTTCGCTCAAATCTCAAAATGCTACTATCGACAGAAAATTGGCAGACAATCGACACTAACAAATTGCCAACAGATCCAAATATAATTGCATCAAATTTAAATCTTGATACATTAATCCGAGGATTAGATGCTTTAGGATGGCGTAGAAATCCAAGGGAAAATATTAGTAATAATTATGACATTTTCGATAGAAAAGCTTGGGAAAGACGAGGCATTAATTATACAATTTATAGAACAGTATTCTGGATCGATGGTCACGATAATTTAGCAACAGGCGAACAAAATAATATAAGCATATATGATTTTAGAGATATTAGTAAATATTTGATGAGTGGTAGTTCGGTTACTGGAAAAAAGAATTTCTTCGTTAGTTCTCAAGATTTTGTGAGAAATAATCAACCACTTTATACACCCGACTTTGAAACTCTCTTCCATGCAGCAATTCAAGCCCCAGGAACTCCATTGTTCGATCATGATAATGATTATAATTATCTAGGTTCTCTCCCATATACTAATCATAATGTTAATGGCGTAATTATTGGTAGAAATGAACAATGGGCTTTGCTCGAAACTTACCTTGAAAAGAAGAATGCAACATTATATCCCAATAATGCACCATATCCAGGCTTATTACAGTTTATTGAATCTGAATCAGGCTATGCACGTATCGGGATGTTATTTGATACTTTAACATTTAACCCAAGAATATATGGCGGTCTTAGTAAAGTTCCCGAAAGCAGTAAGATTGCATCAATCGCGGTAAATGCAGTTCCATATAATATTGTTTTGAATGGTGTTGAATGGAGGCATTGGGATTCTATTGAAGTTGTCTTGCGTGCAATGATTGATTATGCAGAAGCAAATGGCGGGTATGTTGTTCCAATTGAACTGATGGATTTCGAAGCACAGCAAGCAGGTAACCGTGTAGATTTAAACTGGACAACCGCTAGCGAAGTTAATTCCTTGCGTTTCGATCTTGAAAAAGCAACTTATGAAAATAATCTCCGCAGCGATTTTGTGAAATTTGATGAGGTCCCATCTATAGGAACTGCTACAACTATTTCACATTATGGACCAATTTCAGACAAGAATGTGCAACTTGGAAAAACATACGTCTATCGCATCAAAATGATAGATAAGAATGGCGAGTTCAAATATAGCAATGAAAAATATATCACTTTGCTTTCCGATGGTATTGCTTTATCAATTGATGGAGTTTATCCAAATCCTGTGCAGAATTCTGCTAATTTGAATATCACACTTGCAAACGAAGCAAATGTTCAAGTGAAATTATATAATGTAAATGGTATGGAAATATCGACATTATATGATGGAAGCCTATCAACAGGGACAAAGGAATTGAGAATTGATACTCAGAACCTTGCTTCAGGCGTATATAATGCCGTGATTAAAATAAATGGCAACATATTCGTCAAATCATTCACAGTAATTAAATAATCATTTAATAAAACCTCTCAACTTGCAGGAAGGCTGCCCTTAAAAAGCAGCCTTTCTTTTTTGATTTTAAATTAATATAAATAACTTGAATCAATATCGCGTGGCACACTTTGCAATTTAGAAATTGCATTGTTGATTTCGGGTGTTATTACTGCATATTTACTTAATATCTCTCCTGCTTTTGCATAATCGCCTGTCGCTTCGGTTGTCAGGATTAAATTTGCAAGCCCTTTCACAGCTTCCCAAAATTTGCTTTCATCGATTTTATATTTGCCATTACTCTCCAAAATAATTGCGCCCTTTTCTCGCAAGTAATTAAATTGTATCAAATTTGCTTTTGCATGTGCTGATTCAGTACCGAAGCGAATACTTCTAAAAAGACCTGCAAGATATGTTGCTTGAGCTTTTCTAATCATATTTGCATCGAATTCTTTTAAGTTCAATAAATGCAAATGATTGTACATACTTAATATATCAGCTTTGCATTCTTCAATGGCGGAATATCTTTCTTTCAAAGCTGTGCGAACCTCTAATTTATCATTTCCATAAACATATCCTCTGCCAAGGGTATGGCTGACTTCGTGCAATGTCGTGAAAGTTATAAAAGCATCTTCATCAATATATGGCAACAATTCTTCATTAAGAATAATATTCGCAATTGGGACTAGATTCTTTTCAAATTTTGCTCTCATCATATTCAGATACATTGAATTTTTTCCGCCCTTTGCTTCTCGCACGCGCGGGTCATTAGGAAGAGATGCGGCAATTGTCTTTGTACCTTTTTGGCAATCGCCACCATAATATGCTACATTTACGAGGTTCAATTGGCTCTCAAAATTGATTTTTGAGCGAATGAATTTTGGGTCCTCAGGCAAATTCTTTTCAAAATAAGGAATATGCTTTTTAAACATCTCGAATTGCTTTGTTGCTTTCCAATCCTTCACCATAACCACAGCTTCAAATGCCGCCTTATATCCAAACAGTTGATCTTGATATGTTTCGATTGGTCCAATTACAACATCAATATTGCTTGATTTGACATCCATCCATTTCATATCGCTTTCGTAGTAATCATTTGTTCGCAATGCTTTTGCTCGTGATATTAAATAATCTTTTAATGCTTTATCGTCAGCAAAATTGGCAGCTTCTTCTAATTTGCTAGCAAGGGCTTCGATTTCAGGATAATATTTACTATACGGAAGGGCTTTTAATTTTCCATTTTCCCTGACTATAACTGTATATAAATCCTCGAATTGAGTTTTTATTGACGGGTTGTCAGTAATCGCTTTTTCAAATTCTTCTTTTGTCATATCAATTGGATAAAAGCCCCCTCCTAGCGGCCTGGTTTTAGGCTCGCCTGGCATAAACCGTTCATTTCCGTATATTACATCATAGGGTCCGTAATTGATTCGCACATATTCCTTCAGAATGTCATTATCTCCACCCGTTAATTTAGCAAGTGAATCTCGTACTTGCCTTGCGTCGTGCGCTGATTGTTGCCAAAAGATTTCGTCAGCAATTTTGCCCGCTTCAGAGAGTTTGACGAGTAGAATTTTTTCATTTTTCGTTAAAAATGTTGTATCCACCTCGACTTTTACAGGTGCATAAGCTTTGATACGTTCTTTTACTGTGTCAATGTAGTTTTGTTTATTCCGCATTTGAACTCCATCATTTTTTTGTTGGCAAGAAATTAAAAAAAGAAAACATAGTAGAAAAACCGCAATAATTAATCGTTTCATTTTTGACCTTTATTTGTTTTACAAATCTTAAAAAAATAAAATTAGTAATTTTGAATTATCTAAAAGCAAGAAATCGACAAAATCAAAATGAGCAAAAAATCTAAAGAAATAAATTTTCTAAAAATAGATAAGATATTTCGACTTCATTCATCATATTCAAAGGGGAATATCAAAGAAAATTTGAATACATTACTTTTGATTTTGCCTTGGCTGATTGTTCTTGTAATATTTTGGCTATATCCATTAATATATGCAGGATATTTAAGTTTAACTGAATACAATACATTAACTGATAATTCAGTATTTATAGGATTAAAAAATTATAAAAGCATATTTACAGATGAATATTTTTGGATTGCCACAAAAAATACATTATATTTTGTGGTTATATCAGTGCCGATTACATTGATCTTGTCATTAATTTTAGCAGAATTATTAAATCAAAAAGTAGCAAAATTTCGCAGTTTTTTCCAAGCTGCATATTTTATGCCATCAGTCACTTCATTAGTTGTCATTTCATTGATATTTACTAACTTATATGCAAAAGATGGATATTTGAATACATTATTTAGTATGATTGGATTGCCAACATCGGAACGTGGATTTTTGCTTGACCCATCTACAGCATTAAATTCCATAATTGCAATGGATGTATGGCTTTCGATAGGTTATTATATGATGCTATTTTTGTCAAGTATGCAAACAATATCGCAGGATTTATATGATTCTGCAAAAGTTAATGGCGCGAATTTCTGGCAGCAACTTCGCTATATTACTCTGCCTGGCTTGCGTTCAACGATATTTTTTGTAATAATGCTTGATTTAATTAAAGCATTTCAGGTATTTATTGAGATTTTTGTGATGACAAAAGGCGGTCCGATGTATTCCACAACTTCAATTGTATATTATATTTTCGATACAGCTTTTAATCATACAGATATGATGGGATATGCATCAGCAGTCGCTTATATTTTGTTCTTTTTCCTACTTGCTTTGTCGCTCTTACAAATTAAATTATCCGAAGAAAAATGATATTTAATTATATAATTGTATTCATAATAAGTTATCTTATAGGGTCAATTCCATTTTCATATATTTTTGCGAAAAAATATAAAGATATAGATTTAACCAAAGAAGGAAGCCACAATTTAGGTGCAATGAATGCTTATGAATCTACACATAATTTATGGATTGGTGCAATGGTTTTACTTGCAGATTTTGCAAAGGGTGCTCTTACTACAGCCATTGCAATAAATTTTGAACAAACAATAGAAATAACTTATTGCAGTGCAATTGCAGCTGTGCTTGGGCATAATTTTAGCATATTTATGAAATTTAAGGGAGGTCGTGGTCTTGCCGTCAGTGCAGGGGCATTTCTGCTTATTAATCCAATAGCTATAATTACGTGGTTACTCCTTTATTTCATATCGCGGTATTCTATTTCACATAACGTACATATTGACAATCTTATAGCCTGCGTGCTGACTCCTGTTGTACTTATTTATTTACCCGATTATTTATTATGGGATTTCTCAATATTTAGCTTTTACGATATTCGAAAGCTTAGAATTTTAGTTACTATTATTTGTCTGTTAATTATTATTAAACATATCAAACCCATTTCTCAATTGATAAAAAGTAATAAAACAAGAGGGAAAAAAGTGAAAATAAATTCTTGAGCCATCAAGGGGATTCGGACCCCTGACCTACGCTTTACGAGAGCGTTGCTCTACCAGCTGAGCTACGATGGCAATCTTAATATTTACAAAATTAATATAAAATTGAAGATTATGAACTACATCTGTTTTTAGATAATTCATTATTGTGCACTATTTAGCCTTGCGACATAATTTCTAGTTTCAATCAAAAATATGAAATTTCTCTTTATATTTAGATAAATAAATATAAATTATAGACGTTTATAATAATTTTAAAAATATAATGAAAGATAGTAAATCTGAAAATCACAGCGATTTAAAAGCTTATAACAATCGTGAATTTTTACATAGTCCTGAGGCGCGCCCAATACGTTTACTTTCTGAATATTTATATCCTGAACAGTATTTCCGAAAACACAAAGTGAAAGGAACCATTGTATTTTTTGGGTCTGCTAGAAGTATATCTACACAAGATTATAAAAAGGAAATGGCATCCTTGCAAAATCTTCTATCAAATGCAAAAATTCTGGAAGAAAAAGAGAAGATTGCACAAAATATTGAAGAATTGAAAGAGCGTGAGGAAATTTCAAAATATTATGATGATTGTGTTGAACTTTCGCGATTGCTTTCCGAATGGTTGAAAAAAAATCCAGCCACAAAAGGAGTATATGTATGCACTGGCGGGGGTAGTGGAATGATGGAAGCTGCAAATTATGGTGCCTCGCTCGCTAATATGCCAAATATTGGGCTGAATATAAGTCTTCCATACGAGCAACATCCAAATCATTATATTTCTAAAAATATGATTTTTGAATTCCACTATTTCTTTATGCGTAAATTCTGGTTTGTGTATCTTGCAAAAGCTCTTGTTGCTATGCCAGGCGGATTTGGAACATTGGATGAACTTTTTGAAATTCTTACATTGCGTCAGACCCACAAAGTAAATAAGCCGCTTCCAACTATACTATACGGGAAAGCATATTGGGATAATCTCATTGATTTTGATTATTTAGTGAAGAAAGGTATGATTAAAAAAAGCGACGTTGAACTCTTCCATTTTTCTGATTCTCCTCAGGAAGCGTTTGAGTATATTAAAAATGAGATTTCTCAAAATAAATGAGATAATGTTAAAGTTTTTTAAATTATCAATGAATTTTATGAATCTTGAATTAATTCAATTAATTTTTGGTAAATTATATTTGTACAGTATTTTTAACTTGTTAATTATTAATTAATTTATGTTATTTTTTCCTTAATTAATTGATTTATTATTGTGTTTCTATAAGTTTGAAATAAAGTAAAAAAAACTTTGGGAGGACTTATAGAAAGCATTAAAGACATTATTTTTATGTTAAAATTCTCTGCATTGTTCATCATATTGGACTTCCTGTTTTTTAAACGATGGAAGAAATTTGTGCGTGTGCATTCATATAACAAATTGCTATATCAAATTCCAATTTGGATTGGTATTGCAATGTTTCTACTCTCGCTCTATGCTATATATATCCAAATATTCAAAATTATTCCGACTGCATTTGAGAATTTACTTTTTTCAATTATGACACTTTGGTATATCCCGAAATTCTTAATTGTTCCTGTTCAACTTGCAATAGATATACCACGCTATTTATATTTTTCCAAAAATTTTGTGGAGAAAAATTATCTATTTTGGAAACAAATGCTAAAGAAATTTGGAAATACGCTTTTATCGTTTAAGCCATTACCTAAATTGCAAATGAATCTTGATACAACGCTCGCATTTGAAACAAATTCAGATTTTGAATTACGTGAGAATTTTAATGATTTTAAAATTGAGGAAAGAGAAAAAGAGATGTTCAAAAATAGGAAAGAGGAGAATCAAGAGAATCTTAAGCCTAATAAGAATCGCCGTGAGTTCTTGAAAATAGTAGGGTGGAGCGCTGCTCTTTTGCCATTTGGTAGTATATCGTATGGAGCAGTAAGCACTACATACAACTTTAAAATAATGAAGGATAATATTTTTATAAATGATCTTCCCTCCGCTTTTGAAGGTGTAAAAATTGTACAAATATCTGATATTCATGCAGGATCATATATCACAAATGAACCGATGAAGGAAGTAGTGCATCTCATTAATAATATCAAGCCCGACTTAGTTTTTCTCACAGGTGATTTTGTGAATTTTAACGATGAAGAATATGATATAATCTCAGATAATATATCTCAAATTCGCTCGACACTGGGAAATTATGGCTGCCTCGGCAATCACGACCATTTTATGCCTGAAAAATCGACTCGAAAACTTGTGCAGAAAATTGAAGCCAGCAATGTTCAGATGTTGAATAATCAAAATACTACAATAACAATTAATGGACAAAAACTTCAAATAGCTGGAGTTGATAATACAGGTTATGGACAGAACTTTGGTGATTTCCATAAAGCAAATCAAAATACTGATGAAGATTATCCTATAATCTGGCTTGTTCATGACCCTACAAATTGGGATCCACGAATGCGTAATAAATTACGTTGCGATTTAGTACTATCGGGACACACTCACGGCGGACAAATTGGATTGAATGTATTAGGGAATGTGATAACGCCTGCTCGCTTTGTTTATAAACAATGGGCTGGCTTATACCAAGAAGGGAATTCTCAACTATATGTAAATAGAGGGTTGGGCACTACCGGGTTTCCTATTCGTATTTCTGTTCCACCTGAAATAACAGAAATTACATTAAGGAAAAAATAAATAATTTTGTCATACCCGTTTTCACTTGAATGATAATATACCAAATAACAGAGGGCTTAAGCCCTCTGTTGCGGCATTTTGTCATTCCAAACATAGTGAGGAATCTATCCGATGCGGCAATGGATTCTTCACTTCGTTCAGAATGACTGATCCATTATAATCTCCTATCCCCAGAAGCTACTACTTCAATTCATAAAACAAAACAATAATTTATTTTTATCTTTTATTTATTTATATTAATTTTGTATTATTTATAATAATAGAATAATATGCTTGAATGGTACAGATGCACAGGCGGAAAATGGTGCGAGCTTGAAAAGCTTAATTTAGATCATCCCGCCGTTAGGGAAACAAATGGTATATATATCCTGTGGATTGGCGAGGATAATGAAAGAAAAATCATTCGCATTGGGCAAGGCAATATCTATGAAGAAATTAACAAATTAAATCAAGAATTAGTTATTAAAGCATTTGAAACACACGGATTAAAAATAACATGGGCAGAAGTACCCCCTATACGGCGTCCAGGTGTGCTTATCTACTTAATAAATACATTGAATCCTATGATGCTTGGCGGAAAGCCACCCCGCGCAATTCCAATAAAAGAAAATCTACCTTGGGAATAGGTTGGTAAAGCATCATTGCTTTCCAAATTCAAAAATAATCAGGAAGCGCCCTACTTTTCATCTCAAATTTTTTCTTAAATTTGTAGATTTTTAAATTTAATATAGTTATGGATATACAAAACGGAAAATATTCTATCTCAAATATAGATGTGCTCGATATTTGCCAAAAATATGATACACCACTCTATGTTTATGATGCTGAGAAAATCATTTTACAGTATAATAAGTTAGTCAATTCCTTCGACGTAGACAATCTAAAAATCCTCTATGCTGTTAAGGCATTGAATAATATTAATATATTGAAATTATTCAAAAAAATTGGTTCGGGGCTTGATACTGTATCGATTGAGGAAGTAAAATTAGGATTGAAAGCAGGATTTGCCCCCTCGGATATTCTATTTACACCGAATTCTGTTTCAATTGAAGAGCTTGAAGAAGCTGCCCATCTCGGTGTGCATATTAATATTGATAATATTGACCAGCTCGAATATTTTGGGCATTTGCATCCCGAAACGCCAATTTGCATCAGAATTAATCCACATATTATGGCAGGTGGCAATTCTAATATATCTGTGGGGCATATTGATTCAAAGTTTGGTATATCAATACATCAGTTCCCACTTGTGCAAAGGCTTGTAAAAACATTAAATATTAATGTTGAAGGATTACATATGCATACGGGTTCGGATATATTGGATGTTGGTGTCTTCCTGCAAGCGGCTGATATTCTTTTCGGAATTGCAGAGAATTTCGATAATCTTAAATTTATTGACTTCGGTAGTGGGTTCAAAGTGAAATATAAACCCGATGATTATGAAACTGATATTAATCTATTTGGTCGTGAAATATCCCGAAAATTCAATGATTTTGCGAAAAAATATGGCAAAGAAATAGCTCTTGCATTCGAACCAGGAAAATTTCTTGTAAGTGAGTCAGGATATTTCTTAGCAAAAACAAATATTATCAAGCAAACTACTTCGACTGTTTTTGCATGTGTTAACTCAGGATTTAATCATTTAATTAGGCCAATGTTCTATAATGCTTATCATGAAATTATCAATATTTCCAATCCTGAGGGAATGCCAAGAATTTACACAGTAGTAGGATATATTTGCGAGACTGACACATTTGCTTGGAATAGAAAAATCAGCGAAATCCATCCCGGCGATATTCTTGCTTTCAAAAATGCTGGTGCTTATGGATATACAATGTCATCGAATTACAACTCTCGATTACGCCCTGCAGAAATATTAATTTATGAGGGAAAAGATTATCTAATAAGGGAGCGTGAAAATTTAGAGGATTTGCTTCACAATCAAATTGATATTGGATTATAAAAAGAGAGGCACTCTATAGTTGAGTGCCTCTTTTAGTATTTATTCTATATTAAATAATATCCTACATTACTGCACTGGGTGGTGCGGGTTCGTCTGGACTACCTGCATTTCTCAATGGAATCATTATTAAAATCAATGCGATAGCCAGAAGCACAACTAAGCTAATTGTAAATGGTGAAGAGGGCCACACTTCGGGTGGAAATACATTAAACACTCGTAGAGCTGCAAAAATCAATCCCATCAACGCTTCTCCCGCAATCAATCCCGAAGCTAATAGTATTCCTGTATTTTCAACACGTGCCATCTGTGCGGGATTATATTTATAATTTTTATTATATAAATCTACAACACCTTTGATTAAACCACCAACAAAAATTGCAAATGTTGTTTCCAACGGTAAATACATACCTACAGAAACCAGCATTGGGCTTTTTACTTGCATAAGCACAAAGCCAAGACCCATAAGCATTCCAACGATAATAAGAGGCCATGCCATTTGTCCCTCGACAATACCTCGTGATAGAATTGCCATTAAACTTGCTTGCGGGGCTGACAGGTTTTTGCTACCAAATCCACCTTCATAACCCTCACGAATACCTTGAGCGATATCGCCTTCATTTAAAAACGATAGGACAAAAAACATTACTAAACCTGCAAGCACAACTCCAATAATATCGCCAATCTGCATTTTCCAAGGTGTACCTCCAAGGATATGTCCTGCTTTCAAATCTTGCAACATTTCGCCTGCAACGGCAGCAGAAACGCAAACAATTGCTGCAACACCAAGCACTGCTGCTACACCACCTGTATTTGATTTAACTCCTAATAGCACAAGAACTAATGCTGTGACTACCAATGCTGTTAAAGTTAATCCTGAAATTGGGTTATTTGATGAACCAATAATTCCAACTAAATATCCTGATACAGCAGCAAAGAAGAATGCAAAAATAATCATTACTGTTGCCGATACTATTGCAATTAAAAAGTTTGTCTTGAATATAAAGAAAGTAATTAGAAATGTTGCAATTCCGACAATGATAATGCCTGTAAGAATCCAGAAGAATGGCAAATCTTTTTCAGTACGGTCTTCGGCAACAATTTCGCCACTTGCTGCTTTGCGGACATCACGAATTGAGCGTCCGATACCTGCAATTAAGCTTTTTCTCATAGTATATAACGTATAGAACGCACCCACTAGCATTCCCCCAATAGCAATAGGTCGAATGATGTATCGCCATATTTCATAAATTTGGAAAGTAGGATCACTTACTTTTGCAAATGCGGCATTATAAGTTAAACCTTTAGTATTAACAAGGAATTGAGCCCACGCAGTAAGGTCAAGCGATGGCGAGATGAAATAATATATTATTGGAGTAAGCAACCCCCACGCAATCAATCCACCACTGAAGTTGAGCGATGCCAATTTAGGTCCTATAATATATCCAACGCCAATATATGCGGGACTAACTCCAGGGGAACTAAGTAGCATTCCACCTTGCCCATTAATTGGAGTCCCCGAGATTAATTGTTTTGGAAAATTGACAAATTTTTCCCATAATGTTGGAAACACTTTGAATTCAGCAAGGAATTTAACAAGTCCGCCAAATCCCATAGCTCCAAATAAAAACTTTGAGCCACTTCCACCTGTTCTCCCGCTTTTATGAATTTCTGAAGCAGCAATTGATTCTGGAAATGGCAATTCAGCGTCCTCAACCATAACGCGACGCAATAATGCAACGAACATAATACCTAATATTCCACCAAAAATTAGAATTAAGGATGCTGTTAAATAATTACTCGTCGTAAAAAATGGACGCCATATTCCTGCTATATAAAATGCTGGTATAGTAAAAATTGAACCAGCAGCAATTGATTCGCCAATTGAACCAACAGTACGAGTAAAATTCTCTTCAAGGATAGAACCTTTAACAGATCTTAAGATTGCCATACCAATTACAGCAGCGGGATATGTTGCTGCAATTGTCATTCCTGCTTTGAGCCCGAGATATGCGTTTGCTGCGCCCAATACTATAGCTAGTACTAAACCAATTAACAATGCACGAATGGTGAATTCGGGCATTGTGGATTCAGGGCTCACAAATGGTACAAATTTTTTCTCAGCCATTAATTTTCTCCAAACTTTATAATGTTATGAATTTTGTAAATTGAATTTTGCAAATTAAACAATTAGAACATAATAAGAATAAAATTATTTTTAAAAATATTTTAAAAAAGTGTAACTTTTTCGATTTTCGATTGTCTTATAGTAGTAATATTTGTAATTTTTTAAAGGAGTAAATTATGAAAATTCGATTGCACTTTTTAATAATGTGTGCATTATTAATGGTTAGCAAATCGCTTGTATTTGCAGGCGATTATTTACAAATTCAGGACCCACAAAATACATGGAACTATGCCCAAGGCACTATTGACACAGCACAGTTAACTGTGAAACCTCAAGGTACATACCTCGAATATGGCCTTTATCTTGTATTTTCAGGGAAGGACGTTAAGGACACAATTTCTCAATATGAAATTCAGATGTTCTTTTCATTAGATGCAAAATCTTCATTAATTGATGCGAAACTATGGGTTGGCGATACAATTGTCAATGCAAAGCTTATTGATAGGTGGTCAGCTTGGAAAATTTATGAGGGTATAGTTAGTCGGAGACGCGATCCGATGGTAATTTATAAAAATTCCGCAACTGCTTATGAAATGCGAGTATATCCTCTCAAAAAGACCACACCACGTAAAGTAAAAATCACATGGTTGCAACCTGCTGATTTTACTAATACATTTGGTAAAGCTGCTTTGCCAATAAATTTGATGAACCTTTCCAAAAAAATTCCAAATCTTGAAATTTATATTTCTAAAGATCCAGATTGGAATAACCCAACTATCGAAGGATTAAAAGACGCACAATTTACAAATATCAACCATCCGATTTTTGGAGATGTATCATTCTACACAATACAGTCCGCCGATGTAAAAAGCTCATCAAGTTTAGTTTTTGATTCACCACTGCAGAATGGTGCTTATTACAAAATTTTCCCCACATCTTACAACGAAGGGTACTATCAATTTGCCTACGATCCTCGTGCATTTGTAACTAAAGAAAAAAAATTGCTTGTGTTGATTGATTACAACAAATTAAACACAAATATTTCGTGCGATAATCTTTTAGCAGCAATCAAATCAGCGATGAAGACCTCGTTAAAAGAGACTGATTCATTCAATATTATTGTTTCATCATTCGATTATACACCTTGGCAAAATGGATGGGTTTCGGGGAGCAGTGCAAATATAGACGCCGCATTTGCTTCCGAAAATGTAAATAACATCGCTCAATACAGCCTATTACCAAATTTGATAAATGCAGGTATAACTTTTATCGGAGACGATCCCAAGGCGTCAATTGTCCTATTTTCTGCAAGTTGTAATGAACGTGATTATATGCAGGCAAATCAGCTTTGTTCGGATTTGGATGACAGGATGAAGAAAAAGATAAGTTTTTATATTGGTTATTATGCTAATAAAGATGTACCGAGTACTTCTGGCCCCAATGGGGAAAAATATTGGGGGAATGAATATCTCTTTACAATTCTTGCTAAACTTTCAAACGGCACATATACAAATATATCAAAAACTTCAAACAATATTTACAATCTTGCTAATACTGTTTTTAATCAATCAAATGGTGTGTTCTTTGCATTTAAGATGTTTGTTTCTGCCACAAATGGTCTTACATATTCAGAATTTACACCAACAAATTTAGATGATGCCACTTCACAAGGTAAATCTATTGTCCAATTTGGTAGATATTACGGCGATATGCCTTTGACTATAAATATGTCAGGAATTTTCGAAGGTGAGCTTTTTAATAAAGTTATCACAATAGACAAAACCGATATTAATGCTGCGGGAACTCAAAAAATATGGACATTGAATTATATATTATCTCTCGAAACTAAAGGCGAAATTAATGAGATAGTGAATGAAATCATCAAAACCAGTATGGATAATCGCATTCTATCACGTTATACTGCCTTTCTTGCACTCGAACCTTGGATGACAAAACAAGAAGAAAATGATTCTGTTGCAGCGAGCGGAAACAATGGAAATGGTGGAACATCAGTCGATTATGAAATAGGAGATAATATTCTGAAAATTTACACAAATCCTAATCCATTCCAAATCAATACAACTATCACAATTGAGATGACCGAACCACTGATTAATCAATGTGCAATCCAAGTTTATGATATTATGGGAAATTGCGTTAAATCTTTTGATTTATCCCAATCAACTCATTCAGGGAATCGTATTGTTCTTAATTGGAATGGTATTGATGACTATGGCAATCAATTGTCTGCGGGGACATATTTGCTGGTAGTCCGTTCTCCATTCGGAGCGAAAACGGTTAAAATGATTTTAACAAGATAAACAAGCAAAGTGGGGAAACAGTCATTTCCCCTCTTTTAACTAATATGGAGTAAATATTGTGAAAAAGATAATTTTTTTAATTTTTGTTATTACTTGTTCATTACCCAGTTTTGCAGATGATAATGGATGGATGGTATTTAAAAAATCTATCGATATTTCAGGAGACGATTTAGGATGGATTCGGTCCATAGCAATTGATGACAATGATGCAATATGGATGGGCAGAGAGAGGGGCTTGGCAGTATACAATGGTATAACATGGGAAAACTATAATTATACAAGTACAGGCGAACGGATTGAAAGAGTAATGGTTGTTGCAATAGATAAACAAGGGAAAATATGGATTGGATCTCAAACACGTGGCTTAATGTCATTTGATGGGAAGAATTGGAAAGTTTATAACACAGGCAATTCCGATATCCCAACAAATGATATCAATTCTATTGCATTTGATAAAAATGGAGCTGTCTGGATGTGTGCATATGGAGGCGGATTAGTAAAATATGATGGTAAAGATTGGACAGTTTATAACACTTCAAATTCCAAATTACCAAGTAACAATGTTACTTCACTCGCTATTGATAAATATGATGTCAAGTGGGTTGGCACAAGAGGAGGTGGGCTAGCGAAATTTGATGGTGGTAAAAATTGGACGGTTTATAACACTTCAAATTCCAAACTCCCAGGTGATAACATAAGGTCAATTACAACACAGCTGGCACCTGTTATCTGGGTTGGTTGCGAATGGGGTCCATTAGGGAAATATGACGGTAAGGATTGGACAATATATTATCCTTCTGATACTACCTTTTGGGGTACTGATCTTTTGGCGTTAGTCTTTGATAATAATAATCACCTGTGGTTGGGTACTGACAAGGGTGTGAGTGAATTTGATGGCACAAAGTGGATTAATTATAATTATGAGGAAAATAATTTTCAAATTAGTTATGTCCTAGCAATAGCAGTTGATTCCAAAAATAGGAAATGGATAGGTGGATATAAAAACTATTTATATGTAATTGGTGATCCATTATTAAATCTTGTAGATCCTTCAGCTGTGGGCTTAACAGATGATTACATTAGATCATTTGCCATTGATTTAAAAGGGATAAAATGGATAGGAACATCCAACGGAATATCTACATTTGATAATCAAATGTTTGTCCATTTAAACACAAACAATTCAAAATTGCCTGGAAATCAAATAACATCAATTGTAATTGATAAAACGGGAACAAAATGGATTGGTACAGAATACAATGGATTAGCAATGATTACTGATACAAATACCTTAGTATATAAGAAAACTGCTTTGAAATTGCCTGATAATTGGATCAAATCTCTGGAAACAGAAGGTGATAATACTGTTTGGATAGGCACGCAATTTGGTGGATTGGCAAAATTAGTAGATACCACTTGGACAATATATAACAAAACAAATTCTGAACTCCCCGATAATTGCATCAATGCAATTGCTGTTGAGAAAAATGGAACAAAATGGATTGGCACACCAAACGGTTTAGCAGAATTTGACGGTACTATTTGGAAAATATATAATACAACAAATTCCAATATACCGAGCAATTTTATATATTCAATAGCAATAGAAGAAAACGGCACGAAATGGATTGGTACAACGCGAGGTGTTGCTGCTTATGATGGGGTAAATTGGACAGTTTATAATACTTCGAATTCGGGATTACCAAGGAATGGTGTATCAGCGATTGCAATTGCTAAATATAATGTAAAGTGGTTTGGCACGGATGGAGGTGTTGTGAAATTTGATGGAGCAAATTGGCAAGTATTCAATACAGACAATTCTGAGTTGCCTGATAATGCAATAACAACTATTACAATTGAACAAAAGAATAATACAAAGTGGATTGGTACATTTAACGGACTTGCTGCATATAATGAAACGGGTGATCCATTGGATGTAGAAGAAATCGCGCATCAATCAGATGAAATAATCATATATCCCAATCCTACAAGTGAATTTATAAATATAGTAAATGCAAATTCACAGATAGAACGGGTAGAGATAATTGATATACAAGGCAGAATAATGATTATCCAATCAATTGGGGGCAATCAAGCAAATATAAACATATCGAATTTAAATAGCGGTATATATATAATAAAGATATATACAAACAGTGGATTAAAAGTAGATAAGATAATTAAGAAATAGATGAATATTAAGAAAGGATTTAAAAAATTAGGGGTAACTTTATCTATGAGTTACCCCACAATTTTAATTTGCTTGCAATAAAGCTGGGCGAAGCTTCTTCCCAATTTCAGGAACTGCTTCGAGAATTTTATCCATATCTTTAAAAATGTCTCTTGCTTGATACCGTGGGTCAGCAAGCTTATATTCAACTATATAAACATAACAATTTATCAAAAATTTGCCACCTTGTACATTAAAATCCCCCATAATTGCACGGGTACATTTAAGCTCTTCGACCGCTTTCCACATATCAGATTGATATTGTGGGTTTGCGGGATCGATGTTCATTGTTGCAAGAATAGCTTCTATGGAATCATTTGGAACAACGCAATAATTTAATTCATCAGGATCGAGTTCTTTTAGATATTTAATGAGTGAATCTTGCAACTTGTAGCTCCAAACATTGTATTCCATTCTTCCATCTGCATTTTCGAACGGTAAAACTGCAATTCGGACTTGTCCCTTAGGTTGTGAGTAAGAAACGCTATTGAAAATAAGTAATGATATTGAGAGAAAAAAAAGGAAATTTTTCATATCTATCTCCACCTCCAAACATTATAATCAAAATTTCTAATCAGATTCATAAAGACCATTTTCTATAAGAAAATCCCTAGCATTTTTGAACATATCGAGTAGTGTGCTGCTAATTTCGATTGCTTTGCTCCATTCTTCATTTTTTGCATATCCCATCAACTGAATCCCCACCTCCGCAATTTCATCTAAACCAAATTGCAAACAAGAGCCTTTCAGAGTATGAGCTAATCGATAAAGTTCTGTTGAATTTTTTGTTTCTAAATAAGTGGGCAATTTTTCTTGCAAATCGTCCATCCAAGTGTCAATGAACTCAGGTAATAATTCCTGAACAAAAGGATCATCGGGTATTTTCATAGTTCACCTTCAAATAATTTAAAATACTGATGATGGAAGAGCTATAAGCCGAATTTTGTCCTAGAAATACTCAGCCTGATTATTTTTCAATAAAAATTGCTGAATATCTCCGAGGTAGCAATTTATCTGAGTGTAATGTTGCCATTGCACTTAAGCGGCTTACCCATCTGCACAGTTCAATCGAACAATCGAGCGAGCAACTCGACCACAATAAATAAAGTGGTGCAGACCTACTTAGCCTTGCTTCATTTGGGGTTTGCCCTGCCCGCGATGTCACCATCTCGGCGGTAGGCTCTTACTCTACCTTTTCACCATTGCCTCCATTTCGGATTGCTCCAGGATTGGCTGTATTTTTTCTGTGGCACTTTCCATAGCTTACGCTATCTTCTAGTTAGGAAGCATATTGCTCTGCGAAGTTCGGACTTTCCTGAAATCATAGCAATGATTCCCTGCTACCCGCTCTTCCACCATCTTATAAAGAACAATACAATCTAATACTATAAACTAATTTTTCTCAAAATTATTTTTTATATATAACTGGATTGCAATTGCATTGTTGCTGAATTATAACTTTTGCTGCTTCGGCTGATTCCATTGACGAATAATTGCCAATCACAACAGCATATTTCTTTTCGCCATCCACAACCTTTTCTTCAATAGTTGTGCGCAATCTTTGTTTTAGAAAACGGTCTCGCTCTGCTTCTGCTGCCTGCATTGTGCTATATAGACCTACTTGCAAACCATAAGTTACTGGCCCCGTAATTTTTGACTCGGAAGGTTTATCGACTGGTTTGGTTTGGGTCTTTAAATTTTGTTGTGTATCGACTTTTTGAGCTGTTTGAGCTTCTTTATTTTTTGCTGATGTAATACTCTTTGCGGTCCGCACAACATCAGTTGCAGGCACTAAAAAATCGCTTGTTGGATAGCGTTTCCTAAAGTTTTCCAGTTCATATTCTGCTTTTTCAACATCATTTTTGACGGCATAATACTGAATTAATCGCCAATATGCATCGTCAGCCCATTGGCTTTCGGGATATTTCTGAACAATTTCTTTATATATATCCACTGCCTTATCAGCATCTTCAAGCACCACAGCCAGCAGCAATTTCACACCTGGATCATTTGGATATTCTACTAACAAATCAGGCAACGCACTTCGCACCTCGTTCATTTTCCCTTGTGAATATTGTTGTAAATAATCGCTGACTAATTTATCTTGAGCATTCAGATTAAAAACCAATATTAAAAAAGCACCTATCAATATTGAAAATTTATATTTCATTCTTTCAAATTTTAATTTTTTAAAATTAATGAAAAATATTCAAATAATAATATAAAATAATAATATTATAAAATAAAAAATTTAATCTTTTAAATAATGGGCACCACGGCTCACTCTGTCTTCCATTGCAGAATTGGTGACAGCATAAGCTGTAATGACCCCATTTCTCAATTGGATAACTTCTTGGCTCATTCTTGCTTTGCGATAGAATGCTTCTATTTCGGTTTGCAAATGTCTAAGAATTTGATGCGCACGCAACAGCCGTTGACGAGTACGAACAAGTCCCACATAATTCCACATTGTATTTTTAATAGTTAGCCAATCTTGTGCAATTAATGCATTATCCACATCTTCAACTTCACTCACCCAATCAAAAATTTGAGGAAAATAGTTATCATTTTCATTAGGATGCGAAACTTCATTGCCCGTTATATAACCCCATACTAATGCTTCTAAAAGTGATGTCGATGCTAAGCGATTTGCGCCGTGGACACCTGTACAGGATACTTCACCCACTGCCCAGAGACGTTGTAAAGAAGTTCGTCCCTTCAAACTTACACCAACTCCACCACAAGAATAATGTGCTGCAGGTACAACAGGAATTGGCTCAATTGTCATATCAACACCATTCTTTAGCAAATATGCATAAATCGTAGGGAAACGATTTCTTATCCATTCAGAATTTTTATGACTAATATCAAGATATACACAAGGATGATCAGTTTCAAGCATAGTATCATAAATAGCTCGCGAGACAATATCACGTGGAGCAAGTTCAGCTAACTCATGATATTTTTGCATAAACCGATTACCCATGAAATCTAAAAGGATGCCACCCTCGCCCCTGACAGATTCAGAAATTAAAAACCGCTCTTTAGCCCCATAATAAGTAGTTGGATGAAATTGCACATAATGCAAATTGAACATTCTCGCACCCGCACGATATGCAAGCGATATCCCATCGCCTGTATTTTCAGGTGGATTTGTTGTATTTATATAAATTTGCCCAAGTCCTCCTGTTGCAAGAATCGTGTTTTGCGCATAAATTGGAAATATTTCTTTTGTCTTATTATTCAATACAAAGGCACCAAAGCAGGCAGGTTTCAAATAAATATCAAGCGGATTAGTGGAGTGATGAGAAAGAGTTAGCAAATCAATTGCAGTATGGTCAGTCAAAACCGTAATATTTGGATTATTTTTAATATGGGGAATAATTCTTTCGTGAATTGCATAAC